>CBDFAZ010000008.1:0-31309 GCA_965245685.1 uncultured Streptococcus sp. | reverse complement strand
CGTATGCACCCTGGTCGAAGCAATAACCCGACCAATCTGGCTGGTCACATCTGGCCTCAGCACCAGTAGCTCGCCTTTTTTATCGAAAAGATGATAATGATGGGGCTCCACATGGTCACTGAAGACCTCGAAGTGCTCCAAAGTCGGTGTGTCAATCCGATTGAAACCCTGAGCCATCAGGAAATCACTGATGTCCCGCTCAATCTCGTAGGTCACACGCGCCCTCTTGAAAAGCTTGTCATGCATGCCAATCGGAAGGGTGATTTTATTCATAGGCTGCTTTCCTTTCTTGCTCTATTCTTACACTGGCTGGCTTTGAGTCAAACTCTCAGCTGCTGCAAATTTCCTTGATAGCTGCCAGGACTGTTTCCATCTCCTCTCGCCGTCCGATAGAGATACGAATAAAGTCCTTGATTCGTTCTGCTTTTGGAAAATACCTCACATAAATCCGACACTCTTCTAACTGCTGGAAAAGCTCTGCTGCAGAGATTCCACTAGGCTGGGCTAGGACAAAGTTGGTCTGACTAGGCAGGACTTGGAAATCCAGCGCAGCCAATTCCCCAGCAAACCAATCTCGGGTCTCTTGAATGGCTCTGCCGGTCTCCAGATAATAATCCCAATCTTCCACCGCAGCAAGAGCCAAGCGCTCTGCTAACATATCCACTGAGTAAGGATTGATGGAGTCCTTGACAGCTTTCATGACAGCTATTAAGTCTGGATGGCCGATGCCGTAGCCCATCCGCAGACCAGCCAAGGCAGTATCCTTGGAAAAGGTCCGTGTGATAAAGAGGTTGGGATAGTTGTCTAGCAGAGACAGGGCAGATTGACCGCCAAAGTGAATATAGGCCTCATCCACCACCACTACCACATCCTGATTGGACACCAGAATTTCCTCCAACTGATCCAGAGACAGATAAATCCCCGTCGGAGCATTGGGATTGGCTAGGATAATGCCGCCATTGTCTCCAAAATAGTCGGAGGGATGGACCTCAAAATCATCTGTCAGTGGGATTTCTCGAAAAGGCACGTGGTAGAGGTCCGCCCAAACCTTGTAAAAACCATAGGTCAAGTCCGGAAATAAGACCGACTCGCCGCTGTTAAAGAAAGCCAGGAAAGCCATGGACAAGATATCGTCACTGCCGTTACCAATAATGAGCTGGTCGGGTGATACACTCAAGTTTGCCGCCAAAGCCTGACAGAGCTCCGCCTGATCCAAACTGGAATACTTGCGTAACTCCTGGACATCAAAGTTCTGCAGGGCCTCTGCCACCTTAGGACTCGGCCCATAAGCATTTTCATTGGTATTGAGCTTAATCATGTCAGGCTCATTGGGCTGCTGCCCCGCCACATAGGGATTGATCTGCCTGAGACCTTTTAGCTTAACCATCTTGCCACCTCTCTTTCACACTAGCCATTATATGATTCTGATTATCTTTTAGAACTTCTAATAAATGAAAGACGAAATTTACCGATTTAGTAAAGGAAAATAGGGGAATCTTCTAGTTTAAATATAATAAAAAGCCCTCGCAAAAAAACTTTGCAAGGACGTTGACACGCGGTTCCACCTTTATTCGGACCTCAGTCGCCTGAGGACCCTCTGGGAGTACGAGACTCCAGATTGATAACGGCAATCAGCCGTCGGACACTAGTCTCAGACTGCTGACTGATTTCGCATCCGCACTCAAGAATGTGTCGTCTAAGGATTGCATGCCATCTCACCATTAGGCACTCTCTGTTTCTTGTCTTAGACTTTTTCTCTCATCGCTTTCAATTTATTGTTGAATATTCTACATGAATTTTTATTAAAAAGCAAGAGGAAAATTGAAAAAAATTAATTATTTTTTTCTTTCTAAATAAATTAACGTTCTTTCAGCATAGAGCTAGACAAATCCAACAGATTAATCGCTGTTTCAAAATGCTCCCCCATCAGGTCATAGACAGCATCTTCGCTTAAGACGCCGCAAGCTATATTTTCAGGGAAATCCGGTCCATTCGAGAACTCTAAATCATCAAAAAATTCCTGACCAGTATAGTAGTCCCTCAGTTGGATATAATCTGACTGGCAGCGCTCCAGCTCAGCTAAAGCAGCCTGGGCTCTTGCCAATACCTGAGAATATTTATTCAGGTGCTTTTCCATTTTTTGAATGCGTTCTAACTGTTCCACAGGCTTCCTTCCTTTCTGGACACGACAAAATAATCAATTGACCTGAACCACCTGCAGCTGCTCACTGCCTAGCAGAATCAAATATTTTTCAATCTGAGAAATGCCATAAGAACGGCTGAGAGCTTGAGCATATAAGTCTAGCTGCCCACGGTAGCGAGCAAGCAACTCAGATGAATCTTTATATTTATCCGTCTTGTAGTCAAAGAGAATTATCCGATCTTCAAAAAGCAGGTAGCCATCCAAAATCCCCCGCAAAACAAATTCCTGACCACTAGCGTCATCCCTCTTAAGCATGGCAAATGGTGCTTCTCGACGAACTCTGTCACTGTTCTCAATCAAGAGACGTCCCAAATCTGTCTCGAAGAAAGATGCAATCTTAGGCAGCTGAATCTGCTTTTTGACCGCTTCATCGGCCTGAACCTGAGCCAAGGCAGAACGAAGTACAGCCATGCTGGGACTGCTATCCAAAGGAATCCGCTGCATAAGCTCATGAACGGCACTACCGACTTGAGCTCCAGTCACTTTGGCTTTCTTGCCAAAATCAGGCAACTCAAAGCTGGGCTGAGGCCGAAAAGCTGCTCGCTCATCCATGATATCCAGACCATCCGTATCCATGATTGGCTCATAAAACTTCTTAATCTGGCTAGGTGTCCGCACACTCGGCAGCTCAATAGCAGAGCGGTACTGGCTATTCAGTTGATCCACGCTTTCTAAAATATCCAGAGCTCGACGGATGTCGTCTGACTGACGATTATCTGCCAAATCATCCGCTGGAAAGAGCACAGGCTCATTAATTCGCCCTATCTCTTCAGCAGTTAGCTCCTCATCAGTGACAAAACGGGTCTCGTAGGCAAGATTCTCATCAGAAAAAACAGCCTGAATGGCATAAAGCCAGTCTTGGAAATTACTGAGCTTGCTGCGCAGACTGGCAGACAAACGCCCTTGTTGACTCTTGCCCCACTGACGCTTATCCAAAACATCTTGACTGCCTTTGCCGACCAGATAGAGCTTGGTTTCAGCCCGCGTCATGGCCACATAAAGCAAACGCATCTGCTCAGACAGACTAGCCAACTGCAGCTCCGCTAGATTCTGCTGATAAGGCAGCGTATCCATGGAAATACGCAGCTGATTCGGCGCATAGGGATCTTCCACAGATACCGATACATCCGCCACATACTTGATGCCAACTCCCTTGGTCCGGCTAAGGATAATAGCAGAGCTGCTATCCTGACGGTTGAAAGCCTTGTCCATATTGAGCAGAAAGACATACTTGAACTCCAGCCCCTTACTCTTATGAATGGTCATGAGACGAACGGCGTCCTTAGGCGCCGCCACTGGCACACTGGCCAGATCATGCTGATTTTCCAAGATACGGTCAATCATCCCGATAAAGCGAGACAGGCCTTTAAAGCTAGACTTTTCATACTCATTGGCCCGCAAAGAGAGGGCATAGAGATTGGCCTGTCTCTGGGCACCATTGGCCAGAGTCCCCACCATGTCATAGTAGAAACGATCCTGATAGATCTTCCAAATCAAATCATACAGGGAATGTGTCTTGGAATAGGTCCGCCAGCCTTGCAGAGTCTCATGGAAATGCTGCAGCTTTTTCTGCAGTTCCTGGGTGACTAAAGCAGGATGCAAACCTCTTCCTTCAAGAGCATTGACCAATTTTTCATAGAGATTTTCCTGAGAACGCTCTTGACTGGCCTGCAGGGACAGCCGAGCCAGCTCGTCCTCGCCAAAGTCAAACATGGGAGACTTGAGAAGGGCGGTCAGGGCATAGTCATTCAGTTGATTATTGATGGTCCGAAGGGTATCCAGCATAACCAAAACCTCCACTGACTGCAGATAGTTTGCGGCGCCATCATCTGGTACCAGCGGAATCTGGTGCTGCTCAAAGGAAGCTAAAATCAAATCATTGCGGGTTCTTGATGCCGTCAGCAGCGTGATATCTTTAAAAGCCACTCCTTCTTCATTGTGCAGGCGGATGATTTCCTTGATGACTAGGTCCACTTCCCCAGCTGATACTGCCTGTGGCAAGCCTTCATCCCCATCCTCTTCCGGACTCTCCTTGGAGCCTTCATAGATTAAGAAAGATGCACGGTTAGCTGGATTAGGCTCACGTTTGGTTGGATTTCCCGCCACCAAATAGTGGGTTTCATTGTAGTCAATTTCCCCAACTTCTTCATCCATCAGGCGTTTGAAAACATCATTGGTCGCTTCCAGCACCTCAAGATGACTACGGAAATTTTCCTTAAGGACAATCAGCTTGCCCTGACTGCTATCCTCTTGATAGGCTTTAAACTTATCACTAAAAATCTGCGGATCCGCTTGGCGGAAACGGTAGATAGACTGCTTGATATCACCCACCATAACGCGATTTTGCCCTCTGGCAAGCAAATCCAGCATGCGCTCCTGCGTGTGGTTGGTATCCTGATACTCATCCACCATGACCTCGTGGTAGCGTTCCTGATAAAAGCGACGCACCTCTGGGAATCTCTCTAAAATCTCAATAGCAAAATGGCTGATGTCACCAAATTCAAAGGCATTTTCTGCTTTCTTTCGCTCCAGGTAAGCCTGTGCAAAGTCCGCCACAAAATCCCGCAGAAGCTCAACTAGAGGCAGGCACTCAGCCTGGTGTTGCTCAATAAAGTCCAGTTGATAAAGCTGCTGGTCAAAGCTACGTAGCCGCTCAATCATAGGCTTCCTGACCTCATTGTAGTCCTTGGCCATTTCTTTTTTGAGCTCGTCTGCATTCTTGCCAACCCGAGCTGTAAAGGCTTGACCATTGGACAGTTGGGAAAGTGTCACGATCCGTTTGAGAAACTGAGCTGTTTCTTCTATCGAGGAAAGTTCATTCAGGCCTGCTAAGACGGTCAGAGCATCTTGGACATTTTCCTGATATTTAGCACCTGTAAATTCTCTTCCTTCATGCTCCAGATGGGCAGAAAAGAAAGCTTCCAGCTCCCAAAGGGCTGATTTGATTTGACCAAATATCTGCTCTCTCTCTGCTGCAAAATCACTGTGCTCATAGCCATAGAGGAAGGTTCCTTCCAGCCAGCGCTGAGGACTGCTGGTTGACTGCAGAAAGCTGTAAATCCGATAAACTTGCTCTCTGAAGCCTGATAAATCCTTGCGCTTACCAGTAAAGTTCTTGACCAAACGGCTAAACAAAGCCTGGCGCTCGCTGTCATAGTAACGATCAAACACTTGGCTGAAGACTTCATTTTGCAGAATCAGCTGCTCACTGGCAGACTGGAGAATCCCAAAATTCGGTGCCAAACCAAGCAGATAACCATAGCGACTAAGCACTTTCTGGGTAAAGGCGTCCATAGTACCAATATCGGCATTGGGCAAGTCAGCTAATTGCTGGGCTAGATGTTGCTTGAGTTCAGGACTTTCAGCCTCTTTCAAGGCTTGACCCAGTTCTTTCTCCAGCCTCTCTTTGAGCTCGCCTGCCGCCTTGACGGTGAAGGTCGAAATAAAGAGCTGGCTGACAGCAACACCTCTAAGAATCTGGTCAATAATCCGCTGGACCATGACAAAAGTCTTACCCGAGCCGGCCGAAGCGGAGACCAGAATATTCTGGCCAGAGGAGTAGATAGCCTCAATCTGCTCTGCTGTCTTTTTCTGTGGCTTGTCCGAAACAGCTTCTTGGGCTTGCTTAAGAGCAATCTCTTCTGCAGTTAAAAAAGGAATTCTCTTCATTTTTCCATCTCCTCCCTCATCTTTTCTAGCCAGGCCTGGCGTAGCTTGTCACCAGTTGGCCGCCTATCAAACTTACTTGCATCCAGCTTTTCCAGTTGGCGTGCCTGTCCCAGATGGAGATTGGCTTCAAAGCCCGTAATGGCCTTAAACTGCTCTACATAAGGAGCAATGCTGCGCCCATTCTCTGTATAAGGATTGACTGCAAAATGGCCTGATAGAATGCCTTCTGCAGCTTTTTTATAAAGGTAAGCATTGTAAGTCAGAAGCAAGTCCAAGTCTTCCTGACTCAGCAAGTTGGTCTTATTTTTTTCATAGAGCGGACCAAGCTCCTTGACAGCATCAGCCACAAAAAGTCCCTTGTACTGGAGTGGCTTCATAGACTGATTGACTGCATCAGCCAAGGTCTTGGTATCTTTAAGCGCCACAATCGGATCGGTCATCTGCAAATACATGGCACCAAATGTTCCCTTATCCTCTTGATAGTCTGCTAACTCCTCAATCGCTGCCAGATAGGTCGGCAGCTGAGAATTCAGTCCATTAAAGAACTTTTCAAAGCTGAACTTAATATCGCCAGACTTATAGTCCACCACTCCCAGACTCTCGGTCTTAGTCAGACGATCAATCCGGTCCACCTTACCGCTCACGGTCACTGCTCTGCCATTTTCCAAGGTAAGGAAAGGCTTAGAAGCTGAGCCAAAGCCAGTCTCCTCACCAATGGTCTCAATCCCAGTTGGATGAGCCAGCACCCGGCCGGTCGCCCTCGCCGTATCTAGCAAGAGTTGGCGCGCAAAACGGGTCTGACCTGACTCACTGTAGATACTCTCAAACTCGGCCTCTCGACTGGTCTCTTCCATAGCCTGCGCTAAACGCCGGTCAAAATCAGCTGACGAATCATCCTGCAGGACCTTTTCAAAGATCCGGTGAAGGAAAATCCCATGACTGCGAGCATCTGGATGAATGGTCCACTCTTCCTGCAAGCGCAGAACATACTTGAGAAAATAAGCATACTGATGCCGGAAATATTCGTTTAGAGCAGACGCTGAAAGTCGGAGAGGCTGCTCCTGAGGGTAGAGGGCTTGCAGAGTTTCCAGTTGTAGAGACTCTGTTTTTAGTTCCTTACTAATTTGCGGAATGCTAATTCCTTCTGCAGCCAATTTCTTGCGGAGAACCCGCACAGCCACCGCCCAAAAAGTCTGCTCCTCTGCTGTCCACTCTCGGTCAATCTCCTCTTGGTGGAGCTCGATGATTTGAGACAAGAGAGCTCGGTAGCTGCCAATATCATCACTGGAAGCCTGAGGCTTTTTGACAATGATGGGCAAGGAAAGCGGAGCTGCAGTCAATTCCAGTAGATAGGTCGACATGCTGTCCTCTACTTCATTGACTAAGGCTGGCGCAGACAAGATCAGCTCTTTGGTAGCAGAATTAATCAGCGACAGAGCCGTATAGCGATTTTTCTTGAGATTCTCAGAACTAGCAATCTGCAGTTCCGCTTGAGAATCCGTTGTTTCATTGAGTCGAGCCCGGTCTTCATCACTGAGCAGACTCTTGTTTTGCGCGATTTTCGGGAAACGCTCTTGGGTCAGTCCAATCGCGTAGACGCAAGGAGCTGCTAAAGGCTCTATCAGATCATAAGACTGGACCTTGACCACATCTACCGTTGCTGGCACCGTCCGATAGTTAGACAAAAGCATACCTGACAAGACCAAGGCCAGAAAATCATCCAGTTTGACCTTGCTATCTGCAAAGACCTGAGCAAACTGCTCTAGAACATGACTAAAAGCCTTCCAGACTTCCTCATGGCGCTCCTGCTCCTGCTGACTTGCTCCCTGCAGCAGAGCTGCCAAATTATCCGACAAACGAGCTGCTTGGACAAATTCTGTAAATTTAGCTAAGAGCCCCGACGCCGTCTGGCTGCGGGATTTGAAAAAGTCTTGCATCGGAGTCATAACCCGACGACGAATATGATTGAGACGGTCTAGGTCAAATTTCCCTTGGCTATTGGCCGTGAAATCCTTAGCTAGCTTGCCCGCACCCTTGATATCCGCAAAGCGTAGATATTGCTCAAAATGATCCAGCTCCTCCTGAGTAAAATCTCCGTATAACCCTGTCTTTAAGAGATTGAGCAGGTCTTCCAGTTGGAAGTTATAGCGCTTGAGCCGCTCCAAGGACTCGACAAACTGGACCAGCGGATGCTGTGCCATCGACTCACTCCGCCCCAGATAGTAGGGAATCTGGTATTGGTCAAAAATAGTCTTGAGTTGAAGCTGGTAGGCTTCTACATCTCCCAAAAGCAGACGAATATCCTTATAGCGCACACCATCATGAACCCGCTGCCGGATGGACTTAGCCACATACTC
Organism: uncultured Streptococcus sp.; assembly: GCA_965245685.1. Lineage (GTDB taxonomy): Bacteria > Bacillota > Bacilli > Lactobacillales > Streptococcaceae > Streptococcus. The sequence continues at coordinate 23,080 of CBDFAZ010000008.1, read as the reverse complement.
CAACTCTTCTTTCTGGTTCATAGTAGCCCAAATTTGAAGCTGTGAGCGGTCTGTCTCACTAACTTCAACAGCCGGCTCTGAAAAGTCATAACGACTCTCCAAGACCTTGGAAATCCGTCCAAAGGCATCTTCTGCTTCTGCATGAGGGATATAGTCAGGCTTGACCTGATAATCCTCGGCTAGTTTTCTTAGAAAGTCCACACTGGCTTGATAGAGATTACCCTCACGAAAGGCTGCTCGATAAGCTTTTTGACTGGCATAAGTCCCAATAACAATCTCCACACCTTTTCGATGCAAGAGACTGACCAGATATTCCTCTTCTGCAGAGAAACGAGTAAAGCCATCGATGACCAGGGCCAAATTCTCCAACTCCTCATCCGTATCACCTGACAGAATATGCTGGGTAAAAGCAGCAATCTGAGAAGACGAATCAAAATTGCCCTTATTCAGAGCAGCAGTCACCGCTGTAAAAATCTTGACCAGATCCTCCCGCTTCTCAGGCTCCTCGAGAAATTCTAGATCCGCAAAGGACATCTGGGCAGTCTGCAGTTCATGGTAAAGATCCATCAGCTGCTGGATAAACTGAGAATCCTTCTTAATCCGGCCATAGACCTTAAGCTCTCCATCATCCAGCTCTGTTAAGGTCCGATAGATTAACATTCCCAGACCAATATCGTCCAAACTCTGCCCTTGCCGAACATCATTGAGGACAAAATACCGAGCCATCTGGGCAAAGCGCGTCACCGTAATGGCAAAGGAAGCCTGAGTCTTCAGGCACTCCAAAACCGCCCGCTCCTTCTCAAAAGAAAGCGAATTAGGCGCAATATAAAAGACTCGCTTACCAGCCGCCACCAAGCTCTCAGCTTCCGCCACCAACACCTTGGTCAAAGAATGGCGAATATCTGTATAAAGTAATTTCATAGCCTGCCTTTTCCTCTAGAAAATATAGGAACATTATACCATTTTTACCGATAATTCTCATGGAGAATAGTCCCAAAGCCCAATTAGAAGCCCGATCCAAAGATAGTCTTAGTGACCATCCTCATCATGTCCATAAAAAACGAAAAAGCCACTGTTTCCAGTGACTTCCTAAGGCTCTTACTTCTTTCAAAGTAAGAACTCATTTAATCTTATGCTTATTCATCTTTTCTTCAAAGATGCTCGTCATAATCAGGCGCAATTCTTCTCTTTCCTTGTCAGGAAGTTCGCCTTGCTGCTTGGCGACAGCGTACAGCTCAGGATATTGCTTAGCAACTCGCTCAACCGTCTTGGTCGTCGCATGCCCTCTCACGAAGAAAGGAATCCTCTTAATCCATTCCTTGGGCACAAGTGCCAGAATCTTTTTGGCAGCTTCCTTATCGGAATTTTCTGCAGTGCTGAGCCCTTGATTAATCTGCTCCTGTTCCTTTTCTGTAAAATCTTTTAATTCCATACGCTTAATCTCCCAGTTCTATTTTCTTAATGCTAACTGAAGCAGACTACTTACCCTCTACCCACTTATCATTGTCCATGATAAAAGGCTTGGCCAGTCCTTCCCCTGTGTAGTCCTTATATTTTGTCTGCAAGTATTTGTAGACATCTTCCTTGGTCGCAAACTTGATTGCCTGATAAGGCTCTTCAAAGGTCAGCTTTTCGATAAATAAATATCCGTCTTTATCTGGAACCAAGACGCCGACATGCCCTACAAAGAGAGAATCACCGTCAAGATTGTCGTGGACGATGACAGAAAGCATCCTCGCCTTTTCGCTAAACTTGAACTGTTTGAAGTATTCCTCCATCTTCTTAGCATGGACTTTTACATCTTGAGTCGCTTCAGTCTTGACTCTTGAAAACAGGATATTAAATTCTTCCTTATCCTTGGCATCAAAGAGCTTGCCCTTGTCAATCGAATCATTATCTATGAACAAGAGTTCGTCGTCCTTTTCTATTTGAGGAATTTCGATGCTATTTTTCAACAAAGTGTAAGTATTAATGCGACAATTTGTCCCGATAAAATCGCCCTTCTTTGCCTGCCACAGAGGATTGATTTTTTCCACATCATATTCGGTTTTGGTAAATTTAGTGAAATCGCCCGTTAATCCAGTAGAGCCAACAAGTCTATTGTAGTCATTGACTAGATTGAGAAAGTTATCAACACTGTCTTTATCCAAGTCGGCAGCCAACAAATTCTTGACTTCTTCGACACTTTTTTTACTGTTTAGATTTGAATAGGTAGATGTAGTTTGACTTGTTTCTTTATTTTTCTGGGAACTAGCGCATGCTGCCAGCCCAAAAGTCAAAGCTAGGCAGGCGCAGGACATGATTATTTTACTATGTTTTTTCATATTTTATTCTTCTCCACTACTCGTATTCAATTAACTATTTTAATTTACAATTTTTCTGATGAGCCTTCAACTTTTTCATGGCCCAGTCATAATGGCTGGAGGTAGCACTTACAAAATAGGAACCTAGTACAGTCCCTCCGACCCATTTATAGACATTTTTTGAAAATAATTCTTCGTTTGTAAATGTGTCTGCCAAGTCCAAAACATCTTGATGGGACTGATGAAAGATCTCAGTTGCCTCTTCAAGAGAAGTATTCTGATGTTTCTTCCAAAATTCCAGATTCAGCTCTCCATAGATCCTCCAGTTATAGGGAGTAGGAAGAAAGGGCTGCTCTTGTCCCTTTTGATTGGAATGCCCCCAATTCAACAAGAGCTGATGCCATTCATAGAGGTGAATCAAAACATCTCTTAGATTTTTATCCCGACTCCAATGAGCCTCTTTCTTCTTTTCATCCCGAGAAAAATCAAAGGGCGTATTTAACTCTTTATCAGACATCTTAGAAATGAGAGTTTGTAGTTTCTCATAGTTTTCCTTAGCAGCTAGCATCAAATCTTCTTTAGTTTTCGGTCTAGGCATAAGATTGCACTCCTTTGCGTCTTTCGGCTCTTGGAAATCATTTTGCTAATCATCAGCATTATAAGATTTTCTCAATTTCCTTTGCTATTTTACTCTTTTTCAATTTCCTATGTCGAAGGTATCTCCATAAAACAGCAGGATTCAAGCTGTATGACAATTGCAATAGATAGTAATTTAGCCACTCAATCACAGCAAAGATCCAAATCGCAAAAGAAATGATGACGGTGGAAAAATTGCTGTGATTCAATAATATCACAAAAATTCCCGCAGCTAGTAAAATAAGATCTAATTTCTTCAATATCTTGTAAATCTTTCCCGTATACTTCTCAGCAAATTCCGGATTAGAGATTCTTTTGAGTAAAATCCACCAAAAGACTGAACCTTGTATCAGGATAAAAGTTAGGAGAAATAAAGAGAAAGAAATAGAAATGAAGCCTTCGGTAGTAAAAATCCACTTTTTAAGCAGGATGAAATTCATCCAAAATACTAAAACAGTTGCCAATTCCCCGCTAGCTAGATTAGTCAACTTTTTCTTCAGAAGTTCTTTTGATTTCATCTTACACCACCATCTAGAAAATTCCAAAACATTTTACATGAATTTTTAAGCCTCGGTTAGTCAGACTTCCTATCTTTCTACTCTGTTAGCTTTTAGACTATTGAGAAAAGACTACAAACCCCTTTGGTAAGATGAGCACTTGCTGGTCATCAGTTTGGCAATGACTCACCAAATCAGCTGAATCTCTGTCTAAAAGATAATTCTCATTCGACTGATTAAAAATGGCTCTGATTGCTTGATTGTCAAGTTGCCATTCTAAAGCCAGCACATCGGGCTTGATTTCTTCTAAGCTAAATTTCCCATACTGAATAATGCCCGCAACATTCTTGCGAAGCTGAATCAAGTTCTTCATAAAATTGAGCATATCATTGTTATTGGAAACCCGGTCCCAAGGCATGACCCGTCTACAATCCGGGTCCATAGCTCCACCCAATTCTAGCTCGGTCCCATAATAGATACAAGGCGTCCCTCTTTGTAAAAAGAGAAAGGCAAGTGCGGATTTGACAAGCTGGATATCTCCTTTGGCAGTCGTCAAGATGCGCTCTGTATCATGCGAATCCAAGAGATTAAACATAACCTCAGAAATCTGCTGCTTGTAATACATAGACTGGCAGTTAATCTCAGCTATAAATTGACTGGTCTTCTTGCTCCTGCTCAAAAAGTAGTCCTTGATACTATCCGATAAAGGATAGTTCATGACCGCGTGAAACTCACCTCCATTTAACCAAGGCTGAGAGGTATGCCAAACCTCTCCAAGAATATAAAGGTCAGCCTTTTGGGCCAAAACAGCCTTCCGAAAATCTCGCCAAAATTGATGATCAACCTCATTGGCCACGTCCAATCTCCATGCATCAATATCAAAATGTTCAATCCAATAGGTAGCAACGCTTAAGAGATAGTCTTTCACCTCAGGGTTTGCCGTGTTTAACTTAGGCATATAGCTGGCAAAGGCAAAGGTATGATAAGGCAGTTCTTTGGGATTCATAAGCTTGTCATTCATCACTGGGAACTCTTGAATGTGGAACCAGTCTTTATATTCTGACTTTTCACCATGCTTGAGAACATCCTGCCATTGAGCAGACTGATCGCCCATATGATTGAAAACCGCATCCAGCATAACCTTCATGCCACGCTGATGAGCTTGCTCCACCAGTTGACGGAAAGTCTCCTTGTCCCCAAAGTGTCGATCAATTTCAAAGTAATCTGTCGTATTGTACTTGTGATTGCTTGGCGATTCAAAGATGGGACAGAGGTAAAGCCCTGTAATCCCTAGGTCTTGTAAGTAATCCAGATGGTCAATAATTCCTTGTAAATCCCCACCAAAGAAATCCGTAGTCTTAGGACTGATAGCTGCATCCCAAGCTAAAGCTCCTTCTGGTGTAAATTCAGCATTTCCATTGGCAAATCGTTCTGGAAAAATCTGATACCAGACCGTTTTTGAAACCCATTCAGGAACCTGGCAGCCATCAATTTCGTGAATATAAGGGAGTTTAAATCTGTTGCCCTCATAAGCAAGGTTTTCTGGACTATTGTCAGTGAAACCTTTATCTCCATACAAGACGCTTTGCCCCTCTTTATCCTCAAGCTCAAACAGATACTGGAGCCGAGCAAAGCGCACAGAGACAGCTACTTGCCAATAATCAAATAAGGCATCAGATGTCACTTTGACCATCTCTTTCACATCTTCATAAGATTTCTCAAGAAAAATAAAGGGATCCCCATAGTGCAAATGGATTTTCTCTATATCCTCTTTCTTAGTCCTAATTCTGATATGCACTTGACCTTCTTTATAAAGATAGGCATACTCCGACTCCGGTCTATGATAAATGGCTGTTAATTCCATACTTTTCATCTCCTAGATTTCTCTGTTTAAACTCATCGCAACTTTATGCAAACGATTCCATAATCTAGCCCTAGTATACTATTTTAAAAAAAGGATTGCAAGCTATTGTTTAAGTTTGGGAATAAAAGGTATAGTAGAGAATATTAAAAAGCCTTGGAGAAAAGGCTTAATATTAGTTTCTATCTTGAGATTTCATTTAATTATTTTCTTTTTCCAAATTGATATTCCAACGCTTATTCAGTATTATTCTTGTTCATATACCAACTTGGGACTAATCGGTTCATATAATCATACCATTCTAAAATTTCCTTTGCTTGATTTTGCATTACTGATACTTCTTCTTCTCCATAAGAAATAGCCCATGGAAGAGCTCCAATTAAGTTACTTAGAATGTAAACAGCAAGAAGTTTCCAAAATAAATCTGGAACCTTGTCATCAAAATATCCATCTATCATACCTGATGCAAAAGAGGGAGATACTTGAGCTGACCACACAATACGATTGAACTCCTCCCAAGGATCTCCAAAGTCAAAACGATCAAAGTCAATGACATAAATCTCACGATCTTCTCCAATCATGAAATTTCCAATATGATAATCACCATGTTGCAAAACTTGGGGTCTATTCTTTAGCAGTTCACGGTTTTTATCCAAAAAATCAATAAAGAGTTGACCACTTTCATATTGGACGGGACATTCTTTGTATTTGGAGATTTTATCATCAATTTTTCGATTAAAAAAGATTTCCCAGTCTTCACAAACTTCTGTAGCAGGAATTGTATGAATCTTTCTAAGCATTCTTCCTGCTTCTATCCCGTAAGTGTATTGTTGGTTTTCTGAATAAGTTAAAATGGTATCTATTGCATCTCTTCCATCTATCCACTCGTGTATAGAATGTACTTCGTCACCGCAGAATTCAAATTTAATCGGTTTACACATACGAACTCCAAGAAATGCAACCTTCTCCATTATATCAAATTCAATTTTCTTAGAATCTAACTTCTCTTTATCAGAAACACGCAATAAATATTTTTGATGGTTCTGGTCTTTAACACAATATTTTTTATCATCTGACCAGCCTTTATTTATGGCTATCTTACTAATAAACTCCATCAATAACTCCTCAATTAACTTTACAACATTACTATATTCTTAACTAATGAAAAGTAATTCGTAGTCCGTCCATTCTTTCACACTTCCTAAAGATACATAAATTTTGACCTCGTTCTGAAATTATAATTTCTTCTTAAAATGAATAATTCTATTTGCCTCCTGAAATCCAATATTGAGATGAAATCTTATAGAATCCGTATTCGTTAAAGTACAGTCACTTGCAAATTCCTTACATCCTTTATTTTTCGCCCATTCCTCACATTTTGTACAGAGATTTTTAGCAATATCCTTTAAACGATATTCCTCGTCGACAATAATCCCTTCTAAGAATCCAACAGGACTATATTTACAACCTTCAACATAATCAAATCTGAGTGAACATAGTGCTAAACCTACAATTGTGTCACCTTCAACTTCAGTAAAGATTGCAGTATTTTTGCCATTTGTATATCTTTTTACTTCATCAATAGCTTCTTTATCGGTCAATTGGGGCCATAATTGTTTCATTAGTTTAGCCGTTTTTATAGAATCTTTTGTTATTCCATCCATATTGATGTTCCTCCGCAAATTACAAGCAAATGTTTCGAATCATGCTGTTACTTTGTTACTCATTGATTGATACCAATACCATCCCCTTTTACTTTTCGACTATCTCAGATCGGAAGAGCAGAGCCACACACTCAGTGGTTCGGACTTACCGTATCATTTCGTCAGTTTCTCTCCCCATTCTACGAGTCCTATCCCATGGGCGGAGCATCTACTTCTACTTCGCTGATACCTCAGCTCGTACAAGCAGTGATACCGCCTCAACATGTGCTGACGTTAGCTACCTATACTGTGAAACGAAATGTAGAGGGTCAGCATATTTGAATTAAACCATTAAACGTAACTAATGTGCTTTTCTACCAACGTAGACAAAGTTCAGGAGGTCTCTAAATTTTTCTCTCTCAATACTATCATGAAGCATATCCTCTATTTTATTTTGTTTATAATAATACAGTGCTTCCTCAAAATTCTTATAAAGCCGACCACTTTCATTGCTCAGAATCCGTGGGTCATTAATTTTATCCTTCCACAACTCATATATATTTTTATAATTTGATAACTGAATAGTTACTTCAAAATCACAGAAACTATAAAAATCTTCGATAGTTTTTTGATTTGGATAATCTACTTTAATCAAATCTTCTTGATTTTGTTCTAACCAGTCGCTAGTATAATTTTTTCCTTTCGTTTTTACTAACGATAATAAGAGTTTGTCTACCAATACAACATTTCTTCTATCAGCTTTTTTATATAAGTATGACAAAACTTTGAACCTCAATATAGGTGGTAAAAATGAGAAAGCTCTTAATATTACTCTGTCAGTAAATAAATGAATAGGGTATTCTAGGAAATAATCAATAAACAAAAATGCCACTAGTTCCAAAATTGCATTTTCTGCTTGACCAACGTCTTCAACTGTTCCTATACTAATGCTTTGAGTATGCGAATGTTTATTTCCCCAAGATGCTACTTTCTGAATTATTTCTTGAAACTCCTTTAAACGCCACTTCTCTAACAATTGAAGCTTTTCATGAACTTTTGTTCCTTTCTTAGGATAAAGCACATCACCAAGTAATAAAGGTTCTCCCTCACCCATATTAATTATTTTTCTAATAATTATCTCGGAGTACTGCCTTAATAAAGTCAACTTAGTTCTATTACTAGTATTGCTATAATATGAATCCTGAATTAAAATGGAAATTAATTCATTAAAATCATCTATCTCGAATTCTTTTATTGCCAATAGCTAATCTCCTTATATAATATTTTTTTAAAAAAACATATGGTAAAGCACCATAACTTTATTGTATATTATAAATGGAAAAAAAGCTAATCATCTTATTTTCCAACTCACAAAAAAGAGTGACCTTTGCCACTCCTTTCTGAAATATATACCTCCACCTATTTCTCCAATTTTATGACCTTATCATAGCGCTTCAAGTCCTCTTCGCTATAGTGATGAATCACTTCTACGACTGCTTGTGGGAGAGAGAAGAGAAGCTGGCTGATTTTCTCTTGATTTTTAAGGTCCAGATTAGCCTTAACCTCATCAGCCAGGATAAATTGGCGATTGTGATAGAGCGCGCGGGCAATTTCTAACCGCTGCTTCTCACCTCCTGACAGGGTTTGGTTACTAGGTATTTTGCCTTGGAGAGCTTTCAAACCGGTTTGCTGCAGAATCTCTTCCATCCTTACAGAATCCAGTTCTTGTCCCAAAGCGATATTTTCCTCTAGTGTCAATCCATCAAAGACATGACTGGACTGGAGAATGTAGGCACCAGCCTGATAGAGTTCTTCTGAGCTTAGCTCTTGTCCATGATAGTGGATCCGACCTTGACTAGGCTTGATTTCTCCATAAATGAGGTTCAGTAAGGTTGTTTTCCCAGACCCGCTTTCTCCGATAATGGCAATCTTTTCCCCTTCCTCAATGGTAAGGTCACAAGGGGCTAGGATTTCTTGACCATCACGCTCTACGCTGACTTGCTCTAGCTGGATAGGAAAGACGGAACTTTCAAGAACAGAAGGCATTGTCAACTCCTCTCCCAGCAAGTTTTGATACTTATCACAGAGAGACTTGGCTGATTTTCTAGTATTGATAAAGTAAGATAGCTCTTGAAATTGGTAGCCAATATTATGCGATACAAGGTAAATCCCAACAAAGCTGGCTGGAGATAGGTAGTTATAATAGGTCATGAAACCACCAATGACAATCGGCGAAACCGAGCAAAAGGCATCAATGCCATTGATAAAAAGACTGTTTAGCGTCCGTTGCTTTTCATAGGCGATTTCTTGCTCTAGAGTCTTATGCAAATCTTTGGAAAACAGTTTGTAAAACAAGCTTTGTCCCCGATAATGTCGTATGGAACGAGCACCCGCAATCATATTGGTCACTTGAGAGACATAGCCTTGGTTAGCCAGGGACTTCTGCTTAGTAATCGCATCCAAGCGCTTGGAACCTATGCTACTACAAAGAACAGGTATCGAATAAAAAACGATAAAGAGCAAGCCGAGATAAAAATTAGTCCAGAGAGCATAGCAGATAGAGACAGTTGTAAATCCCAAAGAAGAAATGATAATGACAGTCGGCTCAATATAGTTATCTTCTAGCTGTTTCACATCATTTTCCAGGTCGGACAAAACCTCTTCATCTGCTATCCGACGGCTATATAAGAAAGTCTGAAAGATGGCTTGCTTAATACCCGACTTGAAGTCCGTCAGCACTCGTGCATAGTAATAGCGTTTCCCTGCCAAACCCAGCAAGAGAATCAAATTCCCCACAATCCCCCAAATTAAGACCTGCCACAGCAACTGCAACTGGTGATTGGTAAAACTAGAGACAATATACTGAATCAAAGCTGGTGTAATCACAGCCTCCAGCCAAGTAATCATAATCGCCACAAAATAGAAGAATAAATTCTTTTTACTTACATAAGATCTAAGCATAGCGTATAAACCTCCTGAAGTTATTTACCAACTTAGATAGTCGTTTTTTTCTAGACGGGGATATAATAGGAATCTGAATATTTGAATGAAAGCATTGAACGAAACTTATCCGGTTATTTACAGCTTCATCAATATACAATACGGTGTTAAAGATTTTCGAAAAGTTCTACTTGCAGGTACTATCTGAACACAAATAAATCAGGAAAACTCTTAATAGAAAAAACATCCTTATAGCAATTTATTGGTTTTTATACTTGAAATTCAACGCTTCAAAAACCGCATCCATGATATCCATTTTAAATTTCTTCCTTGATAGTTTCATTGACTTAAGCATCTTTTTATTCTTCCTGAGAGACTTCCACAAGAGATTTTTTGAGTAATCATCTAAATCAATCTTATAGAAGAGATTTGCGAGAGAGATTATGAAGAATTTAAACTCATCGCAAATATTTTTGTCAACATTTCTACCCTTCCAAGCCACAAAATTATCAAAATCTTCAATTGAGAATTTTGGTTTCAAACCTCTAATAGGATTTGTCAAAAGTTGCGTTGATGAACACATTAAATTTACATAGGAACCAAGCGTATACTGCTGTTTCTCAGTCATCAAATCATAATCTAGTCCAAACGTTAGAATATCTTCAATAGCTACTTGCAACATATCACCCTCATTAATAATACGATTGATACGTTCTTTGAGCTCTACAATAGTAAGTTCATATGATTTTACGTCTCTTTGACTAATTGCTGTAAACACGTTTTCCAATTGCTTCTTGCTTTTTCTACTCCTCCAGAAAAGTAATCCACTCACAACGAGAGAAACACCTGCTATAGCCCATCCAATCGGACCTGCTAAAGCAAGAAAGGCTTCACCAGCAGCCATACCACCGCCCCCAGCAGCAAGGGCTCCTCCCCCAAGCCAAGCTAATGCTGCATTCGTAGCTGCTGCACCACTAAGAGTAGAAATCGCTGTTCCAGTTGAAGCAACACCAAATGTAGTTGCAACCCCCATTGCAACAGTTGGCCCCATCGTTACAACAGCAAAACCAAGACTAGCTCCTGTAGCTACAGCACCTGCGTTTTTAATAGCAGCATCCTGATAATCTTTCTCAATCTTTTTAGCTTGCTGTTTCCACTCTAGTCGTATCTTCTTAAGTTCCTCATATTGTACTCTCTTATCGCTAGGTACATTTCGGATTTTATCAAATAATTCCTGAATATTAGTCAGAGAGTCATACAATCCACTTGTATGCCCTCCAAGTTCTTCAATCGTTTTATTTGTTTTATTAATTGCTTCTTGTGTTTTATCTTGGGCTTGTTGAAGTCTGGATTTCTTTTTTCCTTTCACTTATAAATTTTCTCCTTTAAAGTAAGAATCGATATCATTTTTTTTGTGCAATATCTGATTTTTTGGAACATTTCTTTTTTCCGCTAATAAAGCAGACTTTTCAAAAGCCTTGATATACAACTCACTTTCTTTTAACTCTTTTGCGAACAAAAGCAAGTCTTTGTCATCATAGATCTCTGCTAGAGTTTTTAACTCTTCAACGTAATCAGCAATAATAAACTTTTCACGTCTTAAAGCAATGATTTCTTCTTTTATCGAATATTTATTTATCCCTCTACTAGCCTCTCCGTACAATGAAATTGCAAATCTTCCAACTCCTACAATATTCAATCTCATGACGAGTTCTACAACATTGAAATTTACACCACCATTGATAAAACTACGTGCGATTGCATCACCTGCATCAATCAAGCAGAATGAGGCATGTGCCACCACAAGCATTCTTTTTACTGTCGCGTTAGAAAAAGGCTCACATGACTTCCACAGCAATATAAAAGATCTATTTCCCTTTTGAGTAGTTAAAAAGTATCTAATCAAACGTCTAACTGAATAGAAAGTTCTCACCAATAATTCATTGATAAATATGGGTATCGCCTGAGTAGCTTGGAATCTTACATCATATCCTTTCTTATAAATCTCTAAAGCTATTTCATTTATTGATTTATCAAATTCTACAACGGGTATATCAAGTTTCTTCTTGATAGCAATAACGTCATTCGTCCAGCTCCAAAATGGAGATGGTATCCCCATCCCCCTTCTTTTACTACCTGAAGAACCAGTTATATCTGATATCAGGTGACCAAACCAATTTATAAAACCACTAAATAGTTTACTTGAAAGATTATTACCATGTAGTTCAAATTTATTATCTGCTTCTTGTAATGAAATCAATTCGCCTCCAGAGACAAAATGAGACGTATTACTAAATTGATCTAAGATTGAAAAGAATAACCCCAACAGAGTTGGATTGTGACCAAGTGATTTGAAATGATGGTTTTTGGGTGTTAAATCAAACACCCAGCTGGCTGCATCACCTGCACCTCTTTGATCATAAGGAATCTTGAATTCCTTTTCTAGAAATCTGATTGCCGACGAAATAGAGTCATTACTTTTGTTATTCCAACCACAAAGTTTAGCAAAATCTTTCGTACGATTTTCAAACCAGAGGTCTGTTATTTTTCCAAGAGATGACTCTCCTGGTGCTCCCACAAAGAAAATATCCATCACTCCACATATTGCACCACTACATGCAGCCAATATATAGTCAGTTTTATCACAATCTGGAGTCATTCTCTTTAATATTGTATTATTTTCATCAAGAGCAGATGTAATTTCTGCCAATTCAATTTCTGCAGCATTCTCTGCAGTATGAATATCGGCAGCAAATTCATATCTATTCTCACTAATGCTAAAGTCTAATAACATGAACAGTCCTCTTAAATCTCATAAGTATTTTAAACAGCAATTAGTTCTAACTTTGCACCACTTTAACTTATTTTAGTAACTCTTAATACCATAAAACAAATCACAATTTTGAATTAACAAACGTCTTAGCCATTGAACTAGCTGTATCCTGGATAAGATTGTCAATTTGAATTCTAAGCAAGACGCCCGAACATGTAATATTCCTACCCTTAATCAAATTTGACAGCCCATCTAAAATATCAACTGAACGACTAATAGCTGAAGTAAAAAATAAAACATCTTCAAATTAATTCTTTCCAACTATTCCACACTAAGACTCTGAGCCTCTTTCCTCATACAGTTAAATTTGACCAAACGCTTATCAAGTTCTTCAAAATAGTCCTCATTCAATTTTTTTGTGTTTACAGATTTATCAAGTTGTGATTGCTCATCACCATTACTCATTCTGTGCATTCCCCTCCATTAATTAATAGTTCTATTTTACCTCATAAACGTAAAAAAGGCCATAGTTAGAGCACTTACTCTCTTAAACTATGGCCTTACAACTTTACTTCTGTTTCTTCTAAAAATTTGACAGTAATGCTACCATCATCTTCAAGAGTCACTTTCTCAAGCACCTGGCACATCTTTCTTCCATCAAATGCTTCCTGCTCGCTATCAAGGAGTTCCTTTAGTTGGGCCACATGGTGCTTCCCCAGCTTTTGTTCTTCGCGAAGGTTAGCCCGCTTTTCTCCTAGCTTTCCCTGATTTTCTCAAAGAACCTCTACAGCTCTCAGTAAAGCCTGTTGCCGTGTTTCTTCATCAACACGGCAATTGATACAGTCTTGAACACCTTTAACTTTGTATCGGTTATTGCACTACCAGACAGGACGTTCCCCTCTGCTCATGGTCCAGTTTTTTCTACCAAATAGACCTCAACATTCTTTACAGAATACTTTGCAGGTGAATAGTTTTTGTCCGCACTGAATAATTAGAAATTGATATGATTGGCCTGCCTAAACTGATTTCTGCATGCCATTTTAAGCTGAACAAATTTTCACTCTTTCTTATCAACGATAGCTTCATGGTTACTTTAATACATTCCCACTAAAGCCAAAAAGCCACTGTTGCCAATGACTTCATAAAGCATTTCGCTAAAAGGTTCCTATGCTTTCACCAGCAGAGTTACACACTCAGCGGTTCGGACTTACCGTATCATTTCGTCGGTTCCCCTCCTCATTCTACGAGTCCTATCCCATGGGCGGAGCATCTACTTCTACTTCGCTGATACCTCAGCTCGTACAAGCAGTGATACCGCCTCGACATGATGCGTTTGAGGAAATAAGTCCACCGGCTGTACTTTCTTCAGTTCATAACCCAGCTCTTGATAGAGTTTGATATCACGCGCCATTGTGGCGACATTGCAGGAGATATAAGTGATTTTCTTGGGCTCCATGCTGACGCTGGCTTTGATGAAGCTCTCGGTCAGGCCTTTTCGCGGTGGATCGACTAGGATAACATCCGCTTGGATGCCCTCTTTAAGCCAGTTTTGAATGGCTTCTTCAGCAGGAGCACAGACATAGCTGGCGTTGGTAATGCCGTTGATTGCCGCATTCTTTCGGCTATTTTCGACAGCTTCAAGGATCACTTCGACACCATAGACCTGCTTGACCTGCTTGGCAACTGATAGACCGATAGTCCCGATGCCAGAGTAGGCATCAAGCACCACATCATCAGAGGTAAGCTCGGAAAAGTCAATGGCTGTCTGATAGAGCTTTTCTGCCATCTCGGTATTGACTTGGTAAAAAGCTGGTCCAGAGATTTGGAAGTTATTTCCCAGCATCTGATCGGTAATGTAGTCTTGACCATAAAGCGTTCGCCAGTCTTTTCCAAAAATCGCATTGCCCGGCTGGTCGTTGATATTCTGCATAATGGACTTAATAGCTGGGAAAGCCTCTGTCAAGCGATCCATCAGCTGCTCTACTCGGAATATTTTAGGTCGGGTTGTAACCAGAATTACCATGATTTCTCCTGAATAATGACCACGGCGAACAACCAGATTGCGAATGAGTCCAGTCTTTTCCTGCTCATCGTAAGGTTTGAGGTCAAAACGACGCAGCAAATCACGTGTAAAAAGGATAACTTGATCAATAATTGGGTCCTGAATATAGAAATCTTCAATCGGCAGAAGATCATGGGAATTTTTCCGGAAAAATCCTGTTTCCAGCTGGCCATTGACACGGCGGACAGGCACTTGAGCCTTATTACGGTAGCCCAGCGGCTGCTCCATACCAAGTGTCGGTGGCACTTCAACATCAGACAAACCAGCAATCTTATAGAGACTGTCCTTGACCTGTTTACGTTTGAAGTCCAGCTGGGCTAGATAGTTCAGATGCCCCAAGTCAGCAATACCCGTACGCAGATAGGCCATATCAAGATTTTCATTGCGCTGGTCTGAAATACGGAGAAATTCCTCTACCTTGCCAAAGCCAATTTTTTTGTTGACCTTGAGCACACGCATGCGGATGAGTTCACCCGGCAGGGCATTTTCTACAAAGAAAACCAGGCCTTCTGCCTTGCCCACACCTGCTCCCTCATGGCTCAGATCCACGATGTCAACTTGAATCACATCATTCTTTTTTAACATATTTTACTCTTTCTGCTTTATCGCTCTGCCATTTCCCAAAAGAAAAGGCGGAACATCGTCCTACCTTTCATTATATCATATATCTTATCTGAGACCCATTTGCTGCAGTCTTTCTTTATAGGCTTCAAAGTCAATCAAGAGTCCTTGGCCACCGTACATGTCATAGGTATCCACCCAGTCACCATTTTCCGGAATCGTCAGGCGCTCAACCCCATTACGGGAATCTCCTGCCATAGAGAGACCATTGGTCAAAAGGAAGCTGTAAGGCACATTGGTCGAAGTCAAGGCAAAGACCTTACCAAGAGCCTCTGATCCGGTAAAGAGCTTAGTCGGATCTTTGACCTGCTGGAAAACAGCTGTCAAAACTTCCTGCTGGCGGCGGGTCCGGCCAAAGTCACCCTCGTCATCCTTACGGAAGCGAGCGTAGTTGAGCAAGGTCCGACCGTCCATCTGCTGCTGACCGACCTTGATTGTTTGATTGGGCACCACACCGTCTTTCATATTCAGGTCATCTGGCACTTCAACTTCTGTCACCTTTTCCCCATCAATGGTTGAGAACTGGGCATTCATACTGACGCCATTTGGGAAAAGGGTGTCAATAGCTGTCGCAAAGGTTTGGAAATCCACCAGTGCATAATATTTAATGTCCAAATCGAAATTATCTTTGAGCATCTGGCGGACATAGTCTGCACCGCGGTTGTGGTTTTGCTCCCCAATCGTGTAGGCAGAATTGAGCTTTTGGTCATAGTAATCTGCCTGTGACGGATCAGTGTATTCATTGCTGACGCCATCAATGTGAATAAGGGTATCACGCATAAAGCTGACCAATTTCACCTTGTGGTCCTTATTACCAACATTCAAGACCATAATGGAGTCAGTCCTCGTCTCAGTTGAGTCGTCACCAACCCGGCCATCTGTTCCGAGAATGAGGATATTCACTCCGTCCTTAGTATCCTTGCCGTCAAAGAATTCCGTTTCTGCCGGTTTAGAATTGCCATTGTGTGCTGTCGTCAAGCCTTTGATAAACATGAAAATCATGCCCCCCAAGACCATCAGCAGGAAAATCCCTGCCCAAAGCAGAATTCGTTTCAAGCGGATTTTTTTGCGGGGTTTCTTGGACTTGTCTTGTCCCAGACCAGCTCCGGCCAGAGCTTCCGACGCCTTCTTTTGTCTTCTGCTGCGAGAAGAACGCTCAGGGTACTTGGGCAAGAGGCCAGAAGAATCCATTTCCACTGACTCTTGCTCATAGGCGTCGCTAACTGTATGCGACTGCTCGTCATGGTCAGGCGCACTGGCTGAACTGCCAATCCCCTTGGACTTCTGCCGCAGATAGTCAAATTCTTTCTTTTCTTTATCATTTAGATAATAATAATTTTTATAGAGATAATCTAATCGGAGCCGTTCATGATGGCTAAGATTTTCTGGTTTCTTCATCTCTTCTCCAATCTATTGCTACTTGTCCTGAATCAGAAACACACTGTAGCTACCAAAAATTTTATAAGTAATTCCGAGACTTGTCAACTCTTGATAGGCAAAATCCGCCAATTTTTTCTGCTCGTTGTCAATGTCAATAATGAAGAAATACTCTCCCAGAGCCGTTTTTAGAGGCCGGCTCTCAATCTTGGTCAGGTCAATCCCTCGCCAAGCAAAGGTCGACAAAGCCTTATAGAGAGCACCTGGCAGATTGTCAGGCAAGGTTAAAGCCAGTGTCTGCTTGTCTCCTGTCTTGGTCAGTCGAAGCTCAGGAACCTCATGACCCAGAATCCAGAAGCGGGTATAATTTTCTTCCATTTCCTGAATGTCACTGGCTGCTACTTTGAGCCCGTACTCTGCTGCAGCCGTGCGCGGAGCAATAGCCGCAAAATTCTTTTCAGGATGCTCTGCTACAAAACGAGCTGCATAGGCCGTACTAGCAGTCACCTCAATGGCAGCCTGCGGATAATGCTGGCGGATGTATTTCTTTCCTTGAGCAATAGCCTGCGGGTGAGAAAATATTTTCTCAATTGGCTTTTCTAAATCAGTAACTAAAAGCTGCTGCTTAATGGGCTGAACGATTTCTGCCACTGCCTGAATGTCTGCTTGATGAAAGAGATAGTCCAAGGTTTCATGGACACTGCCCTCAATGGAATTTTCCACAGGAACAACCGAGTAATCCACTTCTCTAGCCTCATAAGCCTTCATGACCTCGGTGATATTCTGATAAGGCACCAAGTCCTGGCTGGGAAAGGCAGCTTGGGCTACATGGTGAGAAAAGGAGCCTCTAGGACCTAAAAATGCTATTTTCATTGAATTTCCTCAATAATTTCCTGTGGGCTTTTTAGCCGCGTATCGACAATCTGGGTCGCTACTTCCTCATACCAGGCCTGACGCTGATCAAAAATCTGCTGCAAGTCTGACTTGCTCTGGCTTAAGAACAAGGGTCTCTCCTGCACTGCATCCTGCTGGATTCGCTGATAGAGCGTTTCAAAATCTGCTTTCAGGTAGATATTGTCAGCATTCTGAGTCAGTAATTTGCGATTTTCAGGGCTGACGACTACACCGCCGCCAGTTGAGACGACCAAGTCCGTATCAATCAACTCAGCCAAGAGTTGGGCTTCAGCAGCCCGAAAGGCCGCTTCACCATGCTGGTCAAAATAGTCCTTGATAGACATGCCCAGCCTCTGACAGAGCAGTTCATCCATATCGACAAAGTCATGAGCTAAGCCTCTGGCCACTGTGGATTTTCCGGCTCCCATAAAGCCCAGCAATATCTTAGCCATGCATCAAGCCCTCCAAGTCACTGAAGAAGCTTGGATAGCTGGTCTTAATAGCTTCAGATCGCTCAAGTTCTACCTGACCGCTTTGAGCCAACAAAGCAGCAATTGCCGTCATCATCCCGATGCGATGGTCACCAAAGGTGTTGACCTGTGCGCCGTGAAGAGGTGTTTTCCCTTCAATAATCATGCCGTCTTCTGTCGGGGTAATAGCTGCGCCCATGCTATTGAGAGCGTCTGCTACTACCTGGATCCGGTCGGTTTCCTTGACCTTGAGCTCCTCTGCATCACGAATAACAGTCCGTCCCTGAGCCTGAGTCGCCAGAAGCGCAATAATCGGCAACTCATCAATCAAGCGTGGGATAATCTCGCCGCCAATCTCCGTTCCCTTAAGATCAGACGTCTCAACGGTGATGGTTGCAGACTTGGCTACTGAATCGACATCTGACAGCGTCATCCGTCCGCCCATAGCCTCTATCACTTCTAGAATACCTGTACGAGTTTCATTGATGCCAACATTTTCTAAAACAATCTTAGAGTCCGGAACAATCAATCCAGCCACCAGCCAGAAGGCCGCGCTGGAAATGTCTCCTGGAACCGTCACTTCCTGAGCCGTAAATTCCTGACCGCCCTGAATGCGAATTTCCTTGCCCTCAACCTCAATCTGCCCACCAAACTGGACAATCATATCTTCTGTATGATTACGGGTGATTTCCTTTTCTATAATAATCGACTCTCCCTGGGCCTGCAAGGCAGCAAAAATCAAGGCCGACTTAACCTGAGCAGAAGCCACAGGCAGCTGGTAATTGATAGGCTGAAGTTCCCTGCTGCCCTTCATCTTGAGCGGTGGTAAATCACGCTCAGTCTGACCAGCAATCTCTACTCCCATCTGCCGCAGAGGAATGGTCACCCGATCCATAGGACGCTTTGATAGACTGTCGTCACCAAACATTTCAGCCTCAAAATCCTGGCCAGCCAAAACACCAGAAATCAAACGAATAGACGTTCCAGAATTGCCCATATCCAGCCTATTTTTCGGTGCTTGCAGGCCTTCAAATCCTACACCATGAATCTTGACTAGATTTCCATCGTCCTCAATCTGCACGCCTAAGTCACGAAAAACCTGCATGGTAGACAGCACATCTTCGCCTCGCAGAATATCGCGGACGGTAGTAACGCCCTTGGCCAAACTGCCAAAAATAATGGAACGGTGACTGATGGATTTATCTCCAGGTACGCGGATACGGCCCTTCAGGCCTTTTACATTGGTTGATAATTTCATAGATGACCTCGTACTTTCCTTTGTTGCTTCTTATTTTATCATAAAAAGGCCAGAAATTCTTAAAATTTCTGGAATCCTAGCTGAAGCAAAAAGAATCCGGGTATTCAGCCCAGATTCTTCTTTTTATTAGCTTACTTAAGCAAATCTTGTACCGGATCAAAGATGATACGCTCAATGTCCGCCAGATAGATGGACAGTTGCTGCTGCTTATTGAAAAATTCAGTAAGAACAGCATTGCCCTGAATCTTCTCACCAAAGGAAGTCATCTTGTCCTGCACCTCCTGAGTCGGTACCTGACCAGTCTGAGCCAGCTGTTGCAACTCCTGCTGGAAAGCCAGATAATCTGTAAAAATAGCCTTCGCTTCGCTATCAGCATCCACCGCTTTCTTGCTTTCTGCAACTGCCTTATACTCAGGCAGATCACGCAGATTTCTGCTCAGTTCATTGGCTAAATCATAAATATTTGACATAGAGTTCTCCAATCTATATTAGTCTACGGACACCAGATAATCCGTATTTTCTCTTACTATTTTAGCAGATTTTTCCAAATCTTGGTGATTTTTAAAGGTGATTTGCAGAATACCGTTGATATCTTCTCGGTTTTCCTCGTTAATCCGAATGTTGACAACTGAAATTCCGCGCAGGAGCTCCAGAATGCCCAAAATCGCATCTTCTTCGTCGGGCACCTCAATAAAGAGATCATAGAAGCTGTCCACACCGGCTCGCTTATGAATTTCCATCTGCTTACGGCTTTGCCGTCCTCGGTCGAAAAATTCCCAGATAGCTGTCTCGTCCTTAGCCTCAATCGCTACGGCAACCTTGTCTAACTGATCTTTAAAATCTTCTAGCCGCTCCAAAATAGCTTGAGGATTTGTCAAGAGAATAGAGGTCCACATTCCTGGCTCGCTCTCCGCAATCCGCGTCATATCTCGAAAACCACCGGCTGCAAAAGATTGGGTCAGCTCATGCTCTTGGCTATAAGCTGCCGCTTGCTCCATAAGGCTAGAGGCTAGGATATGCGGAAAATGGCTGATTTGACTGGTCACTCGGTCGTGCTCAGATGCATCCACCTGGATAAAGCGGGCATGAAGACCACTCAGCAAGTCTTGCATTTCCTCAAGAGTACCCGGCTTGGTCAGATTAGAGGGCGTGAAGATATAATAGGCATTTTCAAAGAGGGTGACATGGGCTGCCTTGGCTCCAGTCTTGTGACTTCCGGCCATCGGATGAGCACCGACAAAGCGGACGGGCTTATTCTGCAGATACTTTTCTGCAGCTGCCACAATCTCAGCCTTGGTCGATCCAGCATCTGTGATGATAACATTTTCCTTCAGGTTCAGCTCCGCCAAGTCTTTGATAAAAGCTATGGTCTGCTTGATAGGCACAGCTAGAATAATCACGTCAGCCAAGGGAGCAAAAGCTGCAAAATCATCCGTCACTCGGTCAACCATTCCCCGTTCCAAGGCAATCTGTCTCGATTCCTCACCGCGGTTGTAGCCGAGAACTTCATACTCAGGATGGTCACGCTTGATACCCAGAGCCAAAGAAGCTCCAATCAGTCCCAGACCTGCGATATAGACTGTTTTTCTCTCCATGCCCACTCCTCTCTTCTAAAAGTTCTTGACAAATTCCCGATGGCGGGTTACCGCATCCTTTAGTTCTTCTAAATTGTCCGAAGAAAACTTCTCCAGAACTTCAGTGGCTAAAACTGTTGCGACCACGCTTTCCATGACTACACCCGCAGCTGGCAGAGCCGTAGGATCGCTCCGTTCCACTGTCGCCTTATAAGGCTCGTGGGTCTCAATATCCACGCTCATCAGTGGCTTGTAAAGGGTTGGAATGGGCTTCATAACACCGCGCACCACGATTGGCTGACCATTGGTCATACCGCCCTCAAAGCCGCCTAGATTATTGGTTCTGCGAGTGAAGCCATCTTCCTCAGACCAGAGGATTTCATCCATTACTTGACTGCCCTTGAGACGACCGGCTTCAAAGCCCACGCCAAACTCAACTCCCTTGAAAGCATTGATGGACACGACTCCTTGAGCAATCTTGGCATCCAGCTTCTTGTCCCATTGGACATAGGAGCCCAGACCAACCGGAACACCGCCAACGACAGTCTCAATGACACCACCGATGGTATCCCCATCTTTCTTAATCTGATCAATGTAGGCCTTGATTTCTTCTTCGCGCTCGGGATTAACAATGGAAACCTCCGACTGGGCAGCTCTTTCCTTGATTTCTGCTACAGTTAGATTATTCGGCACATCAATCTCAATGCCACCGAAGGTTACGATATGACTGGCCACCTCTACACCGATTTCTTCCAGCAAGCGCTTGGCGACTGCTCCGACTGCTACACGCATGGTCGTTTCGCGGGCAGAAGAGCGCTCAAGGGAATTTCGCAAATCATCAAAGCGGTATTTCATACCACCAACCAAGTCCGCATGGCCAGGGCGTGGTTTGGTAATCTTACGCAGCCCTTTTTTCTTTTCATCAACATCTGCCGCACTCATAATCTCCAGCCACTTCTGGTGATCCAGATTTGTGACATTGAGGGTAATCGGCCCCCCCATGGTCAAGCCATGCCGAACCCCAGACGTAATCTCGACTTGGTCACTTTCAATCTTCATGCGGGCACCGCGGCCGTACCCACCCTGGCGGCGCTTGAGCTCAGCATTGATATAGTCAGCGGTCAAAGGAAGACCAGCCGGCACTCCCTCAATAATAGCTGTCAGACGTGGTCCGTGGGATTCTCCTGCAGTTAAGTATCTCATACATTTTCTCCTATTTCTGGGATGGAAATACTGGACATTCTATCCGTTTTTCATCCAAACTGTCCAATCGTCTTAAACCCCATCTGGTACTTATTTCTTCAGAAATTCTTTCATCTCTTGCAGCGGAATCTGGTGAATACTAGCCGACCCTAGATCGGGCACCAGTACTAGTTTGATAGAGTTGCCTCGTGCCTTCTTATCATGGGTCAAGGCCTGATAGAGAGCATTCTCATCCCAGGGCTGGTAATCCACCGGCAAACCAAACTTCTGGCACATCTGGATGATGTCTTCTGTGATCCCGACTGGCATGAGGCCTTTCTTTTCAGCGACACTAGAAACCTGTACCATGCCAATCGCCACAGCTTCACCGTGCATGACTTTTCCGTAGCCTGCTGTTGCTTCAATAGCATGCCCAATAGTATGACCGAAATTCAGATAGAGGCGAACGCCATTATCCAGCTCGTCCTCAACCACAATCTTACGCTTGACATCGCAGGAATGGTAGATGATGCTCTCTGCATGCTCCAAAATCGACTCTGGACTGCCATCCATTTCTGAAAGCTCATCCCAGAGTTCCTTATCCTCAATCAAGCCGTACTTGACCACCTCGCCCATACCTTCAATCAGTTCACGCTGGCCCAAGGTATGCAAGACTTCTGGGTCAATCAGAACTCCGTCAGGCTGGGTAAAAGTCCCGACCATATTCTTGGCCCAAGGCGTATTGACACCTGTCTTACCGCCGATAGAGGAGTCCACTTGAGCTGTCAGACTGGTAGGAATCTGCACGAAATGAACGCCCCGCATGTAGGTCGAAGCAACAAATCCTGCCAAATCACCAACAACGCCACCTCCCAAGGCCACAATGCCGTCACTGCGGGTCAGACCAACCTTGACCAAAAACTCATAGACTTTGTTGACCGTCTTTAAATTCTTGCTGGCTTCACCCTCCAAAAAGTCAAAGACAAAAG
>CBDFAZ010000007.1:0-31616 GCA_965245685.1 uncultured Streptococcus sp. | reverse complement strand
GCTTCCACTTGCTTCTTGAGAAGCCTTGCTAGAAATATAGAAAGAAGGGGAATATATGATTGGTAGTATGTTTGTCGGTTTTATCATCGGCCTTATCGCCGGGGCTATTACCAGCCGCGGGGAGCGCATGGGCTGTATCGGAAAGATCCTCTTGGGTTGGTTTGGTTCCTTGATTGGTCAATTTCTTTTTGGTCATTGGGGGCCAATGCTTGCTGATACAGCTATTGTTCCATCAGTGCTAGGAGCAGTTATCCTCTTGGCTATTTTCTGGAGGCAGGATAGTTAGAATAGAAAAATACCTAGATAGAAACTATCTAGGTATTTTTGATAATGATATGCAAGTTATTTACTCAATCACCAACATGCCGTCTTTGACTGCAAATGGGTCTTTTTCATTGATGCGGTCGTAGAACATGATGCCGTTGATATGGTCGATTTCATGCTGAACAACAATGGCGTTATAGCCCTTGAGCTTGATACGATGCTTTTGACCGTCCTTGTCAAAGTAATCCACGGTGACTCGCGCATGCCGAACTACGTAGCCCGGTACTTCTCGATCGACTGACAGGCAGCCTTCACCATCAGCTAAGGCTGCATCCTGAACGGAATGGGCTACAATCTTAGGATTGTACATCAGCGTTTGCAGACTATAAGCTTCCTTAGGCGGATTGCCCTCTTCGTCCTCAGGGTTGGGAACTAAAACAGCGATGAGCCGTTTGGAAATATCCAGCTGGGGAGCAGCTAGACCAACACCGCCGCGCAGCCCCATTTTTTCTGCCATGACTGGGTCCTGGGAATGCTTGAGAAATTGCATCATCTTCTCGCCCAGAATGATTTCCTGATCTGATAGAGGGAAGCTGACTTCCTCAGCGATAGCGCGTAGGGTTGGATTACCTTCGCGGATAATGTCCTTCATATCAATTAAATGGGCTGGTTTGGTTAATCGTTCTATAACAGATGTTTTTTCACTCACAGACATGATTCTCTCCTTTTTCTATCCTTCATCATAACATAAAAGCTGTAAGAAATAAAGGCGGGAGCGGTTTTGACTGGCTGGGGATGCCTGCTTTTTGAATGGAGCCACAGCGCCCCATAATATTCCTGACAAAGAAATTGCGTCTTGACCCAAAAAACTGTATGATAGAGGTAGTGTGAATTTTAAAGGAAAATAGAATGAAAAAATTGATGGAAAAGGTGAGTATCCTCTCGCTTTCTTTGATTCTGACTACGGCTTTTTCGATTTCCAGTGCCCAGTCGGCCATGTTTGCTTTTTATAAAGGGATTCCAGAAAGTTGGATAGAACTATTGGTTTCCTTGCCTTCGGCTGGGATTATGCTCATGTTGCTGTTTAATAGAGTCATTGAAAAATACCTGACAGAGCGTCAGATGATTGTCAGCGGACTTCTGGTCTTTTCACTTTGCGGGCTTCTTCCTCTTATTAATCAGTCTTACTGGCTGATGTTTGCCTCTCGGCTTGTCTTTGGGATGGGAATCGGTCTGCTCAATGCCAAGGCTATCTCGATTGTTAGCGAGCGCTATAAGGGACAGGAACGCGTTCGGCTTTTAGGACTGAGGGGATCAGCAGAAGTAGTCGGGACAGCCCTCTTGACTTTTGGAGTCAGTCGACTTCTTCCTCTCGGTTGGCAGGCTGCCTTTCTCGTCTATACCTTCGGTCTGGTGGTTTTAGCGCTTTATCTGCTTTTTGTCCCTTATGACAAGGTTTCTGAAAAGCAGCAAGAACAGTCTGAATTGACTCCTAGGCTAAGCCGGCAGGATTGGCAGCTGAGTCTAGCTTTTGCCTTTGTGGCGGGGGTCATTGTGCTGACTTATATTGCCATCAATGTGCGCGTGCCGGGAATTGTAGAGAAGTCTGGTATGGGGACGGCCCAAACTGCAGGCGTGATTCTTTCCTTGATGCAGTTGATTGGGATTGCAGCGGGCATCAGCTTTGCTAGTTTGACCCGTCTTTTTAGAGATAAACTGCTGATGCTTTCTGGTCTGGTTTTTGGCCTGACTCAGATTATTATTGGCTTCTCACCAAATCTCTTGTCACTCAGCTTTGCTACTATTAGCGCTGGCTTTGTCTATAGTGTCGGTCTGACGACCATTTTTTACACCCTGTCCGAGCGCATTTCCGCCCACCTCCTCAATCAAGCCACTTCTATCGTGATTTTAGGCTGCAGTATCGGAGCAACGGCCACTACATTTGTCCTCAGTTTCATTGGGAGATTCTCTAACGCCCCAGCCTTTATCTTCAGCGTTTTGGGGCTGGCTATGATTCTGACCTCGCTCTTTGTTCTAAGATTTAGCAAAGAAAAGAGCGGACTAGCTCCAAGAATCTAGGAGGTTATACGATGCGTCTGGATAAATTTTTAGCAGAAAATGGTCTGGGCTCGCGCGCTCAGGTAAAGCAGCTCCTAAAGAAAGGGCTGGTTTTGGTCAACGGCAGAGCAGAGAAATCACCTAAGACCCATATTGATGAGACAGCAGATGAGATTATTGTTTCTGGCCAAAGGTTGACCTATGAAAAATTCGTTTACTACCTTCTCAACAAGCCGCAGGGAGTCATTTCGGCGACAGAGGATGACCATCATAAGACAGTTCTGGACTTGCTGGACGAGACTGCCCGTCAGAAGGAAGTCTTTCCTGTCGGCCGTTTGGATATTGATACCCACGGCCTTCTCCTTCTGACCAATAATGGCAAGCTAGCCCATGCCATGCTGTCACCCAAAAAGCACGTAGAAAAAATCTACCGAGCTCAAGTGGCGGGCCTGATGAACCAAACAGATGTAGAGCGCTTTGCTGCAGGAATAGAACTGAAAGACTTCACCTGTCAGCCAGCTCAGCTCAAGATTTTAGAGCTGGACGAGGCAAAAGAGACTTCTCTCGTAGAAATTACTCTAGCTGAAGGAAAATTTCACCAGGTCAAGCGCATGGTGGCTGCCTGCGGAAAAGAAGTCACGGATCTTCAGCGCCTCACGATGGGACCCCTACAATTGGATCCCGCACTGGCTCTTGGAGAATGGCGGAGATTGACTACTGATGAATTAGAACGTTTAACAATTTTTAAAGTCGAGCTTTAAAATCCAGCACCTAATGAATAGGTGCTGGGTTTTAATTTACGCCGTTTTTGGGATGTATTCAAAAATTACTATATATCTTAGGCACAATTCTTTTGATAATTTCCTGATGACAATTGGACTGAATTTTGATTGAAAACGCTAACTATTTTGTTTATACTAATAATATAGGAGGGCTAGAAGTGTTATCAAATGAGCTCATTGAAAAATTTCAGCTTTTATCCAAATATTCAGATTCTTCTCTTGAGGAAATGGAAAAACTTCTAAAAATTAATCGTAAATATCTTATTCTGCAAATTGAAAAAATTAACGATGTTTTAGAATCTTTTCATTTTCCAGTTATTGAGGTGAAAGGAGGACGAATTAGAACTCCGGCAGTACCCTTGAATAGCCTTTTTGAAAAGATATCTCACCATACAGGTGACTATCTTTTTCATGAAGAGCGCTTAGAAATGATTACGCTTTATATTCTGTTGGCTCAGCACTTTGTATCCAATCAGCATTTACAGAATCTATTGCAGATGAGCAGAAATTCAGTCCTGTCGGATATAAAAAGGCTTAAGCAACATTTACTTTCTTATCAGGTAGAGCTGTCTTATACTCGGAAACAGGGATATTTTCTAGCAGGAGAAACTAAAAAGCTCATTTATCTATTAGAGAAGTCATTGAGTGAACTTTTGTCAATAGCGAGTGGGCGCTGGGTACTTCGATATTTGCTTGAAGATTGCGGTCTAGAGCTTAATGATGGGGAAGTTACAGACAGACTCGTTTTACTCGGAAAAAAGTATAACATTCATTTTCTGTCTGAAAAAACGAAAGAAGTAAGCTGCCTTATCGCTATTTTAAAAGCGGGGAGTTTAAAAATATATCCTAACGATGATATTGCCTTAGGAGAGATATATACAAATTCTTTGTTTGATTTATGTGAAGAACTATTACAAACTTACCCAGAGTTGGCAGACAAAAAGAATTTTATCTTTTCTCGCCTGTTAGGTTGTACAGAAGGAAATCTTCAAGTTTTTTCTGACCAAAGGGTATTTGAGTTGATGGAAGATATAATAGAACAGGTCAAAGCTCATACAGGAGCAGATTTTTCTCAATCTCCTCAATTTCGTCAAAATTTATACTCGCATCTTTATCCAGCGTATTATCGCCTGTTATTTGATATTCCTTTAATAAATCCATTGAAAGAACAGATTAAAGCAGATTTTGGCTCACTCTACTATTTGGTAAAACGAAGTCTTATTCCTTTAGAAGAATATGTAGGCAAACTATTAAGTGATGATGAGGTAGCTTACTTCACGATTCATTTTGGTGGATATTTAGAGGGAGAGTATAAGAAAGATAGTATACAAACTTTAAGGGCTTTGAGTATCTGTCCAAATGGAGTGAGTTCTTCCCTGATCCTTCAGGCGGAATTAAAGCATCTTTTTCCAAATATGATGTTTAAGCCTGTTCACCAGCTTGATGAAGCTAAAAAGATAGACATTGAAGAATACGACCTTGCTTTTTCAACAGTTCCGTTTGAATCAGAAAGACCAGTCTATTTACTGCAACCTGTTATGAAGTCTGTTGAAAAGACCATGTTAAAACGCAGAGTCATCAGTCAATTTTCTTGGATTGAAACTCAAGGAATTTCCTTAGACGGGTTGATAGAAATTATAGAACGACATACAACGATTCATCACTATCCTGAGCTAATGAGAGAACTATCGAATTATTTGATAGGCTGGCAACAAGGTCAGACGAGAGGAGGATATGGTTTGACAGAATTATTAAAAAAAGAATTTATTCAACAGACTAATCAAGTCAAGGATTGGAAAGAAGCTATTTCTTTGGCAGCCGCACCTTTGATGAGGGAAAATTATATTGAGCAGTCTTATATTGAAGGAATGATTGCTTCTGTGCAGAAGCTAGGAGCCTATATTGTACTAGCACCGAAGGTCGCTGTTCCTCACGCAGCTCCTGATTTGGGGGTAAACAAGGTAGGAATGAGCTTGCTGCAGGTGGCAGAGCCAGTTGATTTTGATGTAAAAGGAGATGAGGAAAAACAAGTTCAGTTGATTTTTGTACTTGCCGCCATTGATTCAACTGCGCATTTGAAAGCTTTACAAGAGCTTGCTATGATTTTAGATGACGATGAGTCCATAGAACAGTTAATTGCAGCAGAAAATCCAGATGAAATAATGGAAATCATTACCGAAACAATAAAGAATGGAGAAAAAGATGATTAAAATTGTCACAGTTTGTGGAAATGGTATTGGCAGTAGCTTACTTCTTCGAATGAAAGTGGAAGCCATTGCCAAAGATTTAGGAATAGAAGTAGAAGCAGAATCTTGTGATTCTAATGCAGCGGTTGGAAAGGGAGCGGACCTATATGTGACAGTGAAAGAATTTCAAGATATCTTTCCTGAAGGAACAAAGGTTTGTATCGTTAAGAGCTATACTAATCGCAAAAAAATCGAAGCAGATCTTGTTCCTGTATTAGAAGAAATGAGAAATCAATAAGAAGAACGAATGGAGGTTCAGCCATGAATGGTATACTCACGC
Source organism: uncultured Streptococcus sp. (assembly GCA_965245685.1). GTDB lineage: Bacteria > Bacillota > Bacilli > Lactobacillales > Streptococcaceae > Streptococcus. The sequence goes on along the minus strand of CBDFAZ010000007.1, from coordinate 25,986 downwards.
TATTTCAAAATATCTTAAGTGAACCAGCCTTTTTAATGGGACTGATAGCTTTTGTTGGTTTAATAGCTCTTCGAACTCCAAGTCATAAAGTTTTGACTGGAACACTAGGACCGATTCTAGGGTATTTAATGTTAGCCGCTGGAGCAGGAGTTATTCAAAATAATTTATCTCCTTTAGCCAGTTTGATTGAAAAAGGGTTTGGCATTACAGGTGTTGTTCCAAATAATGAAGCTGTAACATCAGTTGCTCAGAAAATACTGGGTGTTGAGACTATGACAATTCTCATTGTTGGCTTATTGCTAAACTTATTATTTGCTCGTTTTACTCGTTTCAAATATATCTTTTTAACAGGGCATCATAGTTTCTTTATGGCTTGTTTATTGTCAGCCGTTTTAGGAGCAATTGGCTTTAAAGGAGCTGCCATGATTGCAGTAGGAGGATTCATATTAGGTGCTTGGTCAGCTATTTCTCCAGCTATTGGACAGAAATATACTCTTCAGGTAACGGACGGAGACGAGATTGCAATGGGACATTTTGGCAGTCTGGGTTACTATCTATCAGCTTGGATTGGATCTAAGGTAGGAAAAGGCAGCACCAGTACAGAGGAGTTAAAAATTTCAGAAAAATGGAGTTTTCTTCGCAATACTACTATATCAACAGGTATTGTCATGGTTGTCTTTTATCTAATAGCGACAATTGCTTGTCTGATTCGTAGTCCTAAAACAGTTGAAGAGCTAGCAGTTGGTAAGAATCCTTTTATATTTGCTATCGTCAGCGGTCTAACTTTTGCGGTTGGTGTCGCTATTGTATATGCAGGGGTACGGATGATACTTGCTGATTTGATTCCTGCTTTTCAAGGTATCGCTACTAAGCTTATTCCGAATGCTGTACCAGCTGTGGACTGTGCTGTATTCTTCCCTTATGCGCCAACAGCAGTTATTATTGGCTTTGCCTTTAGCTTTTTAGGTGGACTGATTGGAATGTTCATTCTGGGAGCAATAGGTGGTGTGCTGATTATTCCTGGTATGGTCCCTCACTTTTTCTGTGGTGCAACAGCGGGAATTTATGGCAATGCAACAGGAGGACGCAAGGGAGCTATTTTAGGTTCTTTTGTAAATGGCCTATTCTTAGCCTTTTTACCTGCAGCGGTTTTGCCAGTATTAGGTGAACTAGGTTTTGCGAATACGACCTTTGGTGATTTTGATTTTGGTGTATTTGGTATTTTGTTAGGTCGTGTAGGAGATTCTGTTGGTCAAGTTGGTATTTATGTGATAGTAGCAGTTCTAGCTGTTATATTGCTTTTACCAAATTTCCTCAGCAAATCAGATACAGCACTGAATAATGTTTGTGATGAAGAAGAATAGGAGGGCGAATGATGGCACGAAAATTATCTATTAAAGTTTATTCAGATGGCGCAGTTTTGGAAACTATGCTAAAGGATCTAAATTCTGGTTTGGTATCGGGATTTACCACTAATCCTAGCTTAATGAAGAAAGCAGGTATCACCAGCTATATAGGATTTGCTAAAGAAGTATTAAAGGATATTAAGGAATTTCCAGTTTCTTTTGAGGTGTTTGCTGATGACATTGAAACAATGGAAAAAGAAGCAGAAAAAATAGCCTCACTGGGAGAGAATGTTTATGTAAAAATACCTGTGACAAATTCTAAAGGGGAATCAACTGTTGATTTAATGAAATGTCTAGCAGCAAAAGGTGTTAAAATCAATGCTACGGCTATTTTTACTCTTGAACAAGTTCGCGAGGTAGTTGGAGCATTGAAGGCTGGGACTCCAGGGATAGTGTCAGTTTTTGCTGGACGTATCGCAGATACGGGTGTAGATCCTGTGCCGATTATGAAAGAAGCACTGTCTATTTGTCGTCAAAAAGATGGAGTAGAGTTGTTGTGGGCTAGTCCGCGCGAAACCTATAATATTTATCAAGCGGATGAGTTAGGGGTTGATATTATTACCTGTACCTCAGATTTGATTCAAAAATTATCGTTAAATGGTAAAGATTTGACAGAATATTCCCTAGAAACAGTTCAGATGTTTTTGAAAGATAGTACCAGTCTTGGTTTTAAAATCTTAGATGACTGATTTGATATTTTAAAATCCTAACCTTAAACCCCAGTTCTTAATGAAGTAGTGCTGGGGTTTTAATTTGTTTCCTTGACCGAGATAGAAATGGTTTCTTTAGAAATCTTTGGGGTTGAATTGTAAATGACTTAGTAGTTCACAGCTAATTTTTTACATCTCATATAGTTGTAATCTACCAAATGCTAGCCCAAGTCACAAATTTTTTCACTAGTGAATGTTTTTCTAGTTAGTATATATGGTATAATAAATTTAAGATAGTAAATAGTTAGTTTGCTAGTAATGAGAATTCACAGTTAGAATCATTATAGAGGAGGATGTTATGAATCAGAATGAGTGGATTGCGCAGTTTGAAGCTACTTATCATCGAAAACCAACAGCTCAAGAGTTTCAAGCGGCAAAGACAAGTGGGCAGTTTGTAACTCAAGAAATTCCTAAAGCAACAACGATGCTTCAAGCTAAGAATAAGCGCCGTAACCTTATAGTGGGGATTTCAATCGCTGTTACAGTCTTAGGAATTTTGGTGTTTGTACTATTTGGAATGGGACCGAAGATTTCGGATCTTGATGGCGTATGGATTAATCCAGCTGACTCTATTTCTTTTGTTTATGAACTGAATGATAAGAAAAAGCTATTTAATGGTAAAAAAGATATTGAAAAATTAGCTGAAGGAGACAAAGCTAAGGCTGATTTTGAAAAATTTATTAAGGCAGAAAACGATCCAAAAATTAAGACCTTAGCTGATTTTGATAAGCATTTCAAACTGAATACCAAGGCTATCTTTTCTGCTTATATTGACGAAAACAAGATTTACCACCTTTTGCAAAATGATGGCAGTATGATTATTTATGATAGTCGTTCAGGTATCAATAGTTCAAATGACTCACAGTATATCAAGCGTCTTCGATTTTATAAAGTTCAGTATCCTAAGGCATTTGTTGGTGAGTGGAAAATTCGTTATAAAAATAGTGAGAATTCAAAGGACGTAAGTATTTCTGATGTTGGAATTGTAAATATAGAATCCGATCGTGATGAAGAATATAATTCTAGTGATTCGAGTAGATTGGGGCTCTATCCCTTTGTAGAATATACGAAATTGATTGCTGATAATCCTGAAGAGAAACTGAGTGAAAAAGAAGTTGGGGAAAAGATTGCCATGATTAAAGAATCAGTCAGTGAAGAAGGCTATCAAGTCAAAAGTAATAAGGATATCTACATTGATATCAATTCTAACAATTATTTCGTAGTAGTTCAAAATGGTAAGAAAATACTTATTCTTGATACTGGCGGTACAATCAGAGCAAGTTTAGAAAGATAGATGAACTAAAGTTTTTTAACCAGTCCTAGGAGGCTGGTTTTTTATGACTATCCTGAGCAGATTATCTTTTTATTTGCTTGCTGGGGAATAGCTGCTTATGTTTGGCTATCTCGAAAAAATTACAATTTAGATGGGAAGAAGATGGAGTAGAATCATTTGACAAAGGTAGACCTTCTTGGTAGAATAAGTATGTCGTAAAGACAAATAACTTCTTCTTGGTTGCAGGCCATGCCAAACCTGCCACTCGGATGAAGCGTAAAGAAAAGGAGTATATCATGGCAATCTCAAAAGAGAAAAAAAATGAAATCATTGCACAACACGCACGTCACGAAGGTGACACTGGTTCAGTAGAGGTACAAGTTGCTGTCCTTACTTGGGAAATCAACCACCTCAACGACCACATCAAACAACATAAAAAAGACCACGCTACTTACCGTGGCTTGATGAAGAAAATCGGTCGCCGTCGTAACCTCTTGGCTTACCTTCGTAAGAACGATGTTAACCGTTACCGTGAGTTGATTAACTCTCTTGGACTTCGTCGTTAATCTGCTTTATTTTCCACTTATATTGCCTTGTCACCTTACCTCGATATACTCAAGTATTATCTTCGGTTACGGTTCATAGCACTGTAAGGTAAAATAAACCAGATCTTCTCCCTTAGGGGAGATTTTTAATTTTTCAAGAGAATTTTAGTACAATCTTCGGCTCGTCGCCTTGTCTAGAAACCTTTTATCCTGCAAGAATGGAGCACTCTTATTTGTAGAGTGTTTTTTCTTTTTCACTAAGATCTTAGTCCGAGCACAAATCACTCCCTCTGAATTCAGAGGGCTTTTTCCTTAGTCTTGCTTCTAACTCAGTCAGACTCTTTTAGTGGTCCAAAAAAGCTCTTCTATGATGTTAGAAGAACTTTTTATATCAGCAATTTTACTCTTTCAAGAATTTTTGGATGGCAGGAGCGGCAGTTATAGCAAATCTTTCGTCAATACGGTGCTCTCCACCTTCTATTGTGACCAGCTCTGCATTTGGAATGGTCTGGCTCGCTTCGACCGCATACTGGTAGGGCACGACTGCATCATCAGTGCCGTGGATAATGAGGGTTGGAGCTGTGATTTTGGCTTGCTCTGCTTGGATGTCAATGTCTAAGGCATCGATTAGATAAATCTTGCCCAGAGTAGTATTGTGGTGTGTCAGGCTATCAGGAAGTTGATCGAAGTCAGGGCTCCCTAGCTCATGATAAGTCGCTTTGGCATCGTCGAAAAGAACGAAAGCTGGAAAGATGAGCAGGAGTTTGTGCACGCGGTCCGGATAAGCAGCAGCATAGAGACTGGAAACGACACCGCCTTGGCTGGCACCGAATAAACTCATTTTGCTCTTATCTATAAAGGCCTCAGAACGAAGCTTTTCCATGACTTGAGTCAAGTCTGTGAGTTCGGTCTTGACTGACATATTCAGCATATCTTGTCCACCGCTTTTCGATTGGCGGCTGCCACCGTAGAAATCAAAGCTGTAAACCAGATAACCTTGCTTTGCCAGCAGCTGACTGTACATTTCATATTGCTCAAGGGTGTTGTTGAATCCATGTGCGATAACAATAGTCGGTAATTTTTTACTCTTGTAGTCACGAGGAGCAGTAATCTTTCCATAGAGTTGCTTGTCATCGTATGAAATACTGTACTCTTCGGATACGATGTCTTCTGTCGGAGTCGGTTGCTTGTCGCTCTTCTCGCTAGAGGCTGTCTGTGTGGTTTCTGGCTTAGGAGGGGTAGGATTGGCTCTGTTTTGAGAATGCCAGAAGAAAATAGCTAGAGCGGACAAACTCAGGATGGCTAGAAAAGCCCAAATATATTTCATCGTTCTCTCCTTTCAGTATTTGTAGTATTATAGCGGAAACGAAACTGTTTTACAAGGAGAAAGATTGGCAATAAAGGTCTCAATCTTATAAAAGAAAGACTCCTTTCTCTTTCGGGAAAGGAGTCTTTTTGTCGCTTAGAATAACTCCCAGTCAACTGTTGAAAACTTTTTAGTCTGTTTAATATAAAAATAAGCAAAATGAATTTCTATAGCTAGGGTCAAAATGGTTGCAATACTCACTACTTTCATAGGATTAGAAGCAAAGATTAAAGAGAGAATTAAGGCGGTCAGATAGAGTGCAGCCTGGATGAAGTAGAAACGTTTCGAAAAGCGAAGATAGTGTTTGTTATAGGGGCCATTTGCTAGGACAGCCGCTTGGAAGAGACCAAGTCCGATATAAAAGAAGCTGGTCACAAAGACATGATTAGCTTCAGGACTCAGAAGAAAACTCATCGAAACAGTGATCATAATCAGTCCAATGAAAATAGGATAGTGACTGTAAATTAGAAAAATACCCTTTTGATTAGATGCTTCATCAATAGCATGGTCGAATTGACCAAAATAAAACAAGAATAGAGAAAGCATGATGATGAAATAAAGAATCGAATAAATCGAAAAGTCCTCTAGAGTATAAAAGTTTGCTAGCCCCATAATCATCTCCCCAAAAGTAATAATGATTAGAAGTGAGATACGTTCGATTAAATGGGGAAGATTGATTTGAAAATGCTTGGCCTTTCGAGTCATGATAATGGGCATAATAAAGGTCAGGAGGATACTGAGAACGAAGACATAGATACCAAGGTTGATTGGAAGGAGAGCTGCTAGGTAGACACCAAGAGTTCGAAGCCCAGTCATCCGGAGAAAACCCTTGATACTTTTTCGATTGCTAGCATCTGTTGATTGTCGATAATATTCAACTAGATATTGGAAGAAAAGGGTGAGAGTTAAGGTACCAACGGCCCAACAGAAGGGGTGGAAATATACTTGCCAATCATGGCCAATCATATTAGATATAAAGAGCAAGAGACCCATATTGATAAACATGATCACCATGTTAAATAAAGAGTTCTTCTCATAGCGATTGGTATAAACGGTCTGGATCATCCAGGAATTGACAAGCACCAAGAGAGACATGAAAAAATCAAAGAGAGAACTCCAAGTCAAAATGCCGTTATGAAGATGGTGAATGAGGGCAGTTGTTTTTGAAATGGCAAAGACCAGAACCAGGTCGTAAAAAAGCTCTGTAAATTCTACTCGTTTGTGTTTGATAAGGTTTGTCATAGTAGATTCCTTCTAGTTAAGATGTAACAATTTATTATAACAGAAAACAGCAATGAAAGAGAAGGATATTCTTTAATGACTTTATGTGGCGTAAATTGTCAAAGTTTTGTCTTCTTTTGTCATGTACTTGTCGGTTTCTGTTTTGTATAATAGTCTCATAAATCAAATGAAATAAAGAGGAAAATATCATGTCAAACAAAAAAGTTATCTTAGTTACAGGCGCTTCATCAGGTATGGGGAAGCTTTCAGCCCAAGACCTTATCAAAGCTGGTCACACCGTTTACGCAGTTGCTCGTAGTGTAGATAAAATGAAAGACCTTGAAGCACTTGGTGGCCATATCATGAAAATGGACGTAACAAACGAAGAGGATATTGAAAAAGTTGTTGCAAAAGTGATTGAAGAACAAGGTCGCATCGATGTTCTTTGGAACAATGCAGGTTACGGACTCTATGGTCCTGTCGAAGACCTTTCGATGGAAAAAGCGCAACAACAGTTCGAAGTCAATGTCTACGGTGTAGCCCGTTTGACGAAGAAAGTATTACCTTATATGCGTAAGCAAAAGGATGGTCTTATCATCAATACGTCATCAATGGGTGGAAAAATCTACACACCACTGGGTGCTTGGTACCATGCTTCAAAACATGCTATTGAAGGTTTTAGTGATTGTCTCCGTATGGAAGTCAAGGAATTTGGCATCAAGGTGGTTGTTTTAGAACCTGGAGCGATCAATACTGGTTTTAACGCAGCAGTTGGTCAAAACTTCTCTCATGAATCTAAAAATGGAGCATATAGTCGTTTGGTGAACGCTTATATCAAAGCTATGGAGAACAACCCAGCACCAGGGTCTAAGCCAGAAGTCATCTCACGTACAGTTCTAAAAATCATCAATGAACGTAACCCTAAAACTCGCTATCTTGTTGGCCGTGGAGCCAAACTTTTGGTAGGAATCCGTCGCATCTTTGGTGATAAATTCTTTGATCGCATGATGTTGATGACTTTCCGTTAATAGAATGGAGAAAGCTTATGCGCCTCAGTCTCAGTCAACAGTATATTGAAAATTTAAGCCTTATAGGTCTGGATCTGAAAATGATTCTACAATTGGCTAATCTACCAGATAGCACCTGGAAAGAGGAAATGAATCTCTCGACTCTGGATTATTATCATGTCTTAACAGCTTTTGATCAGGTAGCCAATGATGAGCAAATCATCGCCATGAGCCGTATCAAGGACATTCAAATGTTTATGCCTCCATTTTTCGCGGCCCTATCCTCTAAAAACGGTTTGGCAGCAATAGAGCACTTTGCCAAATACAAGAAGATTACTGGTCCGATTGTTGTGAATATGGAAGTCTTTGATGACCTTGTTCGTGTGAGCTATCGTTATGATTATCCAGGGTTAGACCTGCCTCGCTTTGCAGTCCTCAACGAACAGTTGTTGTTGCTTGATTTGATTCGGACGGGAACGGGAGAAGAGATTGTCCCAGTGCATGTCGGGACTCCTTATTCTTATGAGGATGCCAGTGTTAGTATTTTTGGATGCCAAGTGGAAGTAATGGAAGGGAATGAACTGGTCTTTAAAAAAGCTGACTTAGAGAAGCCTTTCCTCACAGCAAATAATGTCATGTTAGACTACCTAGAACCTCAACTCAAGGAACGCTTAGCAGAAGCAATGACCAGTGAAAGTTTCACAGGGATTGTTCAGCAAAAACTTTACCAGGCTATTCCAAGTGGTTTCTTTACCATTGAAGATATAGCAGCGTCATTAGGCATTAGCAGTCGCACCTTGCAACGCAACTTGACTGCAGAAGGAACCAAATTTAATCAAGAATTGCAAAATGTCCAAAAGATCCTAGCCTTTGGTTATTTCAAAAATCCAGAAATGACAACAGAAGATGTCGCCTATCTGCTAGGTTATTCGGAAGTCTCCTCTTTCTCACGAGCCTTTAAAAAGTGGACAGGACAGACCATCTCGGAATATAGAGACAAAGAGTAATAGAGACCCTTGTAGTCAGAAGAACTGCAGATTTAAAAGATTCGTAATATCATCCATCAAAGGATTTGGTGCTGTATGTACAGGCTAAGTCCTTTGATTTTGACTTTAATTCGTTTGTTGTAGTAATTAATGTAGTTGACAATCGCCTTCTTAAGTTCTTCAAGATACTGAAACTCCTTTTCAAAAACATAAAACATTTCGGATTTTAAAATGTTAAAGAAAGATTCCATCATGACGTTGTCTGGACTGTTGCCCTTGCGTGACATGGACGGCTGCACTTTTCATATTGCTCAAGGGTATTGTTGAAACCATCTTCGATGACAATGGTTGGCAATGTTGTGTTTTTGCAGTCACGAGGAGCGGTAATCACACCGTAGAACACTTTGCCATCGTATGAAACACTGGATTCCTCGGATACAATGTCTTCTGTCGGAGTCGGCTGATTGACGGATTTCATACAAGAAAATCCAATTCAGTCATCTAAGCGAGATTCCGATAACCTTGAGTTTTTTAGAAAATCTTGCTAAACTGTAGCTACTAAGATAAAAACACAGTTCTGGTTGGTAGTCCAGACGCAAAAAATCCATTTTTTGTCAGTAACCTTCCTCCTTGGTTGTCCATTCTTAGGAATTTTTAAAGGAGGGGCTGTCATGGATAAGATTTCAATGACGCTGACAGTTTATTTTGAAGAGGGATTTTGGCACGGTCTTTTCGAGCAGGAACATGCTCAATCTTATAGAGTTTGCCGAGTCAGCTTTGGTGCAGAGCCTAGCACGCAGGAATTGTTGGATTTTCTAAACCGTTATTATCATCGGTTGCAGTTTAGTCCTAGCATCAGAGTGAAGGAGAGGACTAAGTCGGTCAGTCCTAAACGCCTGCAGAGACAGGCTAAAAAAGAGCAGATGGCTTCACGTTCTTCAAAGTCTCAGGAAGCGCTGAAGCTGCAGTTTGAAGAGCAAAAGAAAATCGCTCGAGTCAAGCGTAAGCAGCAGAAAGAACTGGCTAAGCAAAGGAAATTCGAACTCAAACAGCAAAAACGATTGGAAAAGCACAAGGGGCATTGAGCTTGGTTTTTCTTATTTATATGGGAAAGTCTTCTGATGGGAGGCTTTTTGTTTGTCAGGAAATCGGTGAGTTTCTTGAAAAGCCAAGTGATTTCTCCAAGTCGTTTTATTTGAAAGATGTAACCGAAAGTGTTACAATATGATCATAAAATAAAAATTACAAGAGTAATTTGAAAAAGGAGAAATTATGATTGAAATTACATATTTGGATGCTGTCAAGCAGGAGCGGAAGATGACCTTTGAGTCTTATCAGGAGTTTGAGCAGTCCCAGCAAGCCTGCTTGATTGGTGTGGCAGATTATTACCCAGTTAAAAAATTGACTTATAAAGGCCATGATTTGAATTATCAGGGTACTTACGGCGATGTCTTCTTTTTCCTGATGAAGCAGGATTTGACAAAGTTTGACTAAGAATAAAGGAGAAAAATAATGGTAAAAGCAATCACAGATGCAACATTTGAGCAAGAAACAAAAGACGGCTTGGTGCTGGTTGATTTTTGGGCGACTTGGTGCGGACCTTGTCGGATGCAGGGGCCAATCCTTGACAAACTCTCAGAGGAACTTTCCGAAGATGAGCTCAAGATTGTCAAGATGGATGTGGATGAAAATCCAGCTACAGCACGCGCCTTTGGTATCATGTCTATCCCGACTCTGCTCTTTAAAAAAGACGGTCAGGTCGTCAAGCAGCTAGCGGGCGTTCATACTGCCCAGCAGATTAAAGCTATTGTGGCGGAGTTGGGATAAAGTAAAATTAAGGTTATATAGGCCTGTTTTAAAATGAGACTGCTCTTGTTTGGAGTGGTCTCTTTTATTTCGATTATAACAATGATGAGTCAATTTAAAATTTTTATTTGAAAATGCATATTTTAAGGTATAATAAGTAGAGGTAAATTTTTTCCAATGGGTTACGCTAGAGATCCGGCTTATTTAAAACATGATGGGAATGAGGTAATGATTATTATTGAGTTGCTAAAACATCTTTTATTTGTTTTTATGATTTTTACACCATTCATAGCTCCAGCGATTTTGTGTTTCTTTGTGGGGTGGATGATTCCTAGAGAGCAGATAACACAAAAAAGAATCATACTAGTATTAGCTTTCTTGATCCCTGTTTTGCTTTTAATTTCGTATTTTGCTCCTCAGATATTAGGTCTGGTTTTTTGGAGTCTGATTTGGTTTTTCATCGGGCTGCTGCGAATGAAGAATTATACTAAGTCACAGTACTGGACAAGATGGCTTATATTTATCGCTTGTTTTAGTGCCTATATTTTACTTTATCTCCGCTTTTTTGGGCCTCTTTATTTTTATTAAACTATTTAAAAAACAGCTTGAAGCAAATCTTCAAGCTGTTTTTGTTTATTTTTTATTCCCCCAACTCCTCGCTATAAGCAATAATCTGGTCAACTGTGTCAGACAAGAATTGGATGGTATCACGGAGTGGTTTGTCTGTTGAGATATCCGCTCCGATAATCATAGCTGACTCAAGCGGAGTCTTGCTGCCGCCGGATTTGAGTAGCTCAAGCCAGTCGCGGGCACCATTCTCGTCATTTTTTAAATGTAGGTAACCGGCAGTAGAGATGACCAGACCTGCTGAGTAAGTATAGCTGTAAAGCCCCATGTAGTAATGCGCTTGGCGCATCCAAGTCAGGGCAGCATCGTCGTCAATCTCAACGGCATCGCCCCAGAATTCTGTCAAAACTTCTTTCATGATAGCGTTGAGTTTGCTTGCACCGAAGGTTCCGCCTTCTTCAATCAAAGTATAGACCTTGCGTTGGAAGGCAGCTTCCAGCAAGTGGGTGATGAAGTTGTGGAAGTAGGTATCCGTCAGACGGTGAGCCAGGGCAAAGCGTTTCTGGCGTGGATTATCAAATTGGCGCTCCAGATAATCACTGAGCAGGAGTTCATTAAAGGTAGATGGTGCTTCCACATAGTAGGTGGACATGTGGGCGTTGAAATAGCTTTGGTGATTGTCTGAGAAGATAAATTGACCGGAGTGGCCAATCTCGTGAATCAGAGTATAGACATCGCTCATGCGACCAGTCCAACTCATGAGGACATAAGGGTGAACCCGATAAGGATCAGCAGCATAGCCTCCAGAGTCTTTCCCGGCATTGGCCGCAAAGTCGACCCAGCGTTCTTCCTTATAGCGGGCAACTTCTTGGCAGTATTCGTGTCCGAGTGGCTCGACTGACTTCATGACGAGGTCGTAGGCATCGTCAATGCTGACTTCGGGATTGAGCTCGCTGTCCAAGTCTAGCTTCCAGTCAGCAAAGGTCATTTTTTCCAGTCTATTGACTTTAGCGACATGCATGAGGTATTTCTGAGCTACTGGGGCAAATTCGCTCATAATCAAGTCGATCTGTCGGTCAAACATAGAGCGATCAACTTCTTGCTCAGCTAGCAGGTAGTCAAAGACAGAGTCGTAGCCTTTCATGTCAGCCAGCAATTTTTCAGACTTGACCTGAGCCAGATAGGCAGCAGCAGCGGCATTTTGGTGCTTGCGAAGGCCTTCAGAGAAAGAACGGAAAGATTTTTCGCGGATTTCTGCATTTTCATGGTTTTGATAGAAATTCTCATAGGTGACAAAGCTGTTTTTGTATACTTTGCCGTCCACTTCAAAGTCAGACATAGCAAAGTCGCCGGCTCGCATCTTGGTGTAAATATCCTGTGGACTGTAAAAGACCTCGCCCAGATTAGTCAGAGCTTTTTCGACATCCGCTCCCAGATAGTGGGCTTTTTTGATTTTAGCCTGGCGGATAGCTGAAGTCAGATGGGGCTCTTGACCTAGTTTTTCTAAGACAGCTTCGTCTGCACCGACCAGGGCGTCGTCAAAGAAGCTGAGTGCGACATTGGCCTCGGTCTCAAACTCCATGGCTGCTTGGGCGATCTGCGCAAAGCTCTCATCACCAAAGTCAGTGGTCTGTGGCATAAAGCCGTAGTTACCGATGTGGCTGATTTGGATATAAATCTGCTCTAACTCAGCAAATGCCCGTTCAAAATCTTCGAAAGTGCTGAGATTACCTTGGTAATCACGGACGAATTTTTTGATATCCTCTCTGGCCTTCTCAATGGCTCGCAGGAAGTCCTCTTGATCTTGGTAAAGGGCCGTTAGGTCCCAGAGTTCATTTTCCGGAAATTCAGAACGATGTTTTTGTTCCATAGTCTACTCCTTTTGTCGTATATAGAAATAGTATAGCAAAAAATCCCCCAAAATGTCTTTGGGGGAGAAGGATAAGTCAGTAATTTTTAGATGTTTATCACTTGAGGATAAAAGTCAAAGTTTCTTTGCGGCAATCTTTTTAAAAAGCAGTAGATAAGACAAGAATACGAAGATAACCAAGCCCAATAAAAGGGTGAAGACGTATTGAGTTCCTTTTGTCATATTGGGAGCTTGATTAGCAATGACAGCCGTTACTGCGGTACCTATAGCACCCGCAAAGGTCTGGGTCAGCTGAAACAGCGCGGTCGTATCTGCAGTCTTTCCTTTATCAACTTGAGTCGTGGCTAAAGCTAGTGTGTTATTGAAGGCCATGTTTCGTCCCAAGGTAAAGCAAATATAAATCGCAATAACAGCTGTTAAGGTGAGTTCTTTTGTGAAGATAAGGAGCAAGAGTACAGCAAGGAAAAGAAGAAAATTTCCTGTAAAAAGGGTTGGTTTCGGGCCTTTTGTATCATAGAGTTTGCCAAATACAGGAGAGAGGAAGGCTCCAAGTATGGTTCCTGGAAGCAGTGCAAAGCCTGCCTGAGCGGTTGAAATTTCTTTTTCTATGACCAGGAAGTTGGGAATCAGAAAATTAGCCGATAGGTTGATAAACTGAAAAATAAAGAAGGGTAAAATAGCCAATAAGACCGTTGGTTGCTTTAAAATCCGAATATCTAGGAATGGATGATCGATTTTCAAGCTCCGATAGATAAAGCAAGCTAGTGGCAGTATGCAGAGAACAAGATAGAGCCAATCGATATGTCCTTCTTCTAAGCTGGAGATAGCTACAATGGCAAAGACGAGTGAGCTTGCTAAGAGGAGAAATGAGAGGAGATCAAAGGCGCGTTTCCTAGACTTCTCGGAATTTCTTAAAAAGAAAAAGCCAAGAATAAAGGAAATGATTGGGACAGGAAGAATAAAGGTATAAATCATATGCCAGTCAAAACGACTAATCATAAAACCACCGTAAGTCGGCCCAATTGCTGGTGCTAGGCTGACCACCATCCCAGACAAGCCCATGTAGGTTCCAATTTTTTGCTTAGGAACACGCTCAACAATCAAGTTAAAGAGCAAAGGAATGGCTAATCCAGTAGCTCCTCCTTGCAGGATTCTCCCTACCATCAAGATGGGAAAGCTTGGAGCCAACATGGCAATCAGTGTTCCCAAGCAGAAGTTGGCCAAAGCTGTAAAGAGGATGTTTCTCTCTTTCCAATTGTGGGCCAAGGTTGCTCCTAAAGTAATCGTAATGGCCACTGCTAACAAATACCCTGTTGTAATCCATTGCAGTGTTCCCAATCCTAATCCAAAGACCTTGCTTAGGTGTGGGAAGGTTACATTCATACTGGTTTCGGATAAGATGCCTGCAAAGCTGACTAGGGCTGTCGCAAGGAGCGAGAAAAAATCTTTCTTTTCAACTGTTTGATGATCTGGCACGATTATCTCCTTTACATGTTTGAAATGAGTCACTGTATTTATTATAAAGCAAGAAGTTCTCTTTGAAAAGTGAATAGTGGCTATACCGCCATCCTATTTAACGAATCGAAAGGGAAAAAACGAACTCTGACAGACAACTATAATCAGCTATAGAAAAGAAAAATAGATTTTCAGTACTTTTATATAAAAAAGCCATTTTCAGACTTTTTCTTTTGGCTGAAATTGTGGTAAAATAAGGTCTGTACGTGCTTGATACAAAGATGAGGGTATAATAAGCTGCTAAGACCATGATATTAAAGCTAAATTTCTGAGAAGGTTAGTTGTCAGCTGTGATTATGCTATGAGCTTTTGACGGTCTTAATATCTTGATCTTTGTAGCCAAGGCGTATTAAAAAATTTGAGCATGTGCTCGGCAAGGAGTCTTTATGACAAAACAAGTTTTTAAAACTATTTTTGCAGACCGTGAGCTTGTAGTTGAAACCGGTCAGGTTGCAAAGCAGGCAAATGGTAGCGCCGTTGTTCGATATGGAGAAAGTACCGTTTTAACTGCGGCAACCATGTCCAAAAAGATGGCTACTGGTGACTTTTTCCCATTGCAGGTCAACTATGAGGAAAAAATGTATGCAGCTGGGAAATATCCTGGTGGCTTTAACAAGCGCGAAGGCCGTCCGTCAACAGATGCGACTTTGACCGCCCGCTTGATTGACCGTCCGATTCGCCCTATGTTTGCGGAAGGTTTCCGCAATGAAGTTCAGGTTATCAATACTGTTCTTTCTTATGACCAAGATGCTTCGCCTCAAATGGCTGCTATGTTCGGTAGCTCTTTGGCTCTTTCTATCTCAGATATTCCTTTTAATGGCCCTATCGCAGGAGTTCAAGTCGGCTATGTAGACGGCGAATTCATCATCAACCCTAGCAAGGAACAAAAAGAAGTTTCGCTTTTGGAACTGACAGTGGCTGGTACCAAAGAGGCTATCAACATGGTAGAGTCTGGAGCCAAGGAACTGTCTGAAGATATCATGCTGGAAGCTCTTCTCAAAGGGCACGAAGCAGTCAAAGAATTGATTGCCTTCCAAGAAGAAATTGTCGCAGTAGTCGGCAAGGAAAAAGCAGAAGTAGAATTACTGCATGTTGATGAAGAGCTGCAGGCAGAGATTGTCGCAGCTTACAACAGCGACTTGCAAAAGGCTGTTCAGGTAGAAGAAAAGCTGGCGCGTGAAGCCGCGACTCAGGCTGTCAAAGACCAAGTCACAGCAGTTTATGAAGAGAAATACGCGGACCATGAAGAATTCGACCGTATCATGCGTGATGTGGCTGAAATATTGGAGCAAATGGAGCATGCGGAAGTGCGTCGTTTGATTACTGAAGATAAGGTCCGTCCTGATGGTCGGAAGGTTGATGAAATCCGTCCCCTGGATGCGGAAGTGGACTACCTGCCGCGTGTGCATGGTTCTGGTCTCTTTACCCGTGGACAAACCCAGGCCTTGTCTGTTCTAACACTAGCGCCAATGGGCGAAACGCAAATTGTGGACGGCTTGGATCCAGAATACAAGAAACGCTTCATGCACCACTATAACTTCCCGCAATATTCTGTCGGTGAGACAGGTCGTTATGGGGCTCCTGGCCGTCGTGAAATTGGACACGGTGCTCTTGGGGAACGCGCCTTGGAGCAAGTCTTGCCTAGCTTGGAAGAGTTTCCTTACGCTATCCGTCTGGTAGCAGAAGTCTTGGAGTCAAATGGTTCTTCCTCCCAAGCCTCTATCTGTGCGGGCACTTTGGCTCTGATGGCCGGTGGTGTGCCGATTAAAGCTCCGGTTGCCGGAATTGCTATGGGCTTGATTTCAGATGGCAGCAACTATACAGTTCTGACCGATATTCAAGGTTTGGAAGACCATTTTGGGGATATGGACTTTAAGGTAGCTGGTACCCGTGAAGGGATTACCGCCCTGCAGATGGATATCAAGATTGAAGGAATCACAGCAGAGATCTTAACGGAAGCTCTTGCTCAGGCTAAGAAAGCCCGCTTTGAAATTCTGGACTTGATTGAAGCGACGATTCCAGCTCCACGTCCTGAGTTGGCTCCAACTGCTCCGAAAATCGACACCATCAAGATTGATGTAGACAAGATTAAAATTGTCATCGGTAAAGGTGGGGAAACCATCGACAAGATTATCGCTGAGACCGGTGTTAAGATTGATATTGATGAAGAGGGTAATGTATCCATCTACTCCAGCGACCAAGATGCGATTAATCGAGCTAAGGAAATCATTGCTGGCTTGGTCCGCGAAGCAAAAGTGGACGAAGTTTACCATGCCAAGGTTGTTCGAATTGAGAAATTCGGTGCCTTTGTCAATCTCTTTGACAAGACAGATGCACTGGTTCACATCTCAGAGTTAGCTTGGACTCGGACTAACAATGTTGAGGATGTTGTACAAATCGGTGATGAAGTGGATGTCAAAGTTATCAAGATTGATGCCAAAGGCCGGGTAGATGCTTCCATGAAAGTATTGCTGCCGCGTCCACCAAAGTCTGATAAGCCAAAACATCATCATGACAAGGGGCACCATCCGCGCAAGGAGCACAAAGGTCACAAAGACCATCAAGAAAGTCCTAAAACAGAAGAATAAGAGGTCGCTTATCCCTGTAGACCTCATCAAAAATCGGCAGAGGCGAGCCTAGTTCTCGTCTCTCCTTGTTTAGAGAAGGAAGGAGGCCAGCATGGGTTGGTGGAAGGAATCCATTGATATTGTAAAAGAAAATGACCCGGCGGCACGAACGTCGCTGGAAGTCTTGCTAACCTATCCGGGCATTAAAGCTTTGGCGGCCCACCGCCTCTCGCATTTTTTGTGGCAGCACGGCTTCAAGCTGTTAGCGCGCATGCACAGTCAATTCTGGCGTTTCTGGACCCAGATTGAGATTCATCCCGGCGCTCAGATTGAGTCAGGTGTCTTCATTGACCATGGCAGTGGCCTGGTGATTGGTGAGACAGCCATTGTGGAGAAGGGGGCCATGCTTTACCACGGCGTGACCCTAGGCGGTACGGGAAAGGATACAGGCAAACGCCATCCGACCGTCCGTCGGGGTGCCTTGGTCTCTGCCCATGCTCAAGTCATTGGACCAATTGAGATTGGTGAAAAAGCCAAGGTCGGAGCTGGTGCAGTTGTCGTGGCCGATGTTCCAAGTGATGTGACTGTGGTCGGAGTCCCAGCCAAGATTGTCCGTGTTCACGGTGAGAAAGACGAGCCAACCATTCACGAGGTAGAAGAGAAGCGGGAATACTATCTAGACAAACTAGAGCATGCCCGTGAAGCCAGTCACCATTCGTCAAGTCTGTAGAAAAGGTTGGCAAAGTTATCTAAGTAAAATATGACAGGAGGAACCGATATGTCAGATTTATCAGATGCTATTTTGAACCAGGTAGTCCTTGAACTGAAAGAAGGTTTGGACGGTCTTGCCAAGGAGCGCTTTACCAAACTACCGCCTAGCCACCAGCGCGAATGGGCTCGCTATATCAGTGAAGCCAAGAAAGATGAGACCAAGCTGCGCCGCATAGAAAAGATGAAGGCGGATTTGCTGAAGCCTTAAAGAAAGAGAACTTATGCTATTAGAGGAATTTGAAGATGTAGCTGGGGTTATTGAACCAACAGATAGGCAGATTATTGACAAAGGTGAGGTATGCGAAACCATCATCCTGTCCTTTAATGGCGAAATTCTGAAACGTTTGATTGAGTCAGAAGAAGTCTATCCAGGAGGCTATTTGAAAAGCATAAACGGACAGCATCCATGGTATATGTACGGTCAAGGTCCTAGTAAGCTAGCAGTTATGTTGGCTCCGATTGGAGCTCCCATGATAGTTGGCCAGCTGGAGGAGTTAGCGGCCAGAGGCTTCAAGAATTTCATCATTCTAGGTTCCTGTGGCGTTTTGGATCGCTCAATTGAGGCGGATAAAATCATCCTGCCTGCGGCCGCTTTGCGAGATGAAGGGACTAGCTATCACTATGCCCCACCGGGTGACGAAGTCGCCTATGACGAGTCTCTGCTGGTCGAGCTGGAAGCTATCTTTGACAAGCACAATATCGAGCATATCCGCACCAAGTCTTGGACGACGGATGCCTTTTATCGGGAAACGCCTGATAAGGTCAAGCGTCGCTTGGCTGCTGGAGCCAAAGTGGTGGACATGGAAGCTTCAGCTATCATGGCTTGGAGTCAATTTCGCAAGAGTAAAGTCTATCAGTTCTTCTACACAGCTGACTATGTGGATCATCATAACCGAACCTGGGATGCCCGCCATGAAGAGCGGACAGCTGATGCCATGACTTTTTTCACTATCGCTTTGACAATAGCAAAGGAACTAGAAAGGTAACTACAAGAATGGCAGTATATTTTTACGGCTGTATCACCATGGATGGCTACTTGGCAGACAGCCAGCACAGGATAGACTGGCTGCATCAGCTTGGTTCTGTAGAGGATACAGGCTATGATGACTTTTACAGGCAAATGGATATCACCATCATGGGCAAGCGGACCTTTGAGGAAATCCAAGATTTGCAAGATGTAGAAAGTTTTTATCAAGCTACGGAAAACTATGTCTTTACGCATGATAGGCACCTGCCTGTCAGCAATTACCAGCCAGTAGCTGGGGATGTGGTGGACTTTGTTCACCAGATTGACAAAGGCAAAAATGTCTTTGTGATTGGTGGTAATTCCTTGGTAGGACCGCTCTTGGATGCGGATCTTTTCGACCACCTCATTATTCAGATAGCGCCCCTTATCCTAGGAAAGGGGATTCCCCTCTTTACCCAAGAGGAAGGGCAGCGCTTTTACCAACTGGATAGCCTCAGACAATTTGGCCCTTTTGCAGAGCTGGTTTTCAGCCGAAAAAGTCAGAAATAGAGAAGGGAGTGGACCGCATGATTAAAATTTACGACACCATGACCCGCAGCCTACGTGAATTTGTGCCCATTGAAGAGGGCAAGGTTCGCATGTATGTCTGCGGTCCGACGGTTTATAACTATATCCATGTCGGCAATGCCCGCTCAACAGTAGCTTTTGACACGGTTCGTCGCTATTTTGAGTATCGGGGATTTGAGGTCAACTATATTTCCAATTTTACAGATGTAGATGATAAAATTATCCATCGGGCTAAGAAAGAGGGCATTACTCCCAAAGAAGTGGCTGACAAGTATATCGCAGCTTTTCATGAGGATGTGACTGCTTTAGGTGTCAAGCCGGCTACTCAGCATCCGCGTGTGATTGACTTTATGGAAGCTATCATTGACTTTGTGCAGACTTTGGTGGACAAGGGCTATGCCTATAAGTCAGAAGGCGATGTCTACTTCCGCGTTGAAAAGTCTCACGATTATGCCAAACTAGCTAACAAAACCTTGGCTGACTTGGAGTTGGGTGCTTCTGGTCGGACAGACGAGGAGACCGCCCGAAAGGAAAATCCAGTGGACTTTGCCCTCTGGAAAGCTGCCAAGCCGGGCGAGATTTCCTGGGACAGTCCTTGGGGACCTGGTCGTCCGGGCTGGCACATCGAGTGTTCGGTCATGTCGACGGAGATTTTGGGTGATACTATTGATATCCACGGTGGTGGGGCAGACCTAGAGTTTCCTCACCATACCAATGAAATCGCTCAGTCAGAGGCCAAGACTGGTCAGACTTTTGCCAACTACTGGATGCACAATGGCTTTGTCAATATCGACGATGTCAAGATGTCTAAATCTCTAGGTAATTTTATCACTGTTCACGATGCCCTCAAGACCATTGATGGTCAGGTGCTGCGTTTCTTCTTTGCGACCCAGCATTATCGCAAGCCGATTAATTTCACGGAAAAGGCTGTTCATGATGCAGCGACCAATCTTAAGTATTTGAAGAATACCTATGAGCAGCCTTTCACTGGTCAGGCAGATTCTGCTCAGCTTCAAGCCTTTCTAGACAAGTTCACCGCTGCTATGGACGAAGATTTCAATGCGGCTAACGGTATCACGGTTGTCTTCGAGTTAGCCAAGTGGATCAACTCTGGCAACTACACCGCTGAAGTCAAGGAAGCCTTTGCCGAGCTCTTAGAAGTTTTTGGTATCGTCTTTGTAGAAGAAGTCCTAGACGCGGACATTGAGCGCTTGATTGAGGAACGCCAAGTGGCGCGGGCTAATCGAGACTTTGCGACTGCAGACCGTATTCGGGATGAATTAGCCGCTCAGGGTATCAAGCTTTTGGATACCAAGGACGGAGTGAGGTGGACACGTGACTGATGTCAACCTGATTAACGGCATTGCCCTCGCCTTTGAGGGAGATGCTGTCTACTCCATGTATATCCGGCGTCACCTGATTTTTCAGGGGCTCACTAAGCCCAATCAGCTGCACAGGGAAGCGACCAAGTACGTTTCTGCCAAGGCTCAGGCTAATCTCATCTCTCTCATGCTAGAAGAAGGAATTCTGACGGAGAAGGAAGAGGATATCTACAAGCGCGGCCGCAATGCCAACAGCCACACCAAGGCTAAGAATACAGATATCGTCACTTATCGTATGTCTACTGGCTTTGAGGCTGTCATGGGCTATCTGCATATGACTGAATCTATTGAGCGACTGGAAGAGCTGATTGACTGGTGTATTCGGAAGATAGAGACTTCATTCTGATTCTGAAAGGAAGTAATTTATGAGTGATTTCTTACAATTTGATAATTTTAATTTCAAGTTGGCTATTATTCAGGAGTTGATGTATGAACAAAACGTGCTTGAGCCACGATTTGTCGTTTACAGTTTTTGTGAATCTGAGAAATTATCTATAGATCCAGAAGACTTCTATGAGACACCAATTCCTGAAGTAGAGGCTTATTTCGAACGATTGGAAATACCTAAAGAGTATGCGCAGAATGTGGAAAGCCTCTTCTTTGATGGAGGTAATGATATCTATGCGCAATTAATCCCTTTATGGGATGGTGAAGATGATCAATTTGATTTGGAAAATGTGAGTGAAAAGGAGCTATCGCAGTTTTCGAATTTAAAAACTATTGACGGAACAATCTTTCCATTTTCTAAAGAAGTACGTGATTTATTTGAATCCAAAGGAATTGATATCGAAGAGTAATATTATTGAATAAAGGAATCTTATGAAAAAATTTATATTGTTTGCAGTCTGCTTGTTTAGTCTGATGACACTTAGCGCCTGCATGTTTGTGCCTTTTTTCAGACGAAGTGGCAATACTTCTTCCTCGTCTAGCTCTAGCTACTCTAGAAAACAGAGCTCATCTTCGAAAAAAGAATACTCTGATGACGACTATGACTATAGCTCATCTAGTTCGTCTTCTGCAATTGAAGATGATCCATATACTCTCTTTAATGACTTTGGTCAATCTTTGGACGCCCTTACTGATATGCAAGATATTGATAAGTGGGAAGAATTTAAATCCATCAATCTCATTTATTTTGAAGAGGAGTCTGATCGGGTTGCTACTAAAAAGGATGAAGTGCGTGCTAAACTAGGTCAGCCAACTTCAGAGCTAAGTAGTGGAGGTGACCTGTGGAAGTCGGATAATTATACAATCCTTATTGGTTATGATGAAAATTCTGTTGTTATGAATAAGCTTATTACATTCACTTCCTCTAAGCAGGTGGAAAGTTTAAGCGGTATTTCCAAAGGAATGTCAGCCCAAGATGTTGTCAAAAAACTAGGGAAACCACGTGGACTGGATGTGACAGGTATGTTTACTCGCTTCGTTTGGGCGGACGAGGATGGTAAGGACTATTACGTCTATTTTAAGGGCAACAAGGTTTATGACACTAAGGAACCTAATTAAAAAGACATCAGTCATATAGCCGATATCATGAAATGAAAACAAATTATTTTAATTCGGAGATAAAGGTGATTAAAGGCCTTTATCTATTTTTTAGTTTTAGTACTTTATTTGCTAAACAAAGCAGCTAGTCTTCTTTATAATTCTCGTAAAATTCTACCTTAATTCTAATAAAGTTTTCCAAGTCCCGCAGGAGCTGTAGGAGCATGGCGCGAGTTTCAAATTCCTGGCGGGTTTTAGGGAGTGGTCGCTCGCGAAAAACGGTCAAATAGTTGTCAATCTCGTCCAAGAGGTCTTGGGCGGGATTTTTTTGGCTCAGTTGCTTAGCGGTCTGGGAGAAGAGGCGGGCTAAAATCAAGCTTTCACTGGCTGCTAGGTGGCAGTTATTGATATTGCTGGCCATGTCTTGTAGGATACGGTTTTGAGCCTGCCGCATTTCAAAATAGTGGATATGGTAGTTGGTCTGATGAAAGAGGTGGTTGGAGTGGTCCAGGTAGACCAGCTGCAAGGCCTGCTGCAAAATCTTGTCCAGCTCCTTGATCAGAGCTGCATCATTTCGGCCGTCTCCAGATTTTAAGAAATATTCAAAGCGCAGCAAAATCTTTTTCAGCTGTTCCTCCACTTGCTCATGGTAGCTGTCAATCTCTTGCTGGCGCGAGGGCATATAGAGATTGGCTAGCAGCGCAAAGCCAGTTCCAATAAGAAATAGAGCCAGCACATTTCCAAGCAGAGACCAGGAGGTGGATTTTTCTAAGAGCAGATGGGTGACGAGGACGGTGCTGGGGGTAATGCCTATTTCCCAGCCAAGCCGAAAGGCCAGAGGCACATAGATCACGATATAGATGGCCAATGCTCCGAGATGAAAACCTAGAAAGTGAAAGGCCAGGCTTCCGATAGCCAGAGCCAGCAGGGTAGATAAAAAGCGATTGCCAGCTAGCTTTGCAGTGCTGCGGCGGGTATCAGTCACGCTGAGAATGGCAATAATTCCGGCTGAAGTTGAGTAGGCCAGACCTAAAAAGTCAGCTAGCCAAGCAGCGAGACAGGTAGCTAATACAAGCTTGATGGTGCGTTGGAGGAGAGACATGAGTAAGAGTTCCTTTTTTAGACTTCTTTCTATTATAGCACGACTAGCGGGGAATCTTGGGGACTGCTGATTTCTTTTTATCAGAGCAGAATTCTGTCTCGCCCGAGTAAATCCTGCCGCCATTTTTTCGCCTTTGTGTTATACTAGTCCTATGGAAAAAAACGATATTGTCTACGGTGTGCATGCGGTGACAGAGGCTCTCGCAGCCAACACTGGAAATAAACTCTATATTCAAGACGACCTGCGTGGTAAAAAGGTCGATAAAATCAAAGATTTAGCAGCGGAAAAGAAGGTTTCCATCTCCTGGACGCCTAAGAAGACCTTGCAGGAAATGACTGACGGGGCTGTTCACCAAGGGTTTGTCTTACGGGTGGCAGAGTTCGCCTATACTGACTTTGAGGTGCTGTTGAAAAAAGCAGAGCAGGAAGACAATCCGCTCTTATTGATTTTGGACGGGCTTACTGACCCGCATAATCTAGGCTCTATCTTGCGGACGGCTGACGCGACCAATGTGGCTGGAGTCATCATTCCCAAGCACCGGGCAGTCGGTGTGACACCAGTCGTAGCCAAGACATCAACGGGTGCCATTGAGCATATTCCCATTGCCCGTGTGACCAATCTCAGCCAGACACTGGACAAGCTCAAGGAAGCTGGTTTCTGGATTTTCGGTACAGATATGCAGGGGACGCCTTCTCATAAGTGGAATACAGCAGGCAAGCTGGCCCTCATTATCGGCAACGAAGGTAAGGGAATCTCCAGCAATATTAAAAAACAGGTGGACGAGATGATTTCCATTCCCATGAATGGGCATGTCCAGAGCCTCAATGCCAGTGTCGCAGCGGCTATTCTCATGTATGAAGTCTTTCGCAATCGCCTATGAAAAGAAAAATCTTACTGGTGGACGGCTACAATATGACGGCTTTTTGGCGGGAGACTCGTCCTTACTTTAACCGCGGAGAACTAGATGCCGCACGAACGATTCTGCTCCAGAAGCTCAGCAATTATGCTAGCTTTGAAGGACTGGAAGTTATCTGTGTCTTTGATGCCCAGTATATGCCGGGAGTTCGGCAGACCTACGAAGAGTTTAATGTAACGGTCGTTTTCACTGAGGAGGAGGAAACGGCGGATGACTATATCGAGCGCTTGGCAGCTGAGCTCAATACACCCAAAAATCAGGTGTCGGTTGCGACCAGCGATCTCAATGAGCAGTGGACTGTCTTTGCCCAAGGGGCTTTGAGAGTTTCCGCTAGAGAGCTAGAGAAGCGAGTGGCTGTTACCAAATCAGACCTCAATCAGCTGAGCGGACAAATCAACCTGCAAAGACCACCCTTGCGACCAATGGACAGCCAATCTTTGCGCGATTTACAAAAAATGATGGAGAAAAAAGATGACCTTTAAAATTTTAACCGATTCAACAGCAGACCTGCCAGAAAACTGGACCCAGCAAAATGATGTGCAGGTCCTAGGCCTGACCATTCAGCTAGATGGCCAAACCTATGAGACAGTTGGCGCAGGCAAGCTGACCAGCCAAGAACTTCTGGATAAGATGGAGTCTGGCAGCAAGCCGACTACCAGCCAGATCAATGTCGGCCAGTTTGAAGATGTCTTTCGAACCTATGCCAAGGAAGGGACGCCAGTTCTCTATGTAGCCTTTGCTTCGGCCTTATCAGGTACTTATCAGAGTGCAGTCATGGCGCGGGATATAGTCTTGGAAGATTTTCCAGATGCGCTGATTCGCATCATTGATACCAAGGCGGCTTCTATGGGGGAAGGACTTTTAGTCATGAAGGCGGCAGAGGCTAGAGAGGCAGGCCAGACCTTGGAGCAGACAGCAGACTTGATTGAGAGCTTGGTGCCTAAGGTCAAGACATATTTTCTGGTTGATGATCTCAATCACCTCATGCGGGGCGGTCGGATTTCCAAAACTGCTGCCCTTATGGGGAGTTTGGTCAATATCAAGCCGATTATCGCTGTCAAGGGAGATGGAACTCTGGACTCGGTCGCTAAGGTTCGCGGCAAGAAGAAGGCGCAGACCGAAGTGGTCCGCATGACTCTGGAGGGAGTTGCTGACCCGCGGGTGGTTATCGCCTATGCAGGTGCCAAAGAGTTTGCTGAGAGTTTGAAAGCCCAGCTGTTGGAAAGCGACCAAGTGGAGGAAGTTCTCCTCATGCCTCTGGGACCTGTCATTTCTACCCATACTGGTCCTGGAACTTTGGGACTCTTTAGTATCGCCCAAGACATCCAAGACTAAGAAAACATGAAATCGCTATTTCATAAATAATTGCTTCAAATCTATTGCTTTTGCCTACTATTTTTGATATGATAGTAGGCGGTATTGTTTACCCCATTTGTAAGGCCCCGGAACCTTTCAAATAACTCGCGGACCGGAACATCCGCCCTGTAAACAAAAACGATATTCATAGGAGAAATCATGAACAAAACAACATACATGGCTAAGCCAGGTGAAGTTGAACGCAAATGGTATGTAGTGGACGCTACTGATGTCCCTCTTGGACGCCTTTCTGCTGTTGTAGCAAGCGTACTTCGCGGAAAAAACAAACCAACCTTTACACCACACACTGATACAGGTGACTTCGTAATCGTTATCAACGCTGAAAAAGTAAAATTGACTGGTAAAAAAGCGACTGATAAGATCTACTACACTCACTCTATGTACCCAGGTGGGTTGAAACAAATCTCAGCAGGTGAGCTTCGCTCTAAGAATGCTGTTCGTTTGATCGAAAAATCAGTTAAAGGTATGCTTCCGCACAATACTCTTGGTCGCGCTCAAGGTATGAAGCTGAAAGTATTTGTAGGCGCTGAGCACACTCACGCTGCACAACAACCAGAAGTTCTTGATATTTCAGGACTTA
>CBDFAZ010000006.1:0-33443 GCA_965245685.1 uncultured Streptococcus sp. | reverse complement strand
TCGCGACAACTATATTAGTATATCACCTATACCTACCAACTGTCAATACCTTTTTTGAAAAAAATTATTATTTTTAAATTGGTGGATTGTTTTGCATACCTTCGAGGCTGATAATTGACCTACATTCTTTCTTTTAAAGGCGCAAAAAATGCCCTTTCGGACATTTTTTCTATTCTTGTTCTTGTTTATACTTTTCGAGTTCAGCTTTATTAGCCCAGACATAGTGTCCCGGACGAATCTCTGCCATTTCTGGTTTATCAACAGAATAATCGTGCTGTTCAGGATCATAGACCTTCAACACTTTCTTGCGTTCTAAGATTGGGTCTGGAATTGGAACAGCTGAGAGCAGGGATTGTGTGTAAGGATGGACAGGATGGTTGAACAATTCTTCTGTTTCAGCTACTTCTACAATGACACCTTTGTAAATCACGGCGATACGATCAGAAATAAAACGAACTACCGAAAGGTCATGGGCAATAAAGAGATATGTCAAGCCTAATTCTTTTTGGAATTTTTTCAAAAGATTCAGAACCTGAGCCCGAACAGATACGTCCAAGGCAGAAATTGGCTCATCTGCAATTACGAAATCTGGTTGCATGACCAAAGCGCGAGCAATCCCAATCCGTTGACGCTGTCCGCCAGAGAATTCATGAGGATAGCGAGTTAAATGCTCAGCCAACAAGCCAACTTCATTGATGATATTTTTGACTTTTCTTTGACGGTCTTCTTCGCTATCAAACAAATGATAATTATAGAGACCTTCAGAAAGGATGTAGTCAACAGTTGCACGCTCATTCAGACTGGCAGCTGGGTCTTGGAAAATCATCTGAATCTTACGAATCAAATCCGCTTCTTCTGCTTTTGATTTTTTCCCGTTAATCTTTTTGCCTTCATAGAAGATATCACCGGCACTGGTATCATTAAGTCCGATAATAGCTCGACCAATAGTAGTCTTACCAGAACCTGATTCTCCTACAAGAGAGAAAGTTTCCCCCTTATTGATGAAGAAATTTGCATTTTTTACTGCTACAAATTTCTTACTTCCTTCGCCGAAGGAAATTTCTAAATCTTTAATTTCAACTAATTTTTCAGTCATTTCCTTCCTCCTAAGCTTCTAATTGATTGAAGCCCATTTTTGAACGAATTTTTTCATGTAGGTTTTCGATAATCTCTGGTTTATGAACCTTAGGTGCATCTTCGTGGAGCAACCAGGTCTTAGCCCAATGAGTCTCAGATACATTGAAAGCCGGCGCTGCTTCTTCAAAGTCAATTGACATGGCATAGTCAGATCGCAAAGCAAAGGCATCCCCTTTGATTGGCGAATAAAGAGACGGTGGAGTACCAGGAATCGAGTAAAGTGCACCATTTGCATCTGCCAACTGTGGTAAGCTTGACAGCAGACTCCATGTATAAGGATGTTTTGGCTCATAGAAGATTTCTTCAACTGTACCGTATTCGATAATCTCACCAGCATACATGACTGCAACCTTATCTGCAATACTAGCCACAACACCAAGGTCGTGCGTAATAAAGATGGTTGTGAAATGATATTCTTGCTGCAAGGATTTGAGCAAGTCAATTATTTGCGCTTGAATCGTTACATCAAGGGCTGTTGTCGGCTCATCACAGATAAGAATATCAGGACGGCAAGCCAAGGCAATGGCAATAACAATCCGCTGCCGCATACCACCTGAATATTGGAAAGGATACTCTTCGAAACGTTTTTCCGCATCTGGAATCCCAACCTTGCTCATATAATCGATGGCCATTTTTTTAGCTTCTTTAGCTGATTTTCCTTGGTGCTTGATAATGACTTCTGTAATCTGGCTTCCAATAGTATTAATCGGATCCAAGCTCGTCATAGGGTCTTGGAAGATGGTCGCAATTTTTGCACCGCGAATCGGCTCCCAATCCTTGTTACTCCGAAGAGTTGTCAAATCTTTGCCACGGTAGTCAATGGTTCCTTGAGCTACACGACCATTTTCTTCTAACATACCAGTAAAAGTCTTGGTTAAGACAGACTTTCCTGAACCTGATTCACCAACAATAGCCAGGACTTCGCCTTCAATCAAGTCCAATGAGACACCGCGAATGGCGGTTAAGACACGATCGCGAACATCGAATTCCACGACAATATCGCGAGCAGTCAATATTACATTTTCATTCTTTGTCATATTTACTCCTATCTATGTGTACGTGGATCGCTGGCGTCGGCTAAGTTTTGCCCAACTACGAAGAAAGTGAGGGATACCAAAATCAAGGTTGTAAGTGGAATCCAAAAGAGGTAGGCATTGGTCGTCACGTTTTGTGAATAATCTGAAATCAAGCGTCCCAAACTTGGCACTGTTACAGGAAGCCCTAAGCCAAAGAAGGATAGAAAGGCTTCGTAAGAGATAAAGCTTGGCAGCATCTGTGAAGTGGTAGTCACGATAACAGATACCAACTGCGGCATAATGTTCTTCGTTACAATCTTGAGAGTTGGTGTACCAAGAGTACGAGAGGCAAGGTTGTATTCCAAATCCCGATAGCGCATAATCTGCACACGGATAGTGTAGGCAATACCGACCCAACCAGTAATCGTCATGGCAAAAATAAGATTCCAAAAACCAGCACCGATAGAGTAGGTCAAGACAATAACAATCAAGAGGGCTGGGATATTTGAAATGATATTGTAGACTTCCATCATGACGCGGTCAACTGTTTTGGAAATTCCCCAGATACCGCCGATGATAACTCCGATAGCCAGATTAATAACCGTCGCAATAATCGAAATAAGAATAGAGTTACGGGCACCAAACCAAACACCGTCAAAGAGAGACTTACCATTACTATCCGTTCCAAACCAGTATTGACCACTTGGCTTGATATAACGCATGCTAAAATCATTTACCTTGCTCACGTCATTAAAGTCGAAGTTTGAAAACATAGGATAAATGAAGCTCATGAGAATAATGGCAATCAGAATTCCCAGCATGGTAATGGTTGATTTCTTTTTCAGAAATTGACGCATGACTGATTTCCAGTAAGAGTAGGCTGGAGCATCAATCGTTTCAGAGGCAAAATCGTCACGTTTGACAAATTGGAATTTGCTTTTATCAATTGTAGCCATTATTTACCTCCTTTTGATGTTAACTTGATACGTGGGTCCAGTACAGTCATCAGAATGTCACCCAGCAAGAGGGCAAAGATAGACAGACATGTGAAGATGAATACAAGACCAACAACCATAGAGTTATTGGATGCCTTAACGGAATCAATCAACATCTTACCCATACCAGGGAAAGCAAAGACTGTTTCTGTCAAGGTTGCACCCGCAATAACTCCGACAATTGAAGCTGGGATACTAGATACCAGCGGCACCATAGCGTTTTTAAAGATGTGCTTGTTAGAAATTTCTTTTTCTGAGAGACCCTTAGCACGCGCAAAGCGGACAAAGTCCTGAGACTGAAGGTCAATCATATACCGGCGAATCCAAACAGCTGTCCAAGGAGCACTCAAAAGCCCTAGAATAACAGCTGGTAGGACATAAGAACGCCAATCTCCCGCTCCCAAGATTGGGAAGGAATCTGGAAGACCAACGGCAGACCCCGCCAAACGGACAATGTAGACCAAGGCGATGGTTGGCAGTGACATCATAAAGGTCAAACCAGCTGTAGAAATACTGTCAAACCATGTATTCTTGAGTCGAGCCATGTAGGATCCGAGCGGAATAGCAATCAGATAAGACAGGGCCACACCAATCAAACCAATAATGGCTGAGCTGGTAATCATGGAAGGATTTTGATAGTTGCTTTGAGTCGCTGTATAGGCATCTCCCTTACCAAACTTAGCAATGTCCTGTGAATCGGCTTTGCTTGGAGTCTTGTAAGTACGAGAATAGATGTTTACAGACGATGTCTTTTTGCCTGTTGGGAATTGAACTTCAGAAGACTTAGTTTGTCCTTGTCCTTGCGTAATAACCTGCAGAACAGGGATATTAGCATAGGTTGGATAAGAATTACCTAAATTAAAGGTAATAAAGTTCTGGTGGACAAATGGGAACTGACCATTAAAGTACAGCAGATACTTATGCTTGGTACCAGAACCCACAAGAGACCAGCCAACAGAAGGATCATTTTCAAACCGGATATAACGCTCTAGGTTTGGATTTTCCTCATCTTGAATAACATTTGGATGGTCAATTTGAATCAAATTAGCATAGAACTCAAAGACACGCTCATAAACAGGCACTTCACGTACAGCATAGAATTCTCCACTCAGTGGGAATTTCTGCAATTTCCAGCCATTGCCAAGTTTATCAACATACTTCTGATAAATCTTCTTGTTTGCTTCTGTAGCTTCTGTTGTAACAGAGGAATCTTCCTTGCTAGCCTTCTCCTGCAGTTCCTTAGTATCGTAATAGTCAATGTAGCCCATCCGCTCAAAGATGGTGTTTTCATAGTTAGCTTTTTTATCTTTATTGGTCGCTATTTTATTATAGTTAGGATCCTGCTTGAAAATCAACCTTCTTGGCACCATGGTATAGATAATGGCATAAGTCAGGGTCGTCACCAAGAAAATCGACACAATTGAGCGTAAGATACGCATAAAAATATATTTTTTCATTTATCGTTTCCTTTAAATTCCAAAAGAACTTTCTCCTCTATTAGAGAAAGTTCTCTTAGCAAGCTTATTTCACGTGGTCTGCTAATTCTTCTTGAGCTTTTTTATTAGATTCCACACGTTCTTTATTCCATTTTTCCTGAGCGCTATTATAATCTTTTGTCGTCACAGGCTCGTCCTGCAATTTCATGTACTTATAACTTGCTGCTTCACGCGCCTTAGCACCAGACCAAGCAAACGGTGCTGAGAATGGTACTACCTTAGTCAAGGTTGGACGACCTGTTCTAGAAGTTACCGGAATCAGCAAGGCACTATCAGTCAGCCAAGCTTGAGCAGCCGCGTATTTTTCGTAGCGTTTGTTGAGATCCATCTTCTCTGCTCCAGCTTCTTCAACTAGTTTGGTATATTCATCCAAACCAACTTGTTTCGCTGCGGCATTATCGGTGCCATCAAATCCTAAGAAGGTCTTAGTATTCTCACCACCAGGTTTGATAACATCCAGATAGGTAGATGGGTCTTGATAGTCAGGAGACCAGCCGACATTGTCTGAAATATCCCAGTCTTCTTCAGCAGCAGAAGGTGCAAATAAGGTAATGTTGGTCACTTCATCTTTAGACAATTGGTGAACATCAATCACAACATTATCTGTTCCCAAAGTCTTTTCAATAGACTGCTTGAGGGATTGAACGCGCTGTACTTTAGAAGTAGCTGTTTGATCAACCGGAATGTCCAGATGGATTGGGAATTCTACGCCATCGGCTTTCAAAGCTTCTTTTGCTTTTTCAAATTCAGCCTTAGCTTTGTTCTCGTTATAGAATCCATCTTGGCCATCTGAGAAGTCCACATCTTTCCATTCGTCGCCATAAGTTACGACTTTTTCCTTAACTAAGTCACCGAAGGACTTGTCACCAGCTTGCACAAATGTAGGTGGGATGTAAAGGTTACGAAGAAGTTTGTCTGCTCCGTCCTTACCATTAATCTGAGATGCATAGGACTCACGATTGAAGGCAAAGGTCAAAGCCTGACGGAAGTCCTTGTTAAGCAAGGCTTTCTTAGTTGAAGTCTTTTGAGCTTCTGATGTCTTAGCAGTATGGTTGTAAGACTGACGGTCAATGTTTGTACCTACCAAGAAAGTTGAGGCATCCTGAGGTGTATAGACGATATTATCTTTAAAGTCTTTTTCAACCTTTTCATAAGTCGCACTAGTTGGGAAGAGTCTAGCTGTTGTCAGAGCCCCTTGACTGAACTGATCAGCTAGTTTCCCTTGATCTTGTCCATCATAGAAAGAGAGTTTAACTGCATCTACGTGAACATTTTCTTTGTCCCAATAATTAGGATTCTTCTCAAATTGAATTTCAGATTTTGAAGTCAATGATTTGAGCAAGAAAGGTCCATTATAAAGCAAGCTTGTTGGATCAGTTGCTTGAGCGAACTTATCGCCTTGGTTTTTCAAAAAGTCTTTGTTTACTGGGTAGAGAATCCCCATTGTAGTCTTAGAGTTCCAGAAACTTTCCGGCTCATTAAGAGTATACTCAACGGTATGATCATCAACTGCTTTGATCCCTACTTCTGAGAAATCAATCTTCCCAGAAATATAGTCCTTAAGCCCTTTGACAGAATCCTGAACCAAGTACAGTGTTTCAGATTTATTGTCTGCCGCATACTTAAGACCTGTAACAAAGTCTTCTGCTGTCACATCTGCGTACTCTTCACCTTCGGAAGTATACCACTTAGCATCTTTGCGAAGCTTATAAGTATAAGTCTTCCCATCTTGAGATACAGTCCAGTCTTCTGCCATTGATGGAACTAAGTTCCCATATTGGTCGTTTTCTAAAAGACCATCAATGACATTGGCTGTCAAGTCTGTAGTAGCTGCCTTACTTGAAGTAAGATAGTTCAAGTTTTCAGGGTCTGTCTCGTAGATATAATTAAAGGTGTTAGAGCTGCCTGAGTTTGTGTTTGGCTTAGAGCCTGAGCAAGCTGCAAGAATTCCAGCCGCAAGAAGTGTCACTCCTGCAAGTGCAAGGACTTTGCTTTGTTTCATATGGGTTTCTCCATCTTTTAGATTTTTAGATTTAATTAAGATTATAGCATAGATAATACTAAAAGTAAAATAAATTTTCAGAATATTAAGTTAGCTCACTAACACCCTAAGATGTTTATGCAATTGGTTTTCTCGGATGTTTATTATCTAGGACCAGACAAGCTCAACCTCGTCCATTTCGTCTTCAAAATCATCAAAAATCCCACTGTTGCTACAATGGGATTTTCTTGATTTATTTGATATGTTCCGCGAGTTCTTCTTGAGCTTTTTTATTGGATTCTTCCTTTTCTTTTGCCCATTTTTCACGCGCTTTCTCATATTCTTTAGTCATTATTGGTTTATCTTGGATTTCAACATATTTAAAGCTGTATTCACCCTTGTTTCCAGTCCAAGCAAATGGTCCTGAGAATGGAACAACCTTACGGACACTTGGTGTTGCACCAGATGACCATGCCGGCATTAACAGGGCACTGTCTGTCAGCCAAGCCTGAGCTGCAGCATACTTTTCGTAACGTTTGTTAATATCCTCGTTTTCTGAAGCAGCGTCTTCCAAGAGTTTATCATACTCTTCAAAGCCAGCCTCTTTAGCTGCTGCATTATCCGTTCCAGGGTCAAAACCAAAGTAACTGTCAACATTCTCACCAGTCTTAGAGCCAGTGATTTCCAGATAAGAAGATGGATCGTTATAATCTGGACTCCAGCCGAGATTATTATTCAAGTCCCAATCTTCTTGAGATGCAGAGTTCGCAAAGTAGGTGATGTTATTCAACTCATCATCTGTCATCTGCTGAATATCAATCACCACATTGTCAGAGCCAAGATTAGCTTCAATAGACTGCTTCAATGACTGAACACCCTTAACACCATTGGTATCTGCTGAGCTAACCGGAATATCCAGATGAATAGGGAATTCTACTCCTTCTGCCTGCAGCGCTTCCTTAGCTTTGGCAAATTCTGCCTTGGCTTTTTCTGGATTATAAAGACCATCCTGAGCGTCGTCTAATTTGACTCCCTTCCACTCATCACCGTAGCTAGCCAGATTTTCTTCTACAATGCTGCCGAACTCTTTACCATTAGCTTGTACAAAGGTTGGCGGAACAAAGGTATTACGAAGTTGTTTGTCTGCTGCTTCTTCGCCATTGGTTTGTGCAGAATAGGCAGTACGGTCAAAGGCAAAAAGCAGAGCCTGACGAAAATCTTTATTGAGCAGTGCTTTCTTAGTGGAAGATTTCTGTGCATCCGTTGTCTTAGAAGTATGCTCGTAAGCCTGACGGTCAATATTAGTTGTGACAAAGAAGGTTCCTGAACCTTGAGGTGTGTAGACGATGTTATCGCCGTACTGTTTCTTCACGCTGGCAAAGTTGGAGCTATTTGGGAAAAGACGAGCAATGGTGTAGTTGCCATCAGAAAAGCCACGCACCAGAGATTCTGTATCTTGACCATCGTAGTAAGAGAATTTAACAGTATCAATTTTTACCTTTTCCTTATCCCAATAGTTTGGATTTTTCTCTAAGCTAATTTGAGATTTTGAAGTGATAGATTTCAAGATAAACGGACCGTTATAGAGGACACTGGTCGGATCCGTTCCCTGAGCAAACTTGTCACCTTTTGATTTCAGAAATTCTTCGTTAATTGGGAAAAGAATTCCCATGGTTGTCTTAGAATTCCAGAAACTTTCTGGCTGATTGAGAGTGTATTGAACAGTAGAATCATCCACCGCCTTGACACCCACTTGAGAGAAATCAGTTATTTTACCATTGACATAATCGTCCAAGCCTTTAATGGATTTTTGAACGATATAGAGACCATCAGACTTGCTGTCTGCGGCATGCTTCAGACTGGTCACAAAGTCCTTAGCAGTCACATCTGCATATTCTTCACCATCAGAAGTATACCATTTCACTCCCTCACGAAGCTTATAAGTATAAGTTAGACCATCTTTTGAAACAGTCCAATCTTCCGCTAGAGAAGGCACTAAGTTACCATACTTATCGCTTTCTAGCAAACCATCCACTACATTAGCCATAATCTCATTGGTTGCCCGCTTATTGGACACTGTGTAATCCAGCGTATCTGGATCTGCGGTATAAACATAGCTATAGTTTTTCCCAGATGAATTGGAGCCACCAAACGAACAGGCCGCCAAAATTCCTGCAGAGAGAATGACAAGCCCAGCAGCTGCAGCTAACTTAGATGTTTTCATAAACTTCCTCCAGTTTTCATTAAGATTACTTTCATTATAGCACTTCTGCGACAGGATGTAAACGCTTCAATGTAATGGAGGCCAACATAAAAAGAGAGAACAAAAATGTTCTCTCAACTAAACAACTTGATTCAAGACAGCTGATAAAGTGTCAAACTTTTGCTGTTCAGAATCTTATTTGATATGTTTTTCTAGCTCTTCTTGGGCTTTTTTATTGGATGCTTCCTTTTCTTTTTCCCATTTCTTAAGAGCTGCTTCATAGTCTTTGGCTGTCACAATATCATTTTGGAGCTCCATATTCTTAAAGACATAGACATCTCCTTTGATTCCAACATAAGAGTAAGACTTGGTAAATGGCACGACCTTCTGAACAACTGGTGAACCACCCGCAGAAACACTAGGAATAACAATGGAGCTATCTGTCAGCCAAGCCTGAGCTGCTGCGTATTTGGTATAACGAGCGTCGGTATCTTGTTTTTCCTTATCTGCCTCATCCAATAACTCTTTGTATTCGTTCAAGCCGACTTTATTAACTATATCTTGATTTTTCCCTTTTTCTAAGCCTATATTATCCAGAATATCACCAGTTTCTGGGTTGAAAATATTCAGATAAGTTGATGGATCTTGATAATCCGCTGACCAGCCAGACATGTTGAGGTCGTAGTCTTTCTGAGCTGCTGTTTCTGCAAAGTAGGCTGAATTATCGTAGTCATCTGTGGACATTTGCTGAACATCAATAACGACATTTTCTTGACCAAGCGCTGCTTCAACAGACTGTTTGAAAGAGTTGGTCCGCTGTACCAAGACTTTGTCAGTCTGATCCACAGGAACATCGATATGAATAGGGAATTCAACGCCTTCTGCTTGCAAAGCTTCCTTAGCCTTAGCAAACTCTGCCTTGGCCTTGTCAGCATTGTAGATGGTATCTTGGGCATCTGTCAACTTGACACCGCTCCACTCATCACCGTATGTAGGAAGTTTGCTCTCTACAACATCTGAAAAGTCTTTGCCATCAACCTGCACGAAGCTAGGAGGAACAAGCAAGCTACGGATGAGTTTAGTCGCTCCATCTTTGCCATTCATCTGAGCTCCAAAAGATGTCCGGTCAAAGGCAAAGTTAATCGCCTGACGGAAGTCTTTATTTTGAATAGCCGCTGTAGTCGATGTCTTCTGAGCATCTGTGGTCTTAGACGAATGGTTATAAGCCTTACGATTCAGATTGAAGCTAAAGAAATAGCTGGTTGAGTTCTGCGGTGTGTAGATAATATTATCTTTGTACTGCTTTTCAACAGAAGAATAGTTAGAACTTGTTGGGTAAAGCCGTGCTTGAGAATAGGCTCCGTCTGAGAAGTTGCGGATCAAGGATTCCTGATCTGAACCATCAAAGTAAGTCAGCTTTATATTTTCAACCTTGACATTGTCCTTATCCCAGTAGTTCTGGTTTTTAGCATATTCAATGACAGACTTAGAAGTAAAAGCCTTCAGAATATAAGGACCATTATAAAGAATGGAAGAAGGTTTTACAGTACCAAAATCTTTTCCTTTTGATTCCAAGAATTCCTTGTTAATCGGAAAGAGAATCCCCATAGTCGTCTTGGAATTCCAATAACTTTCTGGCTGGTTAAGAGTGTACTCGACCGTATAGTCATCAACAG
Organism: uncultured Streptococcus sp.; assembly: GCA_965245685.1. Classification (GTDB taxonomy): domain Bacteria; phylum Bacillota; class Bacilli; order Lactobacillales; family Streptococcaceae; genus Streptococcus. The sequence continues at coordinate 22,939 of CBDFAZ010000006.1, read as the reverse complement.
CCTTGACGCCAACCGTTGAAAAGTCATTCGACTCACCCTTGACATAGGCATCCAAGCCTTTGATAGAGCTTTGGACAATTGGAAGAGCCTCTGATTTTTCATCTGCTGCGTGCTTCAAACCAGTTACAAAGTCCTGGGCTTTGACACTTTCATATTCCTCTCCATCTGAAGTGTACCATTTAGCATCCTTACGAAGCTTATAGGTATATGTCAGACCATCCTTTGAAACAGTCCAGTCTTCCGCAATAGATGGAACCAGATTACCATACTTGTCATTTTCCAAAAGACCATCAACCAGATTTGAAGCCACATCAGAAGTCGTTGCCCGATTGGAGTTTACATAGTCCAAGGTATCAGGATCAGCAATATAAACATAAGAGTAAGTATTGCTGGCACTAGAGCTTCCACAAGCGGCTAAAATCAGTGCTGACACGACTGTCAGTCCAGTAATGGCCAACCATTTAGATTTTTTCATGAGCATTCTCCTTCTCAACTCAGTATATTGTATTATTATACAATATTTTTTTGAAAAAGCAAACGCTTTATGTAAAAAAGTAATAATTTTCTATTTTTCAGCCCTATAAACTGTGTTTTTTCAAATATTTTTTAATTATTGTCATATTTTTCTATGCTAAACTTTATAAAAATGCGTTCAAAGTCAATACCGACGCTTTTTTACATTTATTCTGTAATATTTTTATTATCCTTCATTTGTAAAAGAAAAGAGAATTTTATGATACAATGGTTATATCTTGTTTTAGGGGAAAGAAATGAAACGATTATTCCTATGTTTACTAGTTCTGGTCGGAATGACCGCCAGCAAGGTTGCAGCAGATGATTACAACATTGCCGCTAAGAGTGCTATGGCTGTGGACGCCACTTCTGGAAAGATTCTCTACGAAAAAGATGCTAATACTCCAATCGAAGTCGGCTCCATCACCAATCTTTTGACCATCTATCTGGTCTATGAAGCCATTGACAGAGGAGATCTGACTGCCGATACCTATGTTGATATTTCAGACTACGCCTACAATCTGACAGCTAATCCAAATATCAGTAATGTCCCTTTGGAAGCCAGACGTTACAAAGTCAAGGATTTGATTGCCGCGTCCTTGATGTCCAGCGCCAACAGTGCCACGATTGCCTTGGCTGAGAAGGTTGGGGGCAGAGAAGAAAATTTCGTCCAAATGATGAAGGCTAAGCTCAAAGAATGGGGAATCAAAGATGCTACTATTGTGAACTCCACAGGGCTAAATACTCTTCTTCTAGAATACGCATCTGAAGAAACTGACTATACTGCCTCAGCTAACACATCTAAAAAAAATAAGGACACTGAAAATAAATTCAGTGCCTACGACTTGGCTGTTATCAGCCGGCATCTGATTATGGACTTCCCTCAAGTGACAGAGATTACTTCCAAGTCCACAGCCAAATTTGCAGGGACAAGTCTGGAAAATTATAACTTCATGCTGGAAAACCAGTCCAACTTCCGATCAGGTGTTGACGGACTCAAAGCCGGCAGTTCGGAGAAGGGAGGCTCTTCCTTTGTTGCAACGACTACAGAAAATGGTATCCGCATGATTACTGTTGTGCTGGACGTTGAGCAAACTGACGGCGACCCCTACGCACGCTTTGTAGCCACAGCGTCTTTGATGAACTATGTTTCGCAAAACTTCACCCAGACGACTATTGTGGCTGAGGGGGAGGCTTACAACAAAAGTAATTCAACCGTTATTGACGGCAAGCAAAAGACCGTTCCAGCCGTCGCCAGCAAGGATTTCACCATCATTGAGCGCATCGCCAATCAGGCAGATCACAAGGTAGAATTTTCAACCAAGGAACAAGGCTTCCAAGCTCCGCTGAAAAAAAATACTGAGCTTGGCACCCTGACCTATACCGACCCTGAACCAATCGGCCAAGGCTATCTGGAAAACAAAGCACCTTCTATCACAATGGTGGCCGGCCAAGAGGTAGAAAAAAGCATCTTCTTCAAGGTCTGGTGGAATGACTTTGTCCGCTATGTCAACGAGAAACTATAAAGAAAAGCCGCGAATTAAATGATTCGCGGTTGTTTTGTATGGTTTGATTAAGAAGAAAACAATTAAATTTCGAAGTAGGGCAAAGCACTATCACTGTCTAACGGATGTGTTGGAATCGCCTCTTCCAAGACAGCCCACCAACCAGCTGCTAATTCTTGAAAAGTGAGGCTCGATTCTGGTGAAACAGTCATGATCCTACGACCAAACCAAGCCATCGTTTGAGTTTCAAACTGAAGCATAGCATAATCAATTAAAGGAACACCTGCATCTTTATATTCAGAATTAACTGCACGCGCTACTTCTGGCGCTTGGGGAATAAGCTGATTCTCAAGCTTTTTAACCACATCCGTATCCATTTCTCTCCACGATACTAGTTTCCCATCAACTTGATAATATAGTTCGAATGTTTCCTGTCCCTGTTTAAAATTAACAAGAACAAAAGCACGCTCCACCTTATCTGGTCCACCTGCTGCTTTAACAGCATTTACCAAAATATTTTGTTCCATTTGAAACCAGTAGTTGTCCGCTTCTTCTTCAAGACTAGGAGTAAAGGATTGGTTCAATTCCTCTATCGTCGCCTCCCCCTTATTAACTTTTTCTACCTTACCAAATAAACGTTTTAAAAAACCCATTCTAACCTCCAGATAATTCAATGTTATCTTTCATTGCTAAAATTAACCAAACACTATTAGCTATTTTTACCCAACTGATCCTTCCATTTCATAGCTGATAAGGCGGTTAAGCTCAACAGCATACTCCATAGGCAGTTCTTTGGTGAAAGGCTCAACAAAGCCCATGACAATCATTTCGGTGGCTTCAGATTCGGACAAGCCACGGCTCATGAGATAGTAGAGCTGCTCTTCTGAAATCTTAGAAACCTTGGCCTCATGCTCCAGCGCTACCTGAGAGTTATGAATTTCATTAAAGGGAATGGTATCTGACGCCGAAATATCATCCATGATAATCGTATCACACTCAATATGGCTGACAGATTTCTGTGAATTCTTTCCAAAGGTCACTTGACCGCGGTAGTCCACCTTACCTCCGCCCTTTGCAATGGACTTAGACACGATAGACGAGCTGGTATGCGGAGCATTGTGAATCATCTTAGCACCTGTATCTTGGTGCTGATTGGTATTGGCAAAGGCAATAGACAACATTGTTCCACGCGCTCCAGGCCCATCCAGATAGACAGACGGATACTTCATAGTCGTTTTCGCACCGAGGTTCCCGTCAATCCATTCAACTGTCGCATCTTTCATGGCCTGCGCCCGCTTGGTCACGAGGTTGTAGACATTATCTGACCAGTTTTGAATAGTGGTGTAGCGCATATAGGCACCATCGAGAGCAAAGATTTCAACAATCGCAGCATGCAAGCTATTGCTGGAATAAGTCGGAGCTGTACATCCTTCTACATAATGGACACTTGCTCCCTCGTCAACGATAATCAAAGTCCTCTCAAACTGACCAGAATTTTCATTGTTAATCCGGAAATAAGTCTGCAAGGGGACATCTACCTTGACACCTTTTGGCACATAGATGAAGGTACCACCAGACCAGACGGCAGAGTTGAGAGCTGCTAGCTTGTTATCTGTTGGAGGAACCAGCTTAGCAAAATACTGCTTGAAGAGCTCTGGATATTCCTTCAGAGCTGAGTCTGTATCCGTAAAGACGATTCCTAGCTTTTGGAACTCTTCCTTCATATTGTGGTAGACCACTTCTGATTCATACTGGGCAGCCGCACCAGCGAGGTAAGCTCGCTCTGCTTCTGGGATTCCAATCTTCTCAAAGGTTTCCTTGATCTTCTCAGGCACTTCATCCCAGCTTCTAGCAGGCTTATCAGAAGCCTTTTGATAATAAATCAAGTCATCAAAATTAATTTCTGACAAATCCGGCCCCCAAGTCTGCATCGGCATCTTCTTGAAAGCCTCATAGGATTTGAGGCGGAAATCCAGCATCCATTCTGGTTCATCCTTGGCTGCAGAAAGCTCACGAATGACTGTTTCATTCAGCCCTTTCCCTGTCGAGAGAACAGGCTCAACATCGTCATGGAAACCAAACTTGTACTCACCGAGATCAATCGGTTTTGGTTCTACTCTTTCTTCTGACATAATTTCCTTTCACATTCTTACTTTTTATCTTCTTCAATTGCTCGCTTGAGGGCATTCCAACCCAAGGTCGCACACTTAATTCGCTGCGGGAATTTGGCAACGCCTGCTAAAAAGGCTCCATCTCCCAATTCTTTCTGGCGACTGTCTTCCTGGCCCTGAACCATCTGTGAGAAAACTTCTGCCAATTCCAGGGCCTGCTCTTTTGTCTTGCCTAGAACCGCATCCGTCATCATGCTGGCCGAAGCCGTTGAGATGGTACATCCGGAATTCACAAAGGCAATATCCTCTATCTGATTTTCAGCATTAAACTTGACAGACAGACTGATAACATCCCCACAGGTCGGGTTATTGAGAACTACTTGCTCCACATCTTCCAGTTTCCCATGATGATGGGGGTGAGCCGAGTGATCAGTCACAACCGCCTTATAAAGACTGTCTAACTTAGAAAGCGCCATTGAAAAACTCCTTTGTCTTTTCTAAAGCATCTACCAGCTTGTCGCAATCCGCATAGGTATTGTAAACATAAAAGCTGGCCCGCACAGTCGCTGGTACCTGCAGATAGGTGAGCAGAGGCTGGGCACAATGGTGACCCGCCCGAACAGCCACTCCTTCGTAGTCCAGAGCCGTCGCGACATCATGCGGATGGAGACCATCCAGGTTAAAGGCAATCACGCCCGAACGCTGGGCCAAATCCTGAGAGCCATAAATGGTCAAGCCTTCTACTGCCTGCAGCTTAGGAAATGCATAGGCAATCAGATCTTGTTCATGCTGAGCAATGGCATCCATACCCAAGTCTTCCAAATAATCAATGGCCGCCGCAAGTCCGATTGCTCCTGCCATATTCGGCGTTCCGGCCTCAAACTTCCACGGAAGCTCCTTCCAGGTCGCTTCCTGCTCATAGACGAAATCAATCATTTCACCGCCGAACTCGACTGGCGACATCTGATCTAGCAGTTCTTCCTTGCCATAGAGAACCCCTATACCAGTCGGACCTGTCATCTTATGCCCCGAAAAGGCGAAGAAGTCCACATCCAAATCCTGCACATCAATCTTCATGTGCGGAATGGATTGAGCCCCATCCACCACCAAAAGCGCTCCTTGCTGATGAACCAGCTGGGCAATCTTCTTGATGGGATTGATAACCCCGAGGACATTAGAAGCATGAGCCAGAGAGACAAACTTGGTTCGCTCGTTGAGCTTGGCACGGAAATCCTCCATATCCAGAGCACCATCCTTGAGATAGACATAGACTAACTTAGCTCCGGTCTTCCTACATGCTTCCTGCCAGGGAATGACATTGGAATGGTGCTCCATGATAGAAATCATCACTTCATCACCAGGCTGCAGCCTTTCAGCCGCAAACTGAGCCACCCAATTGAGACTCGTCGTGGTTCCTCGTGTAAAGAGAATTTCTCTGCTAGAAGCTGCATTGATAAAAGAGCGAACTCTTTCTCTGGCTGCTTCATAGGCTGCAGTTGCCCGCTCAGCTAGCGTATGCACACCGCGGTGGACATTGGCATTGTCTCTAAGATAGTAGTTTTCAATAGCTGCCAGCACCTGCTTAGGTTTCTGGGTTGTCGCCGCATTGTCCAAATAAACCAAAGGCTCATCATTAACAATTTGGTCCAAAATGGGAAAATCTTGCTTGATTACTTCTGCATTAAATCCAGACATGAAGACTCCTATCTACTTATACGGGACAAGGCCCAGCTTTTTATCTTTTTGCGAGAATAATATCGATATTTTCAATCATTTCATCACGGACTTCCTTAACAGGGATTTCCACAATCACTGAGCCCAAGAAGCCACGCACGACCAAGCGCTCTGCTGTCGCCTTATCAAGCCCCCGACTCATGAGGTAGTACATATCTTCTGGATCTACCTGACCGATAGAAGCCGCGTGACCAGCTGTCACATCGTTTTCATCAATCAAAAGGATGGGGTTAGCATCTGAGCGAGCCTGGTCAGACAGCATGAGAACCCGGCTTTCCTGCTGGGCATCTGCTCCCTTAGCCCCTTTGATAATATGTCCGATACCATTGAAGGTCAAGGTCCCTTTTTCCAGAATAACCCCGTGCTGCAGGATATTTCCGATAGAGTTGCAGCCATAGTTGGTCACTCGGGTATCAATTCCCTGAACCTGCTTACCACTGGAAAGAGCCACCACTTTCATATCCGCATGGCTGCCCTTGCCATAGAGGTCGCTGTCAAAGTCAGCCACGACATTACCTTCATTCATAACGCCGATAGCCCAGTCAATCATAGCATCGTTGTCCAGCTTACCGCGACGGCTGATATAAGCCGTTACATTTTCGCCCAAGCGGTCAATAGCTGAAAACTTAATCTGAGCGCCAGCCTGAGCAATAACTTCGACAGTGATATTGGCCGTTACTGGAACAGAGCCCTCACCATAAGTTTCCAAGCGTTCCAAGTAGTTAACCTTGGAATGCTTGCCCGCGATAATCAAAATATGCTTGTTAAAAGGAACATCGCTTTCGCTGTCCTGATAAAAAATTCCTTCAATCGGCTGGTCAATCTCAACATTGTCCGGCACATAAAGAACAGCACCGCTGTTAAAATAAGCCGTGTGGTAAGCCGCCAATTTATCCTCGTCATACTTGACTGCGGACATAAAATGTTTCTCTACATGCTCTGGAATTTCTTCCAAAGCTGTGTGAAAATCTGTGAAAACCACGCCTTGGGCTGCCAAGTCAGCCGGCAATTGCTCCAGAACAGTCTGAGTTCCCACCTGAACGAGCTTGAGATTGTCTTCTAGAGCTGTAAAGTCTGGAACACTTGTCAATGGCTCGCTCTCTGAAATACGGCCGTCACCCAGATTCCAGCGATGAAACTTAACCCACTCAATACGCGGCAATTCTAACTGGTCAATCTTATCAAAGGCCTGCTGGCGCAGTTGAAAGAGCCAGTCTGGCTCTGCATGTAGCTGTGAAAATTCTTGAATTAATTCTTTAGTCATGTCATTCTCCTATCTTTTATCAAAGTCAAAAGAATGTTTGACTAGGCTTCTTCGGTATAGGTGAAGCCCAACTCTTCAGCCAATTTAGCATAGCCTTCTTTCTCCAAGCGGACTGCCAATTCAGGACCGCCAGAAAGAACGACTTTACCATCCATCATGACATGAACCACATCTGGAGTGATATAGTTGAGCAGGCGTTGGTAGTGGGTGATAATCATAGCACCAAAGCCTTCACCTCGCATAGCATTAACTCCTTTAGACACAACCTTAAGAGCATCGATATCCAGACCTGAGTCAATCTCATCCAAAAGCGCAAAAGTTGGCTCCAGCATGAGCAACTGCAGGATTTCGTTACGTTTCTTTTCACCACCGGAGAAACCTTCATTAAGGTATCGCTCAGCCATTTCTTCTTTCATGTTGAGCAGTTCCATCTTTTCATCCAGCTTCATGATAAAGTCACGGACAGAGATTTTTTCCCCGTCTTCTTTGCCAGCATTCATGGCAGCACGAAGAAACTCTGCATTAGTAATGCCAGGAATTTCACTAGGGTACTGCATAGCCAAGAAGAGCCCCATGCGAGCACGCTCGTCTACTTCCAACTCCAAGATATTGACTCCATCAAAAAGCACCTCTCCTTGAGTCACTTCGTAGTTAGGATTGCCCATGATGGCTGCAGACAAGGTGGACTTCCCTGTTCCATTCGGGCCCATAATAGCTGCAACCTCTCCCGTTTTCAGAGTGAGATTCACCCCTTTGAGAATTTTTTTCCCTTCAATTTCAACATGAAGATCTTTGATTTCTAAGACAGACATTTCTTTTTCCTTTCTTTGCTTAGCTGATTTACACACTTTAGTATACCAAAAAAAAGCCCAAAAGGCTTTTATTTTGTTTAGAGCTATTCTTATTTATTCCTCTTTTGACGCCATTTCCGCCGAACTTCCTCTCGGTAGGAGGAATTCCCAATAAAGCGGAGAATATTGAGCAAAGGAGTACGATTAGGCCCCAAAACTCCGACCAGCTCAGCAAATAGCTCAACACCCAGAAGTAAGCCAATCATCAAGAGCACGCCACCAATTCGACTGGAAACATTCAACAAGAGAGAAATCATGGCAAAGACCAGCGAAATTCCGTAGATAACCAGCACTGTCCCTCGGTGAGTCAGTCCCAAGGACAAGAGTCTATGATGGAGATGGTGCTTGTCAGGCGTGTAGAATTTCTGGCCAGACAGAGTACGGCGGATAATCGCCAGAAAAGTATCCGTAATCGGCACTCCTAGGATAATCATAGGAGTCACCACCGCAACAGCCGTCGCATTTTTCAGCCCTTGCAAGGACAAGACGGCAATCATAAATCCGATGAAGAGAGCCCCCGTATCACCAAGATAGATGATAGCTGGGTGGTAATTGTAAGGGAAAAAACCCGCAATTGACAAGACCAAGACGAAAATAGTCAGGGTCAAAAAGAGATTGTGCTGGGGCAAAAAGAAGTAAGAAACAATCCCCATCGTCACCAAGGAGATAATGGATACCCCGCTCACTAGACCATCCAAACCGTCAATCAAATTAACTGCATTAGTGATAGAAATAATCCACACCACTGTCAAAATATAGGACAGCCAAGGCTCAAAATGCAGGAAAGGTCCGCCAAAAGGAATCTTAAAATCATCCAATCGGAAATCTGTCAGCCACCAGATTAGACTGGCTGCTAGAACAATTCCACCCATTTTCAGCAGGGGCGATAGTTCTTTGATATCATCGACCAGCCCTGTAAAGGCAATAATCAAACCACCAATCACGACTGGCCAAACATAATCAAAATAGGTCTGTCCAAAAAAATCTACAGCAACAATCTGCGGCATCAAGAGCAGAGTAGAGATAGAAAAGGCTGCTACTATCGCCAGCCCGCCACTGCTAGGCATGGGCTTTTTATTGATGCGGCGAGCATTGGGATAATCTACCGCACCAATCTTAAAGGCTAAGAGCCGAACCAAGGGCGTCAGAATCACCCCGATAAAAAAAGTTCCCAGCAATACCAAGATAAACTTTAATGGAAAAGTAATCATAGGCATTCAACCTTCTGCAGGCCGGAGACCGCATCTGTCACCAAAAGCAGATGACCGTGCTCCTGCAGCACTGCTCGAGTGATATCTGAATCATCTGCAAATTCACGCATCTTGGCCAAGAGCCAAGCTGGATAGCGCTCTGGGAAACCCTCAACATCCACCAAAATCGTCAAATAATAAGCTGAATCATACTTATAAAGCTCTGATAAGTCAATCTTATAGTCCACCGTCTGGGCAAAAGCCGCAGCAGCCTTAATATCTTCAAATCGCAGGATGTAGTAAATGTAACGCTCTGCATTTTCTGCCGACTGCTCATCCACCGGCTCCTGAGAAAGTTGCGCCCCTTCCTCTGCTTCGGCTGTTTCCAAAGATTGGACTGCTTCTATGTCTTCCTTACTCTTTTCAAAAATGCTCTTTTCCAATGTCTTGAGGAATTCATCTGGAGACATATGAGACAGCTCGTCCATGTCTGGCAGATCTGCCAAATCCTCAAAACTCAGATTCTTATCCAATTTAGACTTGGTAACAAAAACATCTACCTTGTCTGGCTTAGGCGTCACACGGAAACTCAGCATGCCGCTGTCCAAAAAATTATCCGGCATTTCCAACTCATCTAAGATAGTATAGAAAAACTCTTCCGTCTTTTCTTGAGGAACCAAGAAATCGGCCATTTCCATGCCGCGCTCTTCCAAATCTTCCAGCTGAATCGTGATTTTTATGGTCGAATCACTAATCTGTTTCATTTCCATATCTCTACCTCATACACTTCTAGTCCTACTATTATACTAAAAAATCCCCCGTATTTCAAAAAATAGCTAGTATTGGTCTGAAAACAGCAATTACCAAAAAAGCTCTCAGAAAATTCCGAGAGCTTATTATTTCACTACATGAGATAGTCAGGGAAACATTAAACTTGCCTCTTTTATCCCATCAAGGCTTTGATTGCAGCATAAACCAGAAGCACACCGCCCAGGCCAATCCGATATTTCCCAAAAGTGGTAAAGTCATGCTTTTTGACATAGTCTGTCAGGAAACGAATCACGACTAGACTGACACCGAAGGCAACCCCCATGGCAACTAAGAGCAAGAAAATTTGCCCAAATCCCAGACTGTTCCCATTCTTGATAAACTTGAGAATTTTCCAGCCACTAGCGCCAAACATAATGGGAATCCCCAGATAGAAAGTGAACTCTGTCACGACAGAGCGACTGACACCATTCAAGAGACCACCGACAATGGTGGCGCCAGAACGGCTAGTCCCAGGAAAGAGAGCTAAAACCTGAAAGAGACCAATCTGCAAGGCAGTCTTGTAAGGCAAATAGGCTAAATCCGTCACAGCAGGCTCCTCATGCTCGCGCCTTTCCAGATAGATAAAAGCTGCGCCATAGACAATCAGCATCACTGACACAGAGACTAGATTGTAGAAGTGCGCTTCAAACCAATCATCCAAAAATAAGCCGATAACAGCAGCCGGCAAGGCTGCCACGACTACCTTGGCCCAAAGCTGCCAGGTCTTTTGAACCTGACGTGCTGACTTGCCTGATTTAAAAGGATTGAGCTTGTCAAAATAGATGACGACAACCGCCAAAATTGCTCCCAGCTGGATAACGACATTAAACATTTCCATAAAGGCTGGACTTTGATTTTTATACTGGATAAAGTCTTGAATCAAAATCAGGTGACCTGTACTGGAAATCGGCAGCCATTCTGTGATTCCTTCGATGATACCATAAATAATAGAGATAAAAATTTCAATGATAAACATAGATACTCCTGAAACAAGGGTTTACTCAAGGAAAGTCATATATAAATTCCCAAAGAGTATTAGGTCTTATTATATCACAATTTCAAGGCTAGGAAAAGCCAGTACTAAGACTTTTCCGGATAGGCGAGGGCTTGACTATTAGAAAGCTCCACCGCCTCCGCCACCTCCGCCGCCGGAGAACCCACCACCTGAACTTCCGCCAGATGAGACAGAGAAATTGCTGGCTGTGGTGGCTACATGACCGTAGTTTGAGAAACTGTGCATACTGCTATAGAAGGCATAGTGCAGATTAGCCTGAACATAGCTGTCCATTGATGGATTTTCCAAGTGAATCTGGCGCAGAGCCATGACACGGCTGACACGATCTGCATAGCCAAAGAGGGTTGCATAGACCAAGAGACGGTTCCAGAGGATAATGCCTTCAATTTCCGTCTTGTCCAGATGGGCAATATCTCGTAGCATATTTGAAAAACTTCTCCACAGATAGTAATCATGCGCGCCTTCATCATTCAGGACGCCATCTCGCCAATAAAGCTGCGCCTTACTAGCAAAAATGCAAATCATAACAAGTCCCACCAGTGCTAAAGGAATATATATCCAGATAAGACTTTCAAAAGCTGCCATATAGACAAACCAAACTCCAAGAGAGAACAACAAAACAGCACTAGCTAGAACAATGGCAGTAATCAGCAATCTCTTTTCCTGAACTTTAAGAGGCCGGTAGTGACCAAAGAGACCTAAACGCTTGCCTTCAGATCGCACTTCTTTAGATAAGGAGCGCAAACTGTTAGTAAACAAGGACTTAATATTGCTACCGATGTTACGGATATAGGACTCATCCGCAGAAGACTTGTGCTTATAAATTTCTTCTGAAATTTGATAGGCTGAAAAGAGATCTTTCACCCTAGCCTGGGATTGCTTGTTGAAAGCCATGCCCAGAAAACGTCTCTCAAAGTCTGCCAGCCCATCATAAGTCGCTATTTGCAGAACAGGATTTTCAACATCTCCCTGCAGGAGGAGATTGCCCCTATCCAGCAAGTCTAACAAAGTCGCCTGGACCATGTTTTCAAATTTCAGCACTGCCTTGCCGCCCCTTGTTGGGTTGACATCCTCCATGTCTACCGCGTAAATATTTTCTGCCAAGACTAGAGGAGCCAAGTCCTGCGGAGCCTCATATAGACGAGCATTCTTGGGATAAGACTGTTTAGGCTTGATTTTCTGGGCAAAGACAAAATAAAGGATAGCCGCTACAAGGATGACACATAAGAGCAGCAAGGGCAGGTAAATCTCACCCAACTGCCGGTAAAAAAGTGTCTGGCGGGCAATTTTTTCTTCTACAGCTTTAAAGGTAGGCAAGTAGTCGCTCTCATCTTCATTCTCTGATACCAGAGAGACCGCTTTCCGATCCCAATAGCCGTGAAGCTCGACATTATCGCCCGAGCCAATTCCATTGATTTTGACCAGATAGTCAGTGCCATCCTTATCCACGAAAGGCTGGGTACCAAAGTAGCCACTATGAGCAAAGAGCTCGCTCTTATCTGGATTGCTCAAGCCAGAAACCGTCAAAACGACCTCTCCTATCCCCTGGTCCCAGTCACTGATAGGGGTCCAGTTGAGCTCAGCAATATCCTTGTGAAGAAAAAGGAGATTTCTCAAATGCCAGGTCACAGTGACAACAACTCTGTCACCATCGTAGCCTGAATTATAGATTTTGACTTCATAACCGTCGCCTAAGTCTTTGACTTGGGGATTAATATCCATATCTGGCTCACCATTCGTCAGAACCGAGACCGTCGGATTCCCATCAATGGCAAAACCATTGGGCATCTTGCCAGCAGAGCCCAGCGAAACAATCTGACCATTGTAGTCGTCATTAAACCTGTAGGTTACTTTCTCTGTGTAGGTGGCTGTATTGTCCTCACGCAAGGCCAGATCACCTTGATAGGATTCAATATCATAGTCAACAGCTGAGACAACCCGACCAAAACAAAGGCAGGAAAATAGAACCAACAGAAGATAAAAATATCGCTTCATATTCAACCTCTCTTTACAGATATTTTGTTCTATTATATCATGTTTATCAAGTAAGGGCTTACTAGGATTGAAAAGAACGGTAATTTTCGATAGAATAGGAAGAACTATTATTAGATAAGCAGGAGAAACCCATGAAGAAATTATTACTCACTTTATTTACAGCCCTCCTGGTCACCTTAGGAACGGTCCATGTTATTCAAGCCGATGACTATCTGAGAATCGGTATGGAAGCAGCCTACGCTCCCTTCAACTGGACTCAGGATGATGATTCCAACGGTGCTGTAAAAATCGAAGGCACCAACCAATATGCCAACGGATACGATGTGCAGATTGCCAAAAAAATTGCTCAAGAGATGGGTAAGGAACCTCTGGTTGTAAAGACTTCTTGGAATGGCTTGATTCCTGCTCTGACCTCTGGCAAGATTGATATGATTATTGCTGGTATGAGTCCGACTGCCGAGCGGAAAAAGGAAATCGCCTTTTCCAACAGTTACTACACCAGCGAGCCAGTTCTCCTAGTTCGTAAAGATGGAAAATATGCATCCGCTAAGACTCTAGAAGACTTCAAAGACGCTAAAATCACTTCCCAGCAAGGAGTTTACCTCTACAATCTCATTGACCAGTTGCCTGGTGCCAAAAAAGAAACAGCTATGGGCGATTTTGCTCAGATGCGCCAAGCCTTGGAATCCGGGGTTATTGATGGCTATATCTCTGAGCGGCCAGAAGCCTTGACTGCCGAAACTGCCAACTCTAACTTCAAAATGATTCAATTTGAGAAAGGCTTTGAAGTAGGAGAAGAAGATGCTTCCATTGCTATTGGTATGCGCAAGGATGACGACCGTATTGAGCAAGCTAATGAAGCTATTGCTAAGATTACTACCAATGACCAAGTCAAGCTGATGGATGAGATGATTCAGAAACAGCCTGTTGATACGGATAGTGAAACAACGAATGAATCATTCTTCAGTCAAGTTGCTAAGATCCTGGCTGAAAACTGGCCGCAATTCCTACGCGGAGCTGGTTTGACTCTACTCATTTCGATTACAGGGACCATCGCAGGTCTCATCATCGGACTGCTGATTGGCGTTTTTCGGACGGCACCAGCTTCTAAGAATAAACTCTTAGCATCACTGCAAAAAATCTTCGGCTGGTTCTTAAATGTTTATATTGAGATTTTCCGCGGAACTCCAATGATTGTTCAGTCCATGGTTATCTACTACGGAACTGCCCAGGCTTTTGGAATTTCTATCGACCGGACTATCGCTGCCATTTTCATCGTCTCCATCAATACGGGAGCTTATATGAGCGAGATTGTCCGCGGTGGTATCTTTGCCGTTGATAAGGGGCAATTCGAGGCCGCAACAGCACTGGGTATGACCCATGGCCAGACCATGCGCAAGATTGTACTGCCTCAGGTTGTCCGCAATATTCTGCCCGCAACTGGTAACGAATTTGTCATCAACATCAAGGATACATCCGTGTTGAACGTTATCTCGGTAGTTGAGCTTTATTTCTCTGGAAATACCATCGCTACCCAGACCTACCAGTACTTCCAAACCTTTACTATCATCGCTGTAATCTATTTTGTCCTGACATTCAGCGTGACACGCATCCTGCGCTATGTTGAAAAACGCTTCGACACAGACAACTATACGACAGGTGCCAATCAAATGCAGACAGGAGAAGTGAAATCATGACAGAAACCATTTTAGAAATTAAAAACCTCAAAAAGTCCTACGGTGAAAACGAAGTCCTCAAGGACATCTCCCTCACCGTTCATCAAGGAGAAGTAATTTCCATCATCGGCAGCTCTGGCAGCGGAAAGTCAACTTTCCTGCGCTCTATTAATCTTTTGGAGACACCAACCGGCGGACAGATTTTCTACCGCGGCAAGAATGTCTTGGCGGAGAACTACGACTTGACCCATTACCGTGAAAAGCTGGGCATGGTCTTTCAGTCTTTCAATCTCTTTGAAAATCTTAATGTCCTGGAAAATACCATCGTCGCTCAGACAACAGTTCTGAAAAAAGAAAGGTCAGAAGCCGAGAAAATTGCCAAAGAAAACCTCAATAAGGTTGGAATGGGCGAGCAATACTGGCAGGCCAAGCCTAAGCAACTCTCAGGCGGTCAGAAGCAGCGGGTCGCTATTGCCCGCGCGCTCTCCATGAATCCTGATGCTATCCTCTTTGACGAGCCGACTTCAGCTCTCGACCCTGAAATGGTTGGTGAAGTTCTGAAAATCATGAAAGAACTAGCTCAGGAAGGGCTGACAATGATTGTCGTAACCCACGAGATGGAATTTGCACGTGATGTCTCTAGCCGTGTTATCTTTATGGACAAGGGCGTTATCGCTGAAGCTGGCAGCCCGCAGGATATCTTCACCAATCCCAAAGAAGAAAGAACCAAAGAATTCCTGCAACGCTTCCTCAGCTAAATTACTTCTATTTTCAAAAGCAAAAAAGGAATCTGGAACTAAGTCCAGATTCCTTTTTTATTTAATGAGCAATATCAGTTGCACGATTTTGAAGTTTAGTCTTCAAATTTTTCATGGTTTTTGTCGTAGAAATCAATCAAGCCAAGAGCTGTTTCAAAAGAGATATTTTTCACTTTTGCACGTCCTTGAGCAAGAGCAATGATAGACATTTCACGTGCGTTTGTTTCTTTACTAATACGGTAACCGGTGATCTTCTTATCACGTACCCAACTAACAACAGATTCTACTTTCTCGAAATTAGATTTAGCCATTTCTTACTCCTCTCTATTCTAGCTACATCAACTACTATAATTGTTTTTATACAGTTTGTCAACTTAAACAAACCAAATTCGAACAAATTAAATAATTCTGAATTTTCTTTACTTAGCTTTGAGGGCTGAAAGTATCTGAGTCCGAATACTTTCGACTCCTTCTGGATTTGCCGGAAGGAAGATGGTATTATTACCCGAACTATCTGCAAAATTATTCAGCGTATCCAGGTACTGGTTGGTCAAAAGAATAGACATAATCTGCTCTTCTGTCAACTCAATATTGGCTCCCTTCAATTCCTTGATAGAGTCTGCCAAACCATCCACAATGGCCTTACGCTGCTCGGCAATACCAACCCCATGAAGACGGTCTTTCTCAGCTTCCGCAGAAGCAGCTGTCACAATCTTAATCTTATCCGCTTCAGCCAATTCCTGAGCAGCCACGCGCTTACGCTGCGCCGCATTGATTTCGTTCATAGACTGTTTAACTTCAGCGTCCGGTTCAACCTTGGTAATCAAGGTTTTGACAATAATGTAACCATAGGTCGACATTTCTTCTGCTACCTGCTTTTGAACTTCTAGGGCAATTTCATCCTTCTTTTCAAAGAGCTCATCCAAGGTCAGTTTTGGAACGGAGGAACGAAGGGCATCTTCAATATAGGACTTAATTTGTGCTTCAGGACGCATAAGTTTGTAATAAGCGTCAATTACGTTGTTCTCATTTACACGATACTGGGTCGCAACATTCATGGTTACGAAAACATTATCCTGTGTTTTAGTCTCAACGATAATCTCGCTCTGCAGCAAACGCAGCTGGACGCGAGCCGCTATCTTGTCAATCCCTAAAGGAAGACGGAAATTGATACCGCTGCTACTGGTTTTGTGGTAGCGTCCAAAACGCTCAATGATTGCCACGGATTGCTGACGAACCACATAGACTGCACTAAGCATCAAGAATACAAAGATTATAATCAATATGATAAAGAAAAATGGAATAAAAAACATGTTCAAGCCTCCTTGATTCACTATAGTATATTCTAACATATTTAATTTGCAGTTTCAAACGAAAGCATACAAATTAGGCTAAAATATATTTACAATTAGACAAGCATATTGTAGAGTGTTTCATTTCCGTTCAGATTGATAAAGGAGGGATCGAACTGCTCAACACGGTTAATCAAAGAAGCATAATCATGCTTATCTGCCAGAGCAATACCAATCAAGACGGGACCCGTTCCCTTGCTTGCCCGTTTGATATATTCAAAACGAGTGATATCGTCATTAGGCCCTAAAATATCATTTACAAACTCACGCAGGGCACCCGGACGCTGCGGGAAGTTAACTACGAAATAGTGCTTGATACCATCATAAATAAGCGCCCGCTCTTCCATCTCTGGCATGCGGTTGATGTCATTGTTCCCACCTGAGATAATGCAGCAGATAGTCTTCCCCTTGATAAACTCGCTCAGAACTTCCAAAGCTGCGACACTGGCAGCACCAGCTGGCTCTGCAACAATCCCTTGCTTAGAGTATAGGTCAATGATGGTCTCTGAAATAAGCCCTTCGTCTACACCGATAAGATTTTGAACATTCTTTTGTGTGACCTCATAGGTTGATGCACCGACTTTCTGGACTGCGATACCGTCCGCAAATTTATCGATTTCTTTAAGCTTGACTGGACCACCTGCTTCAAAGGCTGCTTTCATACTGCGGGCACCATTGGCTTCCACACCAATGACTTCAATAGTTGGCTGATTTTCTTTGATATAAGTTGAGACTCCTGATATCAGGCCGCCGCCTCCAACTGGTACCAAAACTGCATCAAAAGTAATGGCTTCTCTCTTGGCCTCATCTAAGATTTCATAGGCTACAGTCCCTTGACCAGCTTGAACATCTTCATTATCAAAAGGATCGATAAAGGTGCGATTTTCAGATTTAGTATAGTCAAGCGCTGCCTTGGCCGAAGCATCAAAGGTATCTCCGACCAATTTAATTTCCACAAATTCACCGCCAAAGAAACGAACCTGACCAATCTTCTGCTGAGGAGTCGTGATTGGCATAAAAATGGTTGCTGGAATTTTCATTTCCTTACATGTATAGGCCACTCCTTGGGCGTGATTGCCCGCAGAAGCACAGACAACTCCACGCTGACGTTCCTCTTCGCTAAGTTGAGAAATAGCGTAATAAGCCCCGCGGAGTTTAAAAGAGCGCACCCGCTGCATATTTTCTTTCTTCAGGTAAATTTTAGCCTGGTACTTCTCTGACAAATAGTGAACGTAGTCAAGCGGTGTATTGACAACCACATCTTTTAACACTTTATGAGCATGCGTGATATCTTTTGCTCTGAGCATGTTTCTTCCTTCCCTGTTTTTTCAGTTTATTCTCTATCAAGCAAAACAAGGGGCTGGGAATTCGCATTCCAACCCCTAATGTCTTATCTGCTCTTTATCTTAATTATAAATCTTGAAGGCATCGTCGTCGTTTTTACCAACGAATGGCATTGCTTTACGCAATTCTGCACCGACTTTTTCAATCTCCAGATTAGCAGCTTGCTCACGGTAAGCAGTCAGTTTCGGACGGCCAGCTTTATAGTCGTCAACGAAGTCGTTCGCAAATTTACCGTTTTGGATATCAGCCAAGACCGCCTTCATGTTTTCTTTGACTTGCTCAGTAATCACGCGCGGACCAGATACATAGTCACCATATTCAGCTGTATTTGAGATAGATTGGCGCATCTTCTTGAAGCCACCTTCGTAGATCAAGTCTACAATCAGTTTCATTTCGTGTAGCACTTCAAAGTAAGCCAATTCTGGTGCATAACCTGCTTCAGTCAGAACTTCAAATCCTGCTTCAATCAGGGCAGTCAAGCCACCACAAAGAACAGCTTGTTCACCAAAGAGATCTTCTTCTGTTTCTTCTTTATAAGTTGTTTCAAGAAGTCCAACACGGGCTGAACCAACCCCTTTACACCAGTCCATTGCGATGTCTTTGGCATTTCCAGTAGCGTCTTGGTAAACTGCATAGAGAGCTGGCACACCAAAGCCTTCTTCGAAAGTACGGCGAACCAAGTGACCAGGGCCTTTCGGTGCACACATAAAGACATCTACATCGGCAGGAACTTTGATAAACTCAAAATGGATATTGAAACCATGAGCAAAACCAACAGCATTACCAGCTTCCAGATTTGGAGCGATCTCTGCTTCATACAAATCTCTTTGGATTTCATCCGGAGCCAAAATCATGATAACATCAGCCAATTTAGCAGCTTCTGCTACTGTATAAGTATCAAAGCCATCTTCTTTAGCCTTATCAAATGACTTACCAGGTCGAACACCGATAATCACGTCGTGGCCTGTATCACGCAAGTTTTGTGCATGAGCATGACCTTGTGATCCATAGCCAATTACGGCAATTTTCTTACCGTCAAGTGCTGCTACTTTTACATCTTTTTCGTATTCCATTGTTACTGCCATAAGTTTTACTCTCTTTTCTATTTTTCTTGCCTGTTAGGCGGTTTTAACAAATTAAAGTTTTGGCTTAATCTCGGGTAAAGCCTGTTGCCCCAGTCCGAGCAATATTTTTGATACCATATGGACGAATGACCCGAAGCAGAGCCTCGCTCTTCTCCGCATCACCGGTCATCTGAACGGTAATGGAGCTAGGTGCTACATCCACAACTGTCGCTCGGAATGGCTGGATAATAGACAGAATCTCTGCCCGCTTATCAGCTGGAGCCGAGACCTTAACCAGAATCACTTCACGCTCTAAGTGAGGGCGGTCCGTGATATCTCGAACCCGAATCACATCAATCTGACGATTGAGCTGCTTGATAATCTGCTCGACCTCTGCCAATGAAGCCACATCAATGATAATGGTGATACGGGATACTTCTGGATTTTCCGTCGTTCCGACTGAGATACTCTCGATATTAACCTGACGTCTGGAAAGAACACCTGTGAAGCGGTTTAGAACACCCGAACGGTTTTGGAGTTTAGCTGTCAACATTCTACGCATGGAACTTCACCCCCAACATCTCATGATTGCTCTTGCCGGCCGGCACCATTGGAAGAACATGCTCCTTGCGAGAGATATCCACCTCGATAAACATTGGTATATCTTCCTTCAGCACTTCCAAATCCTGAACAATAGTCTCCGGATTGTCAAATTTATAAGCTTTAACACCATAGGCCTGAGCCATGAGCTGGAAATCTGGCAAAGTTTCAAAGACAGACTCAGAGGTACGACCATCATAGAAAGCTTCCTGCCACTGGCGCACCATACCTAGCGAATGATTATTGAGCATGATGACCTTAATCGGAATCTTATAGATATTGAGAATAGCCATCTCTTGGTTTGTCATCTGATAGCCACCATCTCCGACAAAGAGTACGACTTCCTTATCCGGATTGGCAATCTTAGCCCCAATCGCTGCAGGTACACCGAAGCCCATGGTTCCTAGACCGCCAGACGTTACCAGTTGACGCTCGTTTTTATACGGATAATATTGGGCGGCCCACATTTGGTGCTGACCGACGTCTGTTACAACGATGGCATCACCCTTGGTCAACTCACCTACGCGCTCAATGACAGCCTGAGGCTGTACGACACGTTCTTTCTTATCATATGAGCGGACCCGCTCCTTATCCTGCGTTACTTTTTCAATCCACTTGCTGGTATTGTTATGCACCTGCTCTTCATTCAACAGCATCTGCAGGGCTTTCTTAGCATCCCCTACGATAGGAATGTCTACACTGATAATCTTTCCAATTTCCGCTGGGTCAATATCAATATGTGCTACTTTGGCATTCTTGGCAAAGGTTTTCGGGTTACCGGTCAGACGGTCATCAAAGCGGCAGCCGATACTAATCATAAAGTCGGCCTCAGTCATGGCAATATTGGCCGCAAAAGAACCATGCATCCCACCCATACCTAAGAACAAAGGATGGTCTGTCGCAATAGTTCCCTGACCCAACAAGGTAGTGACTACTGGAATCTGATACCGCTCCGCTAAAGCAACCAGCTCCTCTGCTGCCTCGGCATAACTAATACCGCCTCCTGAAAGCAGAACCGGTTTTTTAGCCTTAGAAATCTGCTTGATAATCTTCTTAATCTGCAATTCATTAGGCTCAATAGTCGGCTGATAGCTCGGCAGATGCAACTTGCTGTCATAGATAAAGTCCGTTTCCAGAGCGGAGACATCCTTAGGCAAATCAATAACGACCGGTCCAGGACGACCTGTCGTCGCAATGTGAATAGCTTCCGTAATAATACGCGGAATTTCTGCCGTCTCCCTGACCTGATAATTGTACTTAGTAATAGGAGTCGTAATCCCAACAATATCCGCTTCCTGAAACGCATCTTTACCGATTCCAGCCTTGGCCACCTGACCAGTAAAGACTAAAAGGGGGACGCTATCACTCATGGCATCGGCAATACCGGTAATGGCATTAGTCGCTCCCGCACCACTGGTCACAACTGCAACTCCGATTTTCCCAGTAGACTTAGCATAGCCTTCTGCTTCGTGAACACAGCCTTGCTCATGACGACCTAAAATGTGGCGGATGCCTTCAAAACTATAAATAGCATCATAAAGCGGCAGTACTGCTCCGCCAGGATAGCCAAAAATCGTATCAACACCAAGACTCTTCAAGGTTTCTAAAACAAGCTCCGAACCTGTCTTAGGAGTTTCTAATTTGATTTTCTCCATTCTTCCCCTTTCATTTATTTACAATTTTCTAAAAATTCAAAAAGCTTTCTACTATGATAACATTTTTGAAAAAAATTGCAAGCCGCTAGTTAATTTTTTTCTTGATTTTTTATCTAAATCCGAATGTTTTTCAAACAAAAGATAAAAAGCCAGAACTATATCTATAGTACTGACCTCTCATTAAAATTATTAGCTCTCAAATGTTCCGTTTATAAGAAAGCTACCGCTCCTCATCGTTTCTACAAAACTGAGTATGCTAGCTATAACCACCCCTTCTCTTGCCCGATTCGGACTGCTTCTGTTCGATTTTCGGCATCTAGCTTGGTCAAAATAGCAGACATGTAGTTACGAACCGTTCCATTTGAAAGGAAGAGTTTTTCAGCAATTTCTTTATTGGACAGGCCATCCGCCGCAGCTTGTAGGACTAGCCTCTCCTGTTGAGAGAGAGGGTTCCTGCTGGTCATCAGTACCTCCATCAGTTCTGGTGAATATTCCTTTTGTCCATCTAGAACAGTGTGGATGGTCTTCATCAAATCCGAAATGCTACGCTCTTTGAGCACATAAGCATCTACATCTGCTTTAAAAGCTCGCTCAAAATAGCCTGGTCTCTTAAAGGTTGTAACGATGATGACCTTGATGTTTGGTCGATTTGCCTTGACCCATTCGAGAACGTCTAGGCCAGTCTTGTTGGGCATTTCCACATCCAAAATAGCTACATCAACAGTTTCTGACTTGAGACAGTCAATGGCCTTCTGCCCATCTGCGGCCTGATAGACTTCTTCGACATCTGGCTGCAGCTGCAAGAGCTGAGCTAAGGCATCTCTCAGCATACTTTGATCTTCTGCTAACAAAAGTTTCATGCTTCCTTCCCTCCGTATGGCAATTCAATCCGAATCCACGTCGGATCTTGGCTGCTAAGAATCTCAAGCTTTCCTGATAAGGCAGACAGCCGCTCTCGAATACTATGCAACTCCCGTCCGGTCAGCTTCTGAAAACCACAACCATCATCCCGAATGTCTAAAATAAGCTTTTCGTTTTTCTTTACCAAAGAAAAATTACTATTTTTAGCCTTGGCATGCTTGATAATATTGGTAGCAGCCTCCAGCAAAATCATACTGATTGTTGACTGCTGACTCGGTGGGACACTGGCAACATTGAGCTGGTTATCCATTTCTACCTGAACACCGCTCATCTCCAGCATGGCACGAATGGTCACTAGTTCCTCGTCCAGAGTCCGATTCTTTAGATCGTTAATAATCCGCCGAACATCAGCCATGGACTTCTTACTAATCTCTTGCACTTCCTGCAGTTCTTTTGCTGCCTTGTCATAGGCTTCCATCTGCAAAAACTGCTGAGCCAGCTCCGCCTTAACACTGAGCATAGCAAAGGTGTGTCCTAGACTATCATGTAAGTCTCGACCAATCCGATTGCGCTCATTTTCCGCTAGGAAAAGATTCAGCTGGGCATTTTGCTTGACCTTTTCTTCCTTGATTCGCTCTGTC
>CBDFAZ010000005.1:0-36727 GCA_965245685.1 uncultured Streptococcus sp. | reverse complement strand
ATATAGAAAAAACCACAGATGGTCTTCCAGAAGATGCCGATCATGCTAAGAAAGATAAGATTTATGCGACTGGCGATGCCAAGGTTTATTACCAATCCTATGAATCTGGGGGTTTTGAAGCTCAAATTCCTGAATTTAAAGGATATACCCAAGAAAAAGTTAAAAGTATTTTCGGCGAGCCAGAAAAAGTAAGCACCGACCTCGCTTCTGAATACGAAACCTTCCAAAACAAAGAATTAGAAAATCTGAAGAGGCTGGTTCAAGAGCAAAAAATCAACACCGAACAAGCGCGTGCTTTCTTAGCAGGTGTAGTTGATATTTCTCAAGCATCAAGGTTACAAAATACCTATACGGTTTACTCTTATAAAAATGAACAAATTTCTATTATCTTCTCGCAAGAGGGTGAGTTGCTTTACGTCACTCCCGACCCCGACTACCTCTACTTTAAATAATGCTCAAAACGAAGGCCGAGACTTTGCTTTAAGTCTTGGCTTTATTATTTTACCAGTCTAAGAAACCTAATAAAATAAAATTTTGCCTATCTATGCCTATTTTCGGAATTTAACTCTTTTCCACTTGAAAAACATTTGATATAATAGTACATGGAGAAAAAGAAAAAGTAGTTTGCTATGATAGCTATTAGTTTGAAGAGCAGACTGAGGCTTAGCCTCAAAGGGAGATTTTATGTTAGAAAGCAATAAACGCCGAAAAACCAAGGCTATTATTGAGAGAGCCATGGTTTCACTACTGCATCAGCAGTCCTTCGACCATATCACTACTGTCCAGCTAGCTCAAGCTGCTGGCATCAGCCGTAGTAGTTTCTATACTCACTACAAGGATAAGTACGATATGATTGAACGTTATCAGCAAAACCTCTTTCATCAACTGGGGTATATTTTTGATAACAATCAGGAGGATATTCAAACTGCGATTACGGAGGTCTTTCAGTTCCTCCAGCTAGAGCCGCTTTTAGCCGCTCTTCTGACAGAAAACGGAACGAAAGAAATTCAAAATTTCCTGCGCCATAAGCTGCAGATGATGCTAGCTGATAGCCTTCAGGATCGCTTTAGCAATCGCATTTACAATCATTTTGAAAAAGAATACAGCCGGGTCTTTCTCGCTAATGCCTTCTTCGGCGTCTGCCAGATGTGGGTTTCCAGAGGAAAAAAAGAAAGTCCTGAACAAATAGCAGAATTTCTTTTGAAAATGCTGTAAGAAGCTGCTCGAATCCGATGGATCCTGGCTCTTCTGATATTTTGAAAAATTAAACAGGGTGTACGAAACCAAAAGAGGTTCTGTACACCCTATTTTTATTGTATTATAATTTCATAGCCAACATATTGACTGTCATACCAGCTGCTGTTCCCATCAGAGCGATGGTGTCCCCTTCCTTGACTAGATTGCGCTCCAGAGCATAGCAGAGAGAAAAGGGCACTGCTACTGACACCATATTACCATAGTCTTGCACAATATTAAGGTATTTATCATCAGGAATACCCAAGCTGCGCATGACCATTGGCAGAGCACGACTCGCCTGATGCGGAATGATATAATCCAGGTCAGATAGGCTGAGACCACTCTTTTCTTTAAATTCTTTAAACATTTCCGGAATTTTTCTGGCAGAAAGCAAGAGAATCTTCTTGCCATTCATGTCAAACATGTAGTGAGTCTTGGTAGCATCAGAATACTCCTTAGGTTGAAACGATGTCAAGCCACCGCGAATCTCTGTATCGTGAGCTCCCTCAGACCAGGTCCGCTGCATGCTGGAGATGACCCCTCTCTCTTCCTCTGTTGCTTCAAAAATCAAAGCAGCCGCACCATCACTGAACAACTCAAAACTTTCCTTCTGATTGGGATTGAGACCCAAACTTCCAACCTCACTGGACACGATAAGGATCCTATGATACTCACCAGCCTCCAACAAATGAGACATGAGACTCAAAGCCGAGATAAAACTAGTGCAAGTCGTATTGATATCCATGGCTGGAATGGACAAGCCCTTGGCCACCAACTCATGAATCAGGGCCGCGGTGCAGGGAATAGGCTGAACGCCCACTGCACTGGCTGACACGATACAGTCAATGTCTTTGATTGTCAAGCCCGCTTGCTGCAGGGCTTTTTCAATCGCCTTGACCGCCATGGTAAGCTGGGTTTCTTCATTTTCCACCACCCGATACCGAGTCTGATCCTTAAAAGTCACGGTATTTCTAGGTAGATGCGTACCGTAACCAACTATCTTTATATGATTCTTTACTGCAGTCATATTAAACTCCTTCTTGTCAGACTTGGGGCTGTTTGACAGTTGGGTAAACTGCCAAAGCGCTTTAGCCTCTGATTCATATGTTTTTCTACTTGGAGCATTCTTAAGTCCGATAGATGCGTTTCAACTTACGGCTTCTGTCCCGCTGGTAATCTTCAAAAGAAATAGCTGGCATAAGAAAGCCTTTATCAGTCGCTAAATTCTGAAACTGCTGGACAAGCTCGTTTTCTCGCTGCTGACTACGATGTTCGATAGCAATGGTCAGCGAATAGTCCTTTTTCTGAGCGACTTGGTATTCTCCAATCCCATCAACTAAGAGCAGGCAGCGGCGAATAAAGTCTGGAAAGATCTCCACCGGCTGACCTGCGGTATTTTCAAACACGAAAATATCATCCGAGCGCCCCTCAATCCTATCAATCCGTGTAAAGACCGAACCGCAGGGGCAAGGTTCAGGATTTTCCACCAAGATATCATTCAGCTCATATTGAAAAATTGGCTGAGAAGTCCGCTTGAAGTCCGTAATTATTGGATAAAAGCGCTGATCATCTAAGTAGTGCTTATCTACATGGACAATGTCTTCGTTTAGATGAAGATTCCCGTGGATACAAGTGCAGGCTAGGAAGCCCTCGGTCGCTTGGTAGACCTGATCTACCTTTTTCAGACCAAATCCTACTTGAATCCTCTGCCGATCTGGCTCTTCTAAAATCTCTGCCACCGATACGACTTTGCTAGGCGCAATCTGCAAATTCCCTGCTTGGACTTGTTTTGCCAGCTCTAAGAGCATTGATGCTGGCGCTACCAAAATCGTTGGCTGGTAAGCATTCAAACGCTCTACATGCTCTTCGGCTCCCTGAAAAGTATCAAAATACTCCAGAGAAATCAAGCCTGAATTGACAGTCTGATAGAGTTGGTTGTCTGCCCGAAGAAAGAAGGCTATTTTGTGCCCAAAGAGTTTACCTTTAGGCAGCATCTTGGCCAAGATGGCTGCCGCCCACATACTGCGCTCCTCTTCAGTGGTGACAAACAAGCCTCGGTGACCGGATGTCCCAGAAGACAGGCCGACAGCGATTTCTCCTATCATGGGGCTGAAATCTCGTGTCCGCTCGCTCTCCAGAGCCAAGGCTAACAACTCATCCCGATCCAGCCCCTGAGTATTAAGCTCATTGAAATGCTCCATCATAAAGGCCTTATTCATCTTAAAATCTGCTGGAATACCTGATTTGAAATAAGGTGATTCCTGCTGCAGAAATTCCCGATAGATTGCTAAAGCCTTGACTTGATAGCTTTCCAGGTCCTGTCGATCTTTAAATCGATTCCCCCAGCGTATGACGCTAAAGGTTTTTAGAAATGTTCCTAGTTTCATACAAAATCTGCTCCGCTCTCTCGGCCGGATCATGACTGACTAGCACCTGATAGCCAACAGCAAGCAACTGCCGCAGCAAGGCCACACCAGCCATGTATTCTTCCTTGTTATCCTGGATCAGTGACGGCAAGAAACGCATCTGCTCCGTATACGGCAACAGATCCACGCCCCAACACAAATCAGCTCCGATAAACAGATGATAATCTGGCAAAAAGAGACAGGCTTGACCAGCGGCATGCCCATCAACTGAAGCCAGATATATACTGCCATCGCCAAACAAGTCAACTGTCTTGCGATAGAGGAATGCTGCTTGCACCTGCTGAGGTTCCACTACTTCCAACCGACTCTCAAAATCCTGCGGAAGAAATTCCTTGAAAATCAAATCCTTAAGCCTGGCATGCTGATAAGTTTTAAAAACGGTCTTGGTCAGAATGAAGCGGGCCTTGGGAAAGAAAGCGGCTCCGCCGATGTGATCTGGATGCAAATGTGACAAGATGACATAAGAAATATCTTCTGGCGCAATTCCTTTTTGCTCAAGCAGACGATCTACGCGCTCCTCTTCTGACATATCAACAGGCGTTCCCAGACCATAAAGCCAGTATTTGAGGTTGGGCTTCAGAATAGCTGGAGAATAGCCAGTGTCATAAAGAATATAACCTTTCTCACGATGCTTCAAGAGGAAAACACCAGCTGGAAAAATCATTTTTTTCTTGGCAACTCCCTTAAACATCTGTTGCAAGTGACTGCTGCAGCGCCCAGGCTGAAGATACTCAATTTTCTCGATAATGTTGGACATATTTTGCAATCCCTTCACTGATTGTCAACTTGGGTTGATAGCCCAAATCCCTTACTGCTGCTGATATATCAAGCGTTTGACTGTAACGCATTAAGTAATAAGTGTAAAGAGTCAGAGGTGGCTCTTTTTCAATGTTAAAAAAACGATAAAAGCTTTCAAATCCTTGTGCCAGAAGACCTAGAAAAGCAGCAGGCAACTTAACATAACGTTTACGAACCTGTAAACCATCCAAAGCTTCATCCAGCATATCCTTGAAACTACGGGATTCTCCGTTGGTAATGTTGTAAACTTGTCCTTGCGCTTCTGGAATTTCCAAAGCCAGACGAACAGCCAAGGCCACATTTTCCACACAGGTCATGTCCATCATTTGCTGGCCATTTCTGATAAGTGGAATCGCCAGTTTTTGACTTAAGCGCAGAATCCTAGGAAAGATACTGGTATCTCCAATACCAAAAAGCCCTCTAGGGCGCAAGATAACCGATGGAACTTGAGGGTAGCTTCGAACAATCCGCTCAGCCATGAGCTTGCTTTTTATATAGTAATTCAGCTCATTTTCCTGCGGAGCAGCCTCTTCTTTGATAGCCAATTGGTCACGCGCCGCAGCATAAACACTCGGAGAGGAAATATAGACCAGTCGTTGCACTCCAAAATGTCGGCAGGCTTCCATAACCAGCTTGGTTCCTACCACATTGGTCTGATAAAACTGCTCCCATGGTCCCCAAATCGTTGAGAGGGCACCAGCATGCACCACTGCATCCACTCCTTCGCAGGCTGCAAAAATTTCTTCTTCTCTGGTAAAATCTCCAGCAAAAAACTCTACTAAAGGACCTTCTAACTGCCGACCAGCCTTCAGATTACGGCCAAAAGCCCGAACCTGATAGCCTTGTTCAGCCAGCTCTTCAACAACATACTTTCCTAGAAAGCCAGTCGCTCCTGTCACTAGAACCTTCATCGCTACTCCTTTCATACAATTTTCTGTTTCTGTCTTGTCCCCATTATACACCATTTCAGCAAATCTTCCGTAAAAAAGCTGGAAAAAATCTTTACAGAGTGTCTCACCTGATTGGATAGGAGCAGAAAGAAATCAGATAATTTTCCAAAACAGCTGTCTCAAGCTATTGACATTTTTTAGTTGGAAATAGCTCTAATTAATCCATTGAGAGTATAAAAAAGAAGCCGGGAAACCGACTTCTGAACAAATACAAATTAAAGCATTTTGTTGTAGAATTCAACGATAAGTGCTTCGTTGATTTCTGGGTTGATTTCATCGCGCTCTGGAAGGCGAGTCAATGAACCTTCTAATTTTTCAGCATCGAATGATACGAATGCTGGACGTCCAAGAGTTGCTTCAACAGCTTCAAGGATTGCAGGCACTTTCAATGATTTCTCACGAACTGAGATTACTTGACCTGGAGTTACGCGGTATGATGGGATATCAACACGTTTACCATCAACAAGGATGTGACCGTGGTTTACGAATTGACGAGCTTGACGACGAGTAGTCGCAAGACCAAGACGGTAAACAACGTTATCCAAGCGACGCTCCAAGAGAAGCATGAAGTTGAAACCAAGGATTCCTTCTTTGATTTTTGAAGCTTGAACAAACAAGTTACGGAATTGTTTTTCACCTACACCGTAAGTGAAACGAAGTTTTTGCTTTTCAGCCAATTGCAAACCGTATTCTGACAATTTGCTGCGGTTGTTTGGTCCATGTTGACCAGGTACATAGTTACGGCGAGCCAATTCTTTACCTGTACCAGTAAGAGAAAGACCCAAACGACGAGCTTGTTTCCAAGATGGTCCTGTATAACGTGACATAAAAATGTCCTCCTGTAAAATATTTTTGAGGAAATAGTCACTTAGAAAGCCCTGATTCGTGCAGAACATTTTCGCCCAAACAGCTAAGGCTACTTTTATAGCTGATGTTCTGTTGACGAGCTCCATGCTCTCCTGCTGCTATTTCACACAAGGGCTATTGTACCATGAATATAGTCAAAAGTAAAGGGACTTATGTAAAAAATCAAGCCAAAAGGCTTGATTGAAGTTGTTTTGAAAGTAAAGGAATTCAGGCAGTTGCTTCACACTCCCAAAATCTTCAAAATCTCCTGCTTGTATCGTAGCTTCTGCAATTCCTTATCCTCGTTGTCTAACCAGACCAGCTGGAGATCTGCAACAATTTGCCCAGGCCGATTTTTCAGAATATAGATACGGTCACTGAGAGCCAGAGCTTCCTCGATGCTATGAGTGATAAGGAGAGTTGTCAGACCCAGCCTACGATGAATATCCAGATACCAAGCGTGTAGCTCCATCTTGGTCAGCTCATCCAAAGCACTAAAGGCCTCGTCCAGAAGAAATAGCTTATGGCCGAACATATAGGTTCGTAGCAGAGCCACGCGCTGCCGCATCCCCCCGCTCAGCTCATGTGGATACTTGTCTGCCACATCGAAGAGCCCAAACTCCTTCAAAATCTGAGTTGCCTGCTCCGTCGCTTCCTTTTTGGATACCTTTCGGATTAAGAGGGGCAAGATGACATTGCCCAGCACCGTCTTGTGCTCCAGCAGCAAGTCCTTCTGCAGCATATAACTCACCCGGCCCTTGGGATTTTCCTGTCCGTCTAGGACAATCCTACCCGTCTGGACCTCCAAAATCCCCGCAATCAGATTAAAGAGGGTCGTTTTCCCGACTCCACTAGACCCCAAAATCGCTACGACCTGGCCTGCTTCTACCTGTAGGCTGATGTCTTTCAAAATCTGCTGCTCATCATAAGCATAACTTACATTTTCAAGTTTAATTTCTGTCATTATTTTATATAATCGTTGCTAAATCCCTTGTTACTCAAGTCATTGTCCACGATACCCTTATCCTTGGCCCATTTGTAAAAGGCATTCCAGCGGCTAGCCTCAAACTGACCCCACTTGTCCTTATCCGATGCATATTGCTCGGACAAATATTTTTGAGAAGCCAAGACAAAGTCACGCTTGTTTTTCAGCTCTGGCGCATGCTTGATTAAAATATCCGCTGCTTCTTCAGGGTGCTCCATGGCATATTGATATCCCTTCTTGATAGCCTGCAGGACCTTTTTCGCCTCTTCCGGATTCTTCTTGAGATAGTCATTATTAGCAATAATCACTGGAGAATAATAGTCAAACTCCTTTACATAGTCCTTCATATAAAAGAAATTTGTATCCATGCCCTGAGTTTGAGCCATGATGCCGTCCCAGCCATGATAAATCCAGGCCGCATCAAACAAGCCATTTTCAATCGGCGTAATAGAGTTAGAATCGTTGTTGGGAACCTTTTCCACTTCATCAAACTGACCGCCTTGGCTTTCAACCAAAGTTTTGAGCATGCCTAGCTCCACTGGATCATTCCAGGTGCCATATTTCTTGCCAGCCAGATCCTTAGGAGTTGTAATCCCTGCAGATTTTTTGGAAATAATGCCCGAAGTATTATGCTCTACAATAGCCGCGACAGCTGTGATTTCTGCGCCCTTATCCAGTTTTTTAGCCATAGAGTCCTGGAAATAAATACCAAAAGGTGCCTTGCCATTGATAATCAAATCCGAACTGCTATCTTCAGGCGGTAACTTGATATCCACATCCACGCCTGCTTCCTTGAAATAGCCCTTTTCCTGAGCCACATAAAGGCCGGTATGGTTGGTGTTAGGTGACCAGTCTAGGATAAAATCAATCTTTTTATCCTTCTTAGCTGACTCCGAGCCTGACTGACTGCAAGCCGCTAGACCAAAGATAGACACGGCAGCTAAACCTGCCAGCAACACTTTATAACTTTTTTTCATCATTATCCTCTTTTCTTTCTTTGGAAAATGGCAGAGCTGAGCTCCTATTTCCACTTAATGACATATTTTTCACTGACAGCCACCAGTTTCATCCCCAGAAGACTGATAACCGAAACCAATATGATAATGGCAAACATGGTATCGTACTGGAAAAGTTTCTTAGACTGAATCATATAAACACCCAAGCCTTCAAAACCGCCCAACCATTCAGAAACCACAGTCGTAATGAAGGCGTAGGAAACACTCACCCTCAGACCCGCATAGAAATAAGGCAAACTAGCTGGAATTTTAAAATGCCAGAGAATCTGCCAGCGATTGGCCTGCATAAGCTCAAAGAGAGTCAGAGTATCCCGGTCACAATGCCGAAAACCGTCCAGAATACTGACGATAATCGGAAAAGTTGTCGTCAGAATAATGAGCACAATCTTGGGCAAAATTCCATAACCCAGCCAGAGAACCAGAATTGGCGCCAAAGCAATGGTCGGAATAGTCTGCACCACGACCATCATGGGATAGATCAGATCATTGAGCCAGCTCATGCTGTCCATGAGTATAGCTAGTATACAGGCTAAGATGACGCCCAAGACTAAACCCAGCAAGGCTACTTTTAAGGTGGCCCAGCTATGAGTTGCCAGGAATCCAGCATCTCTCATAAAAGCCTGACAGATTTCCAGGGGTGTCGGCAGGATAAACTTGGGCAAGAGCTTGAGCCAGCCCATGACCTGCCAGATGACAAGTACACCCAACATACCTAAGAAACCGATTTGCTGTCGCATCAGCCTTTGTAGTGCTTTCATTAGAATGCTTTTCCTCCCTTCCTGCATTTTAGCGCTGCAATTTTTCAAGATATCACCATTCGATAAAGATGATAAAAGAAAAGGCCTTTTCCGTATATGGAAAAGGCGCACAAATACCACATTTTTCGGTATGTTTCCTACGCTGGCATTACCCAGATCAGGTGCGGTCGAAGCTTACACTTCCTCTCAGACTGTACACAGACTCCCATATATAGGACTATGATAGCGCAATCATCAGCAAATGTCAAGGTTGGAGCTTGGGCTCACTCCTTTTTAACGATAAGTAAAGCAGACTATCATCAATCAGCCAAACTTTCCTTTCGCAGCCAGCAAAGTCTCCATAGCCCTGATATTCTCAGTCTCACTTGTGGATAAAATGGTTTCAAAACCCAGTTCAGCTGCCGTATCTAAGTTAGCCTGAATATCATCAATGAAGACGGACTCCACTGGATCCAAACCATACTTTTTCAAGAGCTTTTGGTAAATCTCTGCTTCCGGCTTGACGACACCGACCTCTGAGGAAAGGATATAGCCCGACAGCAGTGGGTAAATGGGCAACAAACCAGCTTTTTCAATATGGTAAAAAATCTCGCAAGTGGTTGACAAGATATAGATTCGATAGCCCTTGTCAGCCCATAGCCGAATCCTTTCCTGTAAATCACTGTAAACATGCACAACCTCATACCAATGGTAGAAGATATTCTTAACGGCAGAATGATAGGAAACGTCCAGCTGAGCCAGGACTTCCTCACAAGCTTCTTTCAAACTCAGCTCTCCCTTGTCCGTCTGATGCCAGACACCCGACTCAAAAATAGCCTGTCTAAGCACTTGTCGCCGTCCTTCCTCAGGTTCAAAGTATGTCAAGATTTTCTCAGAATTCCATTCAATCAAGACATTGCCCAAATCAAAAACTAAATTTTTAATCATGATGATCACCTGTTTTCTCTATTTTTCAGCTTACATAATCGCTCATTTTGTTGCTCTGCTCATTTAGAAATAACTAAAAAGGCCCACTGGACCTTTCTATTCATCAAAATAACGGATGAGGTTCTTTTCTGTCAAAATGTCAGAATAAGTATAGGACTCCACATAGGTATTGGAGATTTCCCCTGGCTGACAGCCTTCATTGGAATATTCCACGATAAATAAAGACGGATAGACTTCAATCAGACGGCCTTGCTTGCTTTTTTGGCGCTTACGACCGTTTTCCAGCGTCATCTCAACGATTTGTCCTTCATGCGCCTTGATATCTTCTTTGATTTTTTTCATTTTTGCCACATCTGTAAATGCATCACTCATCTTTATTCGTCCTCTCTTTTGGAAATACTTGAGAATTTATTATACTCTTTCTGGAAAATTAACTCTACTGTACCACGCGCGCCACTCCGGTTTTTCTCGATAATGACTTCAACCTTGTTGTTGGGAATGCCTTCTTCCTCCTCACCAGCTCGATCATAGTAATCATCCCGGTAAAGGAAGGCAACGATATCCGCATCCTGCTCAATGGAACCTGATTCCCGAATATCAGACAGCACCGGCCGCTTATCCTGCCGCTGCTCCACGCCACGCGAGAGCTGACTCAGCGCAATGACCGGCACCTTGAGCTCCTTCGCCAAGATTTTTAACTGACGGGAAATTTCCGAAACTTCTTGCTGGCGGTTTTCACGGCCAGTTCCTGTGATCAGCTGCAGATAGTCAATCAAGACCAGACCTAAATTGCCCGTTTCCTGAGCCAGCTTTCGAGCCCGCGAGCGAATCTCTGTAATCCGAATCCCTGGTGTATCATCGATATAAATACTGGCATTGGCCAGATTAGCTGTCGCAATGGTATATTTTTGCCACTCTTCATCTGTCAGTTGCCCCGTACGAATAGAGTGAGAATTAATCACCCCTTCTGAAGCCAACATCCGGTCCACCAAGCTCTCCGCCCCCATTTCCAGAGAGAAAATGGCTACAGTCTTATCCAGCTTGGTTCCGATATTCTGAGCAATATTAAGGGCAAAGGCTGTCTTTCCGACCGCTGGCCGGGCCGCCAAAATGATTAATTCTTCCTCATGCAGACCAGTCGTCATCTTGTCCAACTCACGATAGCCAGTCGCAATCCCAGTGATATCTGATGTCTGCAGAGACCGAGCCTCCAGATTGCCAAAGTTAAGATTCAACACATCACGGATATTTTTAAAGCCACTGCGGTTGGCTGTTTCGCTGACATCAATCAGGGCTTTTTCAGCTCCAGCGATAATTTCTTCTGACAGCCGGTCACCATCGTAGGCTTGATTGATAGACTCTGTCAGACGCGAAATCAGCCGCCTTAGAATGGCCTTTTCTGCAACGATTTTAGCATAGTATTCAGCATTGGCAGAGGTTGGCACAGAATTGACCACTTCCACCAAGTAGCTGAGACCGCCGATATTCTGCAGGTCACCCTGACTGTCCAAAATATTGCGAACCGTCGTTGCATCAATGGCATCCCCGCGGTCAGCCAAGTCAATCATAGCCTTGAAAATCAAGCGATTGGCATACTTAAAGAAGTCAGCAGGCTCGATATACTCACGAACAAAGACCAGTTTGCTCTCATCAATGAAAATAGCTCCTAAGACGGACTGCTCCGCTAAAATATCCTGAGGCTGAGCTCGGAGTTCATCAATCTCTGCCATCGGTAAATCCTTCCTTCAAATCACTATTATCCTTCTTTAACCCGCAAACGAATCACACCAGTTATATCCTGATAAATTTTCACTGGAACATCTATCAGACCAATGGAGCGAATCGGTGAGTCCACCTTAATATGCCGTTTGTCAATTTTGATGCCAAACTGCTTTTGTAGCTCTTCTGCTATTTTCTTGCTGGTAATAGAGCCAAAGGTGCGACCATCCGGACCAACTTTTTCAGTAAATTCAACAAGAGTAGCTTCTTCTGCTAACTTAGCCTTAATAGCCTGAGCTTCTGCCACTAGTTCCGCGTGAGCTTTTTCTTCGGACTTTTGCTTACCGCGCAGTTCACCAATAGCCTGGACTGTTGCTTCCTTGGCTAAATTCTTCTTAATCAGAAAATTTTGAGCATAGCCAGTCGGCATTTCCTTGATTTCGCCTTTTTTGCCCTTGCCTTTTACATCTGCTAAAAAAATTACTTTCATCCTTTTTTCTCCTCGTCTATTATTACTTCCTCTTTAATGACTTGGTCCATAATTTCTTGATTCAGCAACTGAAGGACCTCAGAAACTGTTTTTCCTTCAATTTGAGCTGCAGCCAGATTGAAATGGCCGCCACCGCCCAGCTTTTCCATAATTCGCTGAACATTGATTTTGCTTCGACTGCGAGCTGAAATAGACACATAGCCTTTGGTATTCTTGCTCACGACAAAAGTAGCTTCAATTCCTGACATGGAGAGCATGGTATCAGCTGCCTTACTGATAACAACTGTATCATAAGTATTCTCCTCTGGACCAGCTGCTACAATGACATTAGGCAAAATCTTCTTGCCGTTTAAAATCAGCTCATTAATCGCACGATATTCCTCAAAATTCGTAGCGGAAATGTCCTGAATCACAACACTGTCACTGCCCCGAGTCCGTAGATAGCTGGCCACATCAAAGGTCCGACTGGTGACCCGAGATGAAAATCCTTTAGTGTCAAGCATGATACCCGCCATGAGAAGGCTGGCTTGCATCTTACTGAGACGGTTCTTTTTAGAATTCTGGAACTGAATCAGCTCCGTCACCAACTCACTGGCACTGCTAGCCCCACTTTCGATATAGGCAATCACAGCATTTTCCGGAAAGTCTTCATCACGTCGATGGTGGTCCACTACGATAATCTGACTGAATTGATCAAAGAAATCCTTAGACAGAGTCAGAGATATCTTGGAGTGGTCAACCATAATCAAGAGCGACCGATTGGTCACCATATTTACTGCTTCAGAAAGGGGCACCAGATAGTCAGCCCGTTCCTGCTGGAGCTTTGTAATGGAGCGCTCAATGTCAGAAGCCATTTGGGACGGATCATAGACCACATAAGCTTTCTCAATGATATTACTGGCAAAGAGCTGCATACCAAGAGAAGAGCCCAAGGCATCCATATCCAGATTTTTATGTCCGACTATAAAGACCTGATCCACACTCTTAATCTTATCAGAGATTGCAGTCATCATAGCCCGAGTTCGGGTGCGCGTCCGCTTAACAGCTGACGCCGTTCCTCCACCAAAGAAAATTGGGTTCATGTTGTCATTATTTTCTTTAACGACAGCCTGATCCCCACCGCGAACTTCAGCTAAGTTGAGGTTGAGCAGAGCGACACGGCCGATTTCATCATGATTGCCATCACCATAAGAAAAGCCCATACTGAGTGTCAGCGACAGCTCTCGATTTTTAGCTTCCGTCCGGAACTGATCAATGATAGAAAATTTATTTTCCATCAGCTGTTCCAACACCGTGTAATCCGTAAAAAGATAGAAACGATCCATGCCTACCCGACGGTAAAACATGTGAAACTGCTCAGAAAATTCTGCTACAAAGTTGGCCACAAAGCTATTGATATGGCTGATATCCGTATCAGAAACGACATCTTCCAAATCATCATAATTATCCACCGAGATAATCCCGATTACTGGGCGCGTTGTTACCAGACCAACGGTCGCTTCGTATTCATTGGATGCATCAAAAAAATAAAACACACTAGATGCACGGTCCAAGTAAACCGAATATTTCTTGTCTCCAACCGTAGCATAATGACCAGAGTCTGAATAAGCAGCCTTCATGATATTCTTCAGCATATCAGCATCAAAATCACCATCTTCGGTTGTAAAAATCAGTTCTGCATAGGGATTAAACCACTCTACATCACCATTATCTTCACTGATTTTAATGACACCAACTGGCATCTTATCCAGCAAGGAAGCGAGGCTTCCTTCTGCTTGATGGTTGACATAATGAATCTGCTCAATCTCATCTAGCTCGGATACTCTCTGTTGCTGGATAAAAAGCACAATCAAAAGAGCCAGCACAAGCATAAGAGCAGCTAGCATGGCCAAACTATCACCAAAAAGCCTCAGACAGATGGCTAAGATTATAAAGGAAATTAAACCCGCCATCGCCAAGTGAATTGGGGCAAAACGAAATTTTTTCATCATAGACCTCTTATTCCGCCATTTTACCATAAATCCAAGAAAAAAGCGAATTTCTCCCAATAAGTAAAGCATTTAACAAGGGTAAAGAAAATGAAAAACAGCCTTTTAAGGTTTACAACTTTGTAAACCTCTTGTAAATTTACACAAAAAGGCTGCTTCCCATAGGAAACTAAGCCTTTTACAAGAGTTACTTCGCTTGATTTTTAGAAATGCTTCTAGACTTGCCTTCTAAGTAAACCATCAAAATGGAAATATCTGCTGGATTGACACCAGAAATACGACTAGCCTGACCAATCGTTTCTGGATTGATTTTCTTAAACTTCTGTCGTGCTTCAGTTGCAATCGAGTCAATATCATCCCAGTCAATATTTGCTGGAATCCGCTTCTCTTCCATGCGCTTCATCTTTTCAACCTGATCAAGAGCCTTGGAAATATAGCCTTCGTACTTAATCTCTGTCTCAAGCAACTCGATAATCTTTTCATCAAGCTCTTCTGCAGCTGGACCAATGAACTGAACCACATCTTGATAAGACACTTCCGGCCGCCTCATAAATTCTTTGGCAGTTACCGCATCTGTCAGAGGCTTAAAGCCAAGCACTTCTACCTTGGCATTGGTTTCCTTGACAGGTTTTAGTTTGATAGATTCCAAACGCTTCATTTCATTGTCAAATTGATTCTTTTTAATCTCGAAACGAGCCCAGCGCTCATCATCTACCAGACCAATTTCTCGTCCCATCTCTGTCAAACGCATATCAGCATTGTCATGGCGGAGAATCAAACGGTACTCAGCTCGGCTGGTCAAGAGGCGATAGGGTTCTACGGTCCCCTTGGTCACCAAATCATCAATCATGACTCCAATATAACCATCACTACGCTTCAAAATCAACTCCGGCTTACCTTGGATTTTCAAGGCCGCATTAATCCCAGCAATAATCCCTTGACCTGCAGCTTCTTCATAACCAGATGTTCCATTGGTCTGGCCTGCTGTAAAGAGTCCTGAAATTTTCTTTGTTTCTAAGGTTGCCCGCAACTGATGGGGCATAATCATATCGTACTCAATGGCATAGCCTGTCCGCATCATCTCAGCATTTTCTAGACCCTTGATAGAGTGAACCAAGTCCTTCTGCACATCTTCTGGCAGACTGGTTGACAGTCCCTGCACATAAACTTCTTCCGTATCGCGTCCCTCAGGCTCTAAGAAAAGCTGGTGGCGTTCCTTGTCCGCAAAACGGACGATCTTATCCTCTATAGACGGGCAATAGCGTGGCCCCACTCCCTTGACTACTCCTGAAAACATAGGCGCCCGATGCAAGTTATTTTGGATGATTTCATGACTTTCTGTATTGGTATAAGTCAACCAACAAGGAATTTGATCTTTCACATAGTCCTCATCACGAGAAGTGTAAGAAAAATGATTGGCCTTTTCATCACCTGGCTGAATCTCGGTCACATCGTAATTGATAGATGACGCCTTGACACGCGGAGGCGTTCCGGTTTTAAAACGACCAATTTCAAAACCTAGATCACGCAGGTTATCAGCCAAAGGAATAGCTGCCAGACTGTGATTAGGACCAGATGAATACTTAAGATCACCAATGATAATTTCTCCCCGCAAGGCTGTTCCAGTCGTAACAATGACGGCTTTAGCCGCATACTCCTGATGGGTCGCTGTCTTAACTCCAATTACTTTACCATCTTCTACCAAGATTTCATTAATCATGGTTTGCCGCAAGGTTAGATTTTCTTGATTTTCAACAGTCTTCCGCATTTCTTTGGAATAAACTTCCTTATCCGCCTGCGCCCGAAGAGCCCGCACTGCAGGACCCTTACCTGTGTTGAGCATCTTCATCTGGATATAGCTCTTGTCAATATTCTTGGCCATCTCGCCGCCCAAAGCGTCTACCTCACGGACAACAATCCCTTTAGCAGAGCCTCCGATAGATGGATTGCAGGGCATAAACGCCAGCATCTCAATATTAAGGGTTGCCAGCAGAACTTTACAGCCCATTCGACTGGCAGCCAGAGATGCCTCAACTCCGGCGTGGCCTGCCCCAATCACGACAATATCATAACTTTCAGTAAAATTGTGTGTCATTTTCTTTTTCCCTCATTTTTTCACCAAAAAAGGCCAAGTCTCTAGAAGTGCAGGACAAAAAGCCTGCAACATCCATGAGCTTTGACCATCATAGGTATTGCTTATCTTATTGTAGCAGATTGTACTAAATTGTCAATCTAAATGTACTGTAAGACTTGACCATTCTTATAAGCTCTGTCAATCAAGCCACCACCTAAGCACTCATCCCCATCATAGAAGACGACTGCTTGACCTGGTGTAATAGCCCTTTGTGGTTGAGCAAAGTTGACAACAGCCTTGTCACCCTTTACACTAACTGTCACCTTAGAATCTGGCTGACGATAACGGAACTTAGCTGTACACTCCATAGTAAATTCTTCTGGCATTTCTTTTGTGAAATGAACCTGACTAGCGTCAAGACTGGTTGACATTAAGTTGTCATGGTAAAAGCCTTGACCCACATAAAGAATATTTTGGCTGAGGTCTTTTCCAACCACAAACCAAGGCTCATTATCTCCGCCCTGCTGACCACCAATTCCAAGACCACCTCGCTGGCCAATAGTATAATACATCAACCCAGCATGCTGGCCCATATCTCGGCCTTCCAAGGTCATCATGCGACCAGGCTGGGCTGGTAAATATTGACTCAAAAATTCTTTAAAATTCTTCTCACCAATGAAGCAAATACCTGTCGAATCTTTTTTCTTAGCTGTAGCTAAACCAGCTCTTTCAGCAATTGCTCGAACTTCTGGCTTTTCTAAATGACCCAAAGGAAACATAGTCTTTTGCAGTTGTTCCTGTGACAGTTGGCTTAGGAAGTAAGTCTGATCCTTATTGTTGTCCTTGCCACGCAGCATGTGAACCAAGCCATCTTGG
The DNA here is from genome assembly GCA_965245685.1 of uncultured Streptococcus sp. Taxonomy (GTDB): domain Bacteria; phylum Bacillota; class Bacilli; order Lactobacillales; family Streptococcaceae; genus Streptococcus. Next base: position 19,638 of record CBDFAZ010000005.1, on the reverse strand, counting down.
TCTCTCTTCACCTGAGCATAGTGACCCGTTGCTACATAATCTGCACCCAGTGTCAAGGCATAGTCAAGAAAGGCTTTAAACTTGATTTCCTTGTTACACATGACATCTGGATTTGGAGTCCTACAAGCTCGGTATTCCGCCAAGAAGTATTCAAAAACGCGATCCCAGTACTCTTTCTCAAAGTTGACAGAGTAGTAAGGAATGCCAATCTGATCTGCAACAGCAGCTACATCCTTGTAGTCTTCTGTGGCTGTGCAGACACCAAATTCGTCTGTGTCGTCCCAGTTTTTCATGAAGATGCCAATCACATCGTAACCTTGCTCTTTCAAGAGCAAGGCAGTTACTGATGAATCAACACCTCCGCTCATACCAACAACGACACGAGTCTTAGAGTTATCACTCATTGTGTTCTCCCATCTTTTCGTTATTTCACGATTGAAGGTCGTGCTGTGCTTTCAACGATTGAAGGTCGCTTGAGCAAGCCCTATTATAGCACGAAAGGACTAGGAAAACAAATCAGAAATTTAACTAAATTTATCAACTGTAAAGAATGTTTACAACTCTGTAAACTTATTGATTTTCTCACTTACTTTCCTATCTAACGAAATTTTATAATATCTATTTTTAATTCATTTAAAAAATCAGCAGAAAGCCCTTAACTTTGTTATAATGAAAATAATAAATAAGCTGCAAGGAGAAATCATGACTTCACTAAGATTTCAATCTGTTTTTGATATTATCGGACCTGTGATGATAGGCCCATCAAGCAGTCATACAGCAGGCGCCGTTCGTATCGGAAAAATTGTCTCCTCTATTTTTAACGATGAGCCAACAGAAGTAGAATTCCAGCTCTTTAACTCTTTTGCCAAAACTTACCGAGGTCACGGAACTGACTTGGCTCTTGTCGCAGGGATTCTGGGAATGGAGACAGATGACCCTGAGATTCCTAACAGCCTTGAAATTGCTCATAAACGTGGCATCAAGATTGTCTGGACGATTCAAAAGGATAGCAATGCTCCCCACCCCAATACGACAAAGATTACAGTAAAAAATGACCGTAAAACAATCAGTGTGACTGGAGTCTCTATCGGTGGCGGGAACATTCAAGTAACTGAGTTGAATGGCTTTTCAGTATCTCTGAGCATGAATACTCCGACCATCATTATCGTCCACCAGGATGTCCCAGGTATGATTGCCCATGTCACCGAAGCTCTGTCACGCTACAATATCAATATAGCTCAGATGAATGTTACTCGTGAGAAGGCTGGAGAAAAAGCGATTATGATTATTGAAGTTGACAGCCGCAGCTGTGAGGAAGCCATCGATGAAATTCGTAATATTCCTCATCTGCACAATGTGAATTTCTTTAAGTAGGAGAAAATATGTTTTATTCCATCAAAGAATTAGTAGAGCAAGCCGACCTGGATTACCAAGGAAATGTTGCTGAATTGATGATTGCTACTGAGTATGAATTAACTGGTCGCGAAAGAGATGAAGTCCTGCGGCTAATGCATCGCAATCTGGAAGTCATGAAAGCCTCTGTCCTTCTTGGACTCGATGAGAGCAAGTCTCGCAGCGGATTAACTGGAGGAGACGCAGCAAAACTTGACCGCTATATCCAGTTGGGAAAGACTTTATCAGATTACACTGTGCTGACTGCTGCAAAAAATGCTATTGCTGTCAATGAACACAATGCTAAAATGGGCTTGGTTTGTGCTACACCAACCGCTGGCAGCGCTGGCTGTCTGCCTGCTGTCCTTACATCAGCCATTGAAAAATTAGGCCTCTCAGAAGAAGAACAGCTAAACTTTCTATTAGCTGCAGGTGCTTTCGGCCTCGTCATTGCCAATAACGCCTCAATTTCGGGTGCTGAAGGTGGCTGTCAAGCTGAGGTCGGCTCCGCTTCTGCTATGAGTGCAGCTGCTTTAGTTCTAGCTGCTGGAGGTTCACCTTTTCAAGCCAGTCAAGCTATTTGTTTTGTCATTAAAAACATGCTGGGCTTGATTTGTGATCCAGTAGCTGGTCTAGTGGAGGTGCCTTGTGTCAAGCGAAATGCCATGGGAGCCAGCTACGCCTTTATTGCAGCTGATATGGCTCTTGCAGGAATCGAGTCTAGAATTCCTGTTGACGAAGTTATTGACGCCATGTATCAAGTTGGGTCAAGTCTGCCTACTGCTTTCAGAGAAACAGCTGAAGGCGGTCTAGCTACAACACCTACAGGACGCAGACTTTCAAAAGAAATCTTTGGAGAATAACCTTGACAAATTTGTCAAGTAGATTTACTAGATAGTAAAAAAGGAGACAAGATGAATCATTTGAAATATATCTTCTTTGATTTGGATGGAACTTTAGTTGACAGTTCAAAGGGCATCCAAGAATCCTTTGAATACAGCTTCAAACAACTTGGAAAAGAGTGCCCTGAAGAAAGTATTATCAAAAGTTTTATGGGGCCGCCTCTTGAAGTAAGCTTCGCCTCTGTTCTTGAAGAAAGCCAAGTTCCAGAAGCGATTAACTATTATCGCAGCTTCTATAAGGAAAAAGGCATCTGGGGCGTCCGCCTCTATGAGGGGATACCAGAATTGCTGACACAGTTAAAAGAAGCCGGCTATCAGATTTATGTAACAACAAGTAAAAATCAACCCACAGCACAAGATTTATTAGCAAATCTAGCCATCTCTGAGCAATTCGATGATATTTTTGGCTCACTGCCAGATTCATTTCACAAAGCAGATGTTCTGCGCCGAGCTCTGCGAACACTAGATGCAAATCCAGAAGAAACTATAATTATAGGTGATACAAAGTTTGATATAATTGGCGGTAAAGAAGTAGGAATCTCAACTTTGGGAGTCCTTTGGGGCTTTGGCAGCCAAAAAGAGTTACTAGAAAATGGAGCAGATTTGCTGGCTCATTCTCCCGAGCACATTTTAAAAATATTGAAAGAAAAATTTTCTTAACTTTACATAGCTGTCAATCTATATAAAATTGTTACCATTAAATCTTTACTTACACTACCATTTTCTGCTTATAATATGTAACCAAAAAACCACAGAAATCTGTGGTTTTTGGTTTCTATCTTAGTAACCCCAAGCTGAAAGTCCTTGAGCGCTATAGGCGCTATATGCTGATTGGATTTGATCATCAACAGTAGCTGTTGAACCCCAACCTGGCATTGTTTGGAAAAGACCACTAGCACCTGAAGGGTTGTAAGCATCTACTTGACCATTTGATTCACGTGCAATAATAGCTTCCCAAGTTGATGCAGGAACACCTGTCATTTCTGCCATACGTGATGCTGCATAAGAGCCAGTTGCACCAGCGGTATTACCATTGCTAAGTACAAGGCCTCCTGAAGTTGCTGCTGAATTAGCTGTTGCTGCGGGCGCTGCATAATTATTTACGGGAGTTGCAGTTGCTGCTACGCTTGTTTCAGACGTTTTGGCACTATTTCCAAGTTCCAAGATTTGACCAACACGGATGTGATTTGGATCTGCAATCTTGTTTAACTCTACTAATTTCTCAAGAGTTGTATTTTTTTCGTTAGCAATAGCTGATAAAGTATCACCGGCTTCAACTGTATAGGTCTCAGCATTTGCAATACCAGAAACCAAGAAAGCCGCTGCAGCGACTGCACCTGTTAAAGTCCATTTTGCTGTTTTTTTGTTCATTAAAATGTAATTCTCCTTTCGGTGATAATACTATCTTACACATAAAATATTACCAAAAAGTTACATTACCAAGTCAAACGTTACAAGAACATTTAGTTTAGACGTTAAAAACAGACTTTTAGAGCTTTTTTGCCAAATATTTTCTTTGACGAAGTAAAAAATAGACAAGTTTAACTTATACTATTCTCTAAAAAACACTTTAAACTGCAGGTCAGTTTTTCAATATATAAAGCAGAATACCTAATATAAGTAAGCTAATAATAGCCAAGCTGTCATTTCTTTTCCATGCCAAACGGCGAAAACGTGTCCGCCCTTCACCTCCATTATAGCCGCGCGCTTCCATGGCAATTGCTAGAGCATCTGCCCTTTTAAAACTGGAAGCAAACAAAGGGATTAGAATAGGAATAATAGATTTAACCTTTTGAATAAGCTTTCCCTCGCCAAAGTCAACACCACGCGCCCTCTGGGCGTTCATAATCCGAGTAGTATCATCCATTAAAGTTGGAACGAAGCGCAGGCTCATAGAGAGCATCAGGCCAATCTCATGTGCTGGCACCTTGAAAACCTTCAGAGGTTTCAGCAAAGACTCAACCGCATCGGACAAGCTTAAAGGTGTCGTTGTCAGAGTCAGAAGAGTAGAAAAGAAAATAATCAGAATAAAGCGGCTAAAAATAATACCAGCCTGTGACAGTCCTGCTTCTGTAATTCTGACAAAAGCGAATCGAAAGATAGTGGCCCCACCTGAGGTCAAAAATAGCTGGAACAAGGTGGTAAAAGCTATGATAAAAACCATGGACTGGATACCCTTTAAAAAGAACTTCAAAGGAACCTTAGACAGCAAGACCAAACTAAAAACGAAAACAAACAGCAGCAGATTGGTCACAAGATTATTGGCCCAGAAAATTAATAGAATAAAAATAAACATCGCCAGCAACTTGCTCCGCGGATCCAAACGATGGATGATTGAATTTCCGGGAATATAGCGACCTAAAATCAACTTATCCATGCAAGATCTCCTTGAATTCTTCAATTGTAATAGGATAATGCGAGAAATTCATCCCTTTCTCCGCCAATTCGTGAGCAAATTTTGTAATCTTAGGAACACCCAATTGAATACTCTCCATAAAATCCAAATCCTGAAAGACCTGAGCAGGCTGACCGCTCTTGACTACTCTGCCCTTATCTAAAACATAGACTGTATCAGCAAAGTTGGCTACATCATCCATTAGGTGAGTTACCAAAACAATGGTCATACCGGCTTGATGCAGCTCTTCAAAGAGCCTCATCAGTTCTTTTCGACCGGATGGATCAAGTCCTGCTGTCGGCTCATCCAAAACCAAGATATCAGGCTCCATGGCTAGTATGCCAGCGATGGCCACCCTGCGCATCTGGCCACCAGAAAGTTCGAAAGGACTGCGATTGAACAAATCCTCAGAAATTCCGACTAAGTGCAGCTTTTCACGTGCCAAAGCTTCCGCTTCTTCTTTAGAAACACCAAAATTCTGAGGACCAAAAGCCACATCTTTCAAAACTGTTTCATCAAAAACTTGACTTTCCGGAAATTGAAAGACTAGACCGACCTTCTTGCGCACCTGTTTAATATCTTTATTGACAGAATCAGCCGTGATGACTGTACTGCCTACTTCAACACTGCCTTGATTAGGAACCAACAAGCCATTTAAAAGCTGGAGAATTGTTGACTTACCGCTACCAGTATGACCGATAAGAGCGGTGTAGCTGCCGGATTTTATCTCCAAATCCACTCCAAAAAGCGCTGGTCCTTCAAAAGGGGTGCCAGCTTGATAAGTATAACTTACATTTTTGAGAGTAATGCCCATAGTTGATCCTGCAATTCTTTTTCTGTTAAGTAAGAGTCTGCCAGAGAAAAGCCTGACTGACACAAAGCCGCCTTTACCTGATTAACAAATGGCTGATCCAATCCTAGCTCTTCCAAATCTTCTCGAGAAAAAAGTTCTCTCGGGGTAGCGGTAGATTCAACCTGACCCTCTTTCATGACCAAAACACGGTCGCTTAAGGCTATTTCATCCAAATCATGGGTGATGGAAATGACAGTCAGTTCATTCTTGTCTTTAATCTTTTTTACTGTCTGGATAAGATCCAAACGTCCCTCTGGATCTAGCATGCTAGTTGCTTCATCCAAAATAATGATATCCGGTCTCAGAGCTACCACACCTGCAACAGCTACCCGCTGTTTTTGCCCTCCGGAAAGACGAGCTGGTTCACGCTCCTTAAAATCCTGCATGCCAACAAGCTCTAATGCTTGCTGGACTCGCTCTACCATCAGATCATAGTCCAGCCCTTGATTTTCCAAACCAAAGGCTACATCGTCTTCTACAGTTGCACCGACAAACTGATTATCTGGATTTTGGAATACCATGCCAATCTGTCTGCGTTTTTCCCAGACGTTTTCAGCTGTCAGCTTATCGCCTGAGATAATAATATCTCCGCTTTCCGCTTCTAAAAGACCGTCAATCAAACGAACTGTGGTTGATTTTCCACTCCCATTATGACCAACAATAGACAGCCATTCCCCTTTTTTTACTTGAAAGGAGACATCATTTAAAGTGTAATTCTCAGACTCACTATCGTATTTGTACTTAAGATTTCTTACTTCGATGATATTTTTCATATTATTTAAAGGTATCTTTAAAGAGATAGGCACTTCCCTTGAAGTAGTCATATCCAGAATAAATCGTAAAGATTAAAGCGATATACAGAAGGATTTGTCCTAAGAGAGTCCAATGAATCAGAAGAAAAATTATAGCAAACATCTGCGTGAAGGTTTTGATTTTACCCGGCATAGCAGCCGCTAAAACTGTCCCTCCTGTTTCCACTAAAAGCAAGCGCAGACCTGTTACTGCCAATTCCCGGCAAATAATAATAGCCACAACCCAGGCAGGAGCCATTTTCATCTCAATCAACATGATAAAAGCAGACATCACTAAAAGCTTATCAGCCATGGGATCAGCAAATTTACCAAAATTTGTTACCACTTCCCACTTTCGAGCCAAATAGCCATCTAGATAATCAGTTATACTGGCAAAAGCAAAGATAAAAGCTGCCAAGATATGCATGGTGTAAGAATGACCAAATGTTAAAATCACAACAAATACAGGGATTAAAGCAATTCTAACAAGAGTTAAGGCATTTGGAATATTTTCTTTTTTCATGGGATTCCCTTCGTTTTTATCCTTTCGTAATGTTCAAACTAATGGTTCCACTATCACTAGTCAAAGCCGAAATATCTAGTTTTTGTCCCTCTATCGTCACAGTTGCTCCTTTAACAGGTGCTAACGTAATAAGATACTTATTTCCTGGCTCAAGAGAAACCGTCTGACTTGATTTTTCAGGAGATAAGGTGATACCTTCGGCTAGTTCTGAATCGCTTATGCTTACCAAATTGGTTGTTTGTTCCACAGAAACGGTCACTTTGACAGGCTGACTTGCTCCGCTATACTCAGCAATCAAATTCTCTCCGCTTCCACCAACTGTCAACTTGCTAGCTGAGGAAGAAACTGACTCAGAATCAGCCGAAGAAAAGGAACTCTTCTGACTGTTAGTTCTTGTAGAAGACACCAGACTATAATTGCTGTCAGATGCTTTGAAACTTACCGAATTAGTATGAGCATAGCTCCAGATATAGTAAGCTACGAAAGCAGCAATAGCTGTAGCCAATAAGAGGAAATAGAACAAGGGCAGAAAAGAGCTTTTATTTTTATTTTTTCTGCTCCTGAATTCCTCATCTGCTGCCAGTGCCACTTCATCAAAGACAATCATCTCACCAGCTTCGTAAGCCTCCAGAATAATAGATTCATCCAAATCTACAGCCCAAGCATATTTCCGCAAGAAGCTGCGGGCATAGAAGGGACTAGGAAGCAAATCATAGTCATTTCGTTCCAACGCTTCCAGCAAATCCTGCTGGATATCTGTCTTTTTTGACAATTCCTCTAAGCTCAGCCCTTGATTGGTCCGGGCAAGCTTCAACACTTCTCCTATCGTTTTTTTTCTCATACTTACTTTTCCCTTTTTTCTATTCTTCACTATTTTAACAAAATTTTAAAAACGATTCTGGAATTATTTTGGAAAAATAGTAAAATCTGTCATATCACACTGATCGATAAAACGATGACCTAGTTTTATCACATCATTCAGGCTGATGTCCTGTAAAATTTTCGGCAAATCAAACAGATTCTCACCCGTCAAATGCGGTTCATATTGGGTTGCAATATACTCAAGCGAGTTTAAACCATGCAGAAAATCACCAAACATCTCACTTTTAATCGTATCCAAATGCTCTTCTGTCACATCCGGATCCTTGTCAAAATTCTTGATGGCTGAGCGAAATTGATGAGAAAGTCCCACCGGTTCCTGAGTATCCATCGTCAACATGACAAAGTGAAAATCTTTTTCTACTTCCACTTCCAGCGTTAAAGAATTATCCATTTTCCCACTTTCATAGAGGGACTGGAAACGCTTGGAAGTCCAGCCAAACATCATGGCAAATAAGAGTTTCAAAGTGATTTTATAGCGATACAACTCCGATTCATCAACAAAGTCTGTCCCTCGAATCCCAACTGCCAGTTTTGGACTAGCCACCTCCATTCGGTAGGTGTCCGTTGATACCACTGGGTGAAGGCTAACAGGAATTTTTTCAATAGATTCCGAACTCCCAGCAAAAACTAGTTTTTCCTGCTGTTTAGCAATCTCAGCAGCTATCTGTTCCAAATCGAAATTACCAATCACAAACAAAGTCATATTAGAAGGATGATAAAAGTTACTGAAATTTTCCTTCAAATTTTCGACGGTAATCTCAGAGATAGACTCTTTCGTTCCTGCAATATCTTCTGCCAGAGGTGTTTGAGGATAGAGATTGGCTAAGGCTCCAAAAAAGAGACGATAATCTGGATTATCCTGATACATTTCAATTTCTTGACCGATAATATCCTGTTCCCGCAAAATAGATTCTTTGGTGAAATCAACCCGATGCACCAGTTCTTGCAAAAGATGTAGATTTTCTGAAATATTATCCGTTGCAGAAAATAAATAGCTAGTCCGAGTAAAGCTTGTAAAGGCATTGCTCTCAGCCCCTAGCTTAGTAAATTCCAGCAGCAGATCCTTTCCCTGCGGACCTTCAAAAAGCTTATGTTCCAAAAAATGAGCTATTCCCGCCGGATACTGAGTGACCTGCTTGGTTTCACGTGAAACAATCCCTGTATCCACTGAACCAAAATTAGTTGAGATAATCCCATAAGTTTCATTAAAATCATTTTTAGGCAGAAGAAAAACACGCAAACCATTTGCCAAGACTGTCTGATAAACAGTTTCTCCCACTGCTGAATAATTGATTTTTTCTAGCACTTCTCCCTGCATTATTTTCCTTCCATAAAGTAAATAGCTTGTAATTTTAAGAGACCAGCTGCTTTGACAATATCATCTTTATGAACCTGTTCCAAAGCTTCCAGCCAAGCTTCAAGAGATAAGAATTTTTTCCCTAAAACAGAAGACATATAAGCTCTCTCTAAGATTGTATTCTGTCGATCCTGAGCTAACAATACCGAATTTCTCAGCATTTTCTTGGTTTGGTTCAGTTCTTCCAGACTAAAATTCCCACGCTTCAAGTCAACAATTTGCCGGTTGATTAAAGCAACTGTTCTGGTCCGATTACTGCGGTCAATACCAGCGTAAATCCGCATCATTCCTGAAAAAATATCAAAATTGCTAGAAATTGTATAAGCCAGCCCTTCCTTTTCACGAAGATTGACAAATAATTTCGAATGGGCAAAGCCACCTAGCAAAGCATTTAAAACAACCAAAGGCAGGTGCTCACTCTCTCCGTACTGAATAGGGAAATGATAGGCCAACTCAATAATTGACTGATGCACGTCCTTCTGCTCCAGTCCTTCTCGCAAAACATTGGAATATTCTTGCTGATAAACTAGCTGAAGTTCTTGCTGGCGAGGCGCAAAATTGAAAGATTGAATTTTCTCACGAACAGCCACTTCATTAAAGTCCCCAATAAAGAAAAAGTCAATCTGATTTTCCTGAAGCATCTGCTGAAAAGCAGCAAAACTGCTTGCAGCGGTCTCTTTCTGGATTAATTCAATCGTCCCAACACGAGGCATCTGCATTTCCTCTTCTTCATAAAAGAGTTTATCTAATTCTCGATGAGCATGATAAAAATGATTCTCAATTTCAGCTTCCAAATCATTCAAGATATTTTTCTTCTCAATTTCAAAAGCAGATTCATCAAAAGCGCCCTGACTTACCAATGGAGAAAACAAGCTGGCTTTCAAAAAATCAAGCATGGCATCTGTTAGGACATTTTTACGACTCAAAAATTTATCCCGCACAAAAGAAAGATTGATATCTAAATAATGGACCAATCCTCTCCTTGAAAGACTCGTTGAATAATCAGCGCCATACAAATTGGCCAAACGTTCTCTGAAGGCTTGCGAAGTAGGATAAACAGCATTGACAGTTTCTAGCATACTGGCTGTTAAAACCCGACCAGCTACTGTTTCTTTGGACATAGGCGCTGAAAAACGAACCCTAATTTTATTTGTTTTAAATTTTTCTGATTGAATAAAATGGAGACGAACTCCTTTAGTGATTTCCATGACGCCCCTCATACTGAATAATATAGACTACTATTATATCATGAAATGCCTCTGATTTGTTTGTTCCACCAAGCTTTTTGCTGATTAAAACGTTTTCTGATAACAGGAGAAAATTTCCGATTTTATCCAAAGAACCTCAGTACTTTTTACTATCAAATGTGGTATAATGACAGGGTTGAGGTGAAATATGGAATATAAATTATTTGATGACTACATCACGCTACAAGCCCTTTTGAAAGAAACAGGAATTATCCAAAGCGGCGGAGCAATTAAAACATTTCTAAGTGAATATCCAGTCCTTTTTAACGGTGAACCAGAAAACCGCCGAGGGAAAAAACTCCGTGTCAATGATAAGATTTCCCTTCCTGAGCAAGGAATTGAAATTGATTTGACAGCTCCTAGTCAAGAAGAAATTCTGCAACACCAGAAAGAAATCGCAGAAAAAAAACGAGTTGCCGAACTTGTCAAAGCCATGAATAAGGATTTAAAAAAATCTCAGACTTCTAAAAAAGAAAAGCGTAAGAATACAGGGCTACCTAAAAAGCAGAAAACTACTAAAAGCCCTGTTCGCTTCCCTGGTATCTAATCATGTGGCTGCAATCATTAAAAATCAAGCATTTCCGAAATTATCAGGAAGCTGATATTGACTTCCATCCTGGATTAAATGTCTTTCTAGGCCAGAACGCACAAGGTAAAACCAATATTTTAGAAGCTGTTTATTTCCTAGCCTTGACAAGAAGCCACCGCACACGCTCAGATAAGGATCTGATTCATTTTACAGAAAATGAACTCCTTGTCTCTGGTATCTTAGAAAAAAAGACTGGTAAAGTTCCCCTTGACATTAACTTGACACCAAAAGGTCGCATCACAAAAGTCAACTACTTGAAACAAAGTAAATTATCAGACTACATTGGAACCATGAATGTTGTTCTTTTTGCTCCTGAAGATTTACAGTTGATTAAAGGTTCCCCCAGTCTACGCCGTAAATTTATAGACATTGAGCTTGGACAAATCAAGCCTGTCTATCTATCAGATTTATCCAATTACAACCATGTCCTCAAACAACGCAATGCCTATCTGAAAGCTAATGACAAAGTTGATGAAACCTTCTTGACTGTCCTTGATGAGCAGCTGGTTGACTATGGCTGTCGTGTCATAAGGCATCGGTTGGATTTTTTGCAAAAATTAGAAAGCTTTGCTCAAGACAAGCACTGGGACATCTCTCAAAATTTGGAAGAATTGACTGTCAAGTATCTGTCATCTATTCCTTTACACCAAATTGACAATTTAGAAGAAACTTACTGCTCTTCCTTATTAAGCAGCCGTAAACGTGACCTATTCAAAAAAAATACAGGTGTTGGTCCCCATCGTGATGATATTGCTTTTTTTATCAACCAGATGGATGCCAACTTTGGTAGTCAAGGTCAGCATCGCAGTCTTGTTTTATCACTGAAACTAGCCGAAATCAAGTTAATAGAAAGCATAACGAAGGAAACACCTATTTTGTTGCTTGACGATGTAATGAGCGAACTTGACAATAACCGTCAACTAAAATTATTAGAAACTATCTCTCATGATATTCAAACTTTCATCACTACAACAACTTTAGAACATTTAAAAAATCTTCCACAAGATATAAAAATTTTCACAATCCAACAAGGACAAATTATATCTCAATCCTAGCATTACATGAGATTTACGTTTTTGTAAATTCCGTTTACAAAAACTTGCTTATAGTGTAAACGAATTATATCGAATTGTTGTTAGAACAGCTTTTATAGCCTTTTGAATTGTAAAAGCATGTCAATTTAAATCGTAAATTTAAAAAGAGGTTAGGAAAAATTCCCGACCTCGTTTTATTTTTTATTGAACTGAATAGTTAGGGGCTTCATTTGTAATTTGCACATCATGAGGGTGGCTTTCCTTCAATCCAGCACCACTCATCTCAATAAACTGAGCATTATCGTGAAGTTCTTGCAGATTTGCGGCACCAACATAACCCATACCAGATCGGATACCACCCAGCATCTGGAAGACAATATCTGCAGCAGCTCCCTTGTATGCCACACGACCTTCAATTCCTTCTGGAACTAGCTTATTAGCTTCATTGACAGAACCTTGGAAGTAACGGTCACTAGAACCCTTCTTCATAGCGGCGATAGATCCCATTCCACGGTAAGTCTTAAATTTACGACCTTGGAAAATTTCCGTCTCACCTGGTGCTTCGTCTGTACCAGCAAACATTGAACCCAGCATAACAGCATTGCCACCTGCAGCCAAGGCCTTAACAATATCTCCAGAATATTTAATCCCACCATCAGCAATGATGGTTTTTCCATATTCACGCGCTACAGCAGCTGCATCATAAATAGCAGTTACTTGAGGAACACCAACACCAGCAATGACTCGGGTTGTACAGATAGAACCAGGACCAATTCCGACCTTAACAACATCCACACCTGCTTCATAAAGAGCGCGTGCACCTTCAGCAGTTGCAATATTTCCAGCAATTAAGGTGCGATCAGGGAAATGAGCACGAATCTCAGCAATCTTGCGCAAAACTCCAGCTGAGTGGCCATGAGCAGTATCAATAACAATCGCATCTGCATCCGCTTCAAAAAGAGCTTCCGCACGTTCAAAAGTATCTGAAGTAACACCGACAGCACCAGCTACCAAGAGACGGCCAAACTCATCTTTAGCAGCATTTGGGAACTCAATAACCTTTTCAATATCTTTAATGGTAATCAAACCTGAAAGACATCCCTTATCATCAACCAAAGGCAACTTTTCAATCCGGTGCTCTTGCAAAATGCGCTCTGCAGTCCCCAAATCTGTTCCAACAGGCGCTGTTACAAGATTCTCACTGGTCATATGACGAGAAATAGGTTGATCATAGTCAGAAATAAAACGCAAATCACGATTGGTTAGAATCCCTACTAACTTACGATTTTCAAGAGTTTCTACAACAGGAACACCGCTGATACGGTAACGTCCCATCAACTCATCTGCTTCAGCAATCGTATGCTCTGGCGTTAGAAAAAAAGGATCAATAATAACGCCATTCTCAGAACGTTTAACCTTTCGAACTTCATCAGCCTGTTGCTCAATAGACATATTTTTGTGGATAACTCCAAGACCGCCGGCACGGGCAATAGCGATAGCCATCTGACTCTCTGTAACGGTGTCCATGGCAGCAGTAATGATTGGGATATTTAAAGTCAAATTCTCAGCAAGCTTGGTACTCAAATCAGCATCGTTGGGCAGTACATGGCTTTCGGCTGGAATCAGCAGCACATCATCAAAGGTAAAACCTTTTTTCAAAAATTTAGTGTCCCAGTTAGACATCCACAGTTTCCTCTTTTCCTTTTTATTAAACTAATATCCAAAGAAAATTGAAGTTCAATTTTCTTTGGATAAAAGCTGGTCTTTTTGTTGTTAATATCATACCATTCTATAGGAAATTGTCAATCATTATTACACAAAAAATAAAAACCATCATTTTTGAAACTAAAAACGATAGTTTTTGTGATTTATAATCAATAATGTTCGTTATTTAAAATAATTAATCCCCATCGCAGACTTGACTTCTGAAAGAGTCTGAGCGGCAGTCTGACGTGCCTTATCACATCCTTCTTGCAGCATCTGATAGACCTGTCCCATGTCTTTAGCAAACTCCACACGACGCTCACGAATCGGACCTAACTCTCGCTCTAGAATTTCTAATAGATAGCGTTTGGTTTTGACATCTCCCAGACCACCTCTTTGATAATGCTCTTTCATTGCAGCAATATCAGTAGCATCTTCTGGGCGGCCAAAAACATCCAAATAATGAAAGACCATATTTCCCTCAATTTTTCCAGGATCTTCCACTCTGATATGATTCGGATCCGTATACATGCTCATAACTTTCTTTTGCAGAATATCCATATCATCTGCCAAATAAATGCCGTTATTGAGAGACTTGGACATCTTAGCATTGCCATCCAAACCAGGTAAACGTCCAGCTGCTTCGTTTTCAGGATAAATCCCTTCCGGTTCTACCAAAACATCTGTCTGATAAGCGTGGTTAAAGGAACGAACAATTTCCCGAGTCTGCTCAATCATAGGCTTTTGATCATGTCCTACTGGTACAAAATTAGCCTTAAAAGCAGTAATATCTGCTGCCTGAGAAATCGGATAAACTAAAAAACCAGTCGGCAAACTTTCACCAAATCCTTTTTGAGCTATTTCTGTCTTGACAGTAGGATTACGCTCAAGACGAGCCAATGACACCAAATTCATGTAATACATTGACAACTCTGCCAACTCAGGAATCTGACTTTGAATAAAAATAGTCACCTTATTAGGATCCAAACCAGCTGCCAGATAATCCAAAGCTACATTACCGATGGATTCCACTATTGTTTGAGGGTCCTTTGCATGATCTGTCAAAGCTTGCTGATCAGCCAAAAATACGAACATTTCATATTTACCCTGATCCTGCAAAAGCACGCGATTCCGTAAACTTCCTACATAATGACCAATATGCAATTTTCCTGTCGGACGATCTCCTGTTAAAATAATTGGTTTAGTCATTTATTACTCCTCAATTTATAATGAGTTCATTATATCATTTTCAATGAAAATGAGAAAGAAGTTTCTAGAAAAAAGCGAAAATTCCAGTTTTTACAGCTTGATTGACATCCCTTTACAATATTTGTAAACTTAATTGACAAACTATTCTGGCTGTAAAACCTAAAATTCTTAGTTCATTCTATTCTCCTTTTTTCTTTTTGCTTTGATTTTTTCTTTTTATCTCAGAATTATTTGAAAAAAGTTCTGTTTTCTAGTAAAATGAAGAAGATTATATATATAGGAGAAAGACATTGCTTACAGTATCAGATGTATCACTGCGTTTCAGTGACCGAAAATTGTTTGATGAAGTCAACATCAAATTTACAGAAGGAAATACTTATGGATTGATTGGAGCTAACGGCGCTGGAAAATCAACCTTTTTAAAAATTTTAGCTGGCGATATTGAGCCAACAACAGGCCACATCTCTCTAGGACCAAATGAACGTCTTTCAGTCCTTCGCCAGAACCACTTTGACTATGAAGAAGAACGGGCTATTGATGTTGTAATCATGGGAAATGAGCATCTCTACAACATCATGAAAGAAAAAGATGCTATTTATATGAAGCCTGATTTTTCTGATGAAGATGGTGTACGTGCGGCTGAACTTGAGGGAGAGTTTGCTGAACTAGGTGGCTGGGAAGCTGAAAGCGAAGCCTCTCAATTATTGCAAAATCACAATATTCCGGAAGATCTTCACTATCAAAATATCAGGGAGCTTTCTAACGGAGACAAAGTCAAAGTACTCTTAGCCAAAGCCCTTTTTGGTAAACCTGATGTCTTGCTTCTGGACGAGCCAACTAACGGTTTGGATATTCAGTCTATTACTTGGTTGGAAGACTTTCTTATCGATTTTGACAATACAGTTATTGTTGTATCACACGACCGTCACTTTCTGAATAAAGTCTGCACTCATATGGCCGACCTTGACTTTGGAAAAATCAAACTCTATGTCGGAAACTATGATTTCTGGAAAGAATCAAGTGAACTAGCGGCTAAGCTGCTCGCTGACCGAAATGCCAAAGCAGAAGAAAAAATCAAGCAACTTCAAGAGTTTGTTGCTCGCTTTTCTGCCAATGCTTCAAAATCAAAACAAGCAACTTCTCGTAAAAAGATGCTTGACAAGATTGAGTTAGAAGAAATTGTT
Source organism: uncultured Streptococcus sp. (assembly GCA_965245685.1). Classification (GTDB taxonomy): domain Bacteria; phylum Bacillota; class Bacilli; order Lactobacillales; family Streptococcaceae; genus Streptococcus. The sequence continues at coordinate 3,576 of CBDFAZ010000005.1, read as the reverse complement.
CCATCTAGCCGTAAATACCCATTTATCAGCTTTAAAGCAGAACGTGAAATCGGTAATGATCTCTTGACAGTTGAAAATCTTTCTGTCAAGATAGACGGAGAAACTATTCTTGATAATATTAACTTCATTTTACGTCCTGGCGATAAAACAGCTTTGATTGGCCAAAACGACATCCAAACAACAGCTTTGATTCGTGCTTTGATGGGTGATATTGAGTATGAAGGAACTGTCAAGTGGGGTGTCACAACCAGTCAATCTTACCTACCAAAAGATAATTCTCGTGACTTTGCTAGTGGCGAATCAATCCTTGACTGGCTGCGTCAATTTGCTAGCAAAGAAGAGGATGACAATACTTTCCTCCGAGGTTTCCTTGGCCGTATGCTCTTCTCTGGAGATGAGGTTAACAAGTCTGTCAATGTTTTGTCAGGAGGAGAAAAAGTTCGGGTTATGTTATCTAAGCTGATGTTGCTCAAATCCAACGTTTTAGTATTAGATGATCCAACAAATCACTTGGATTTGGAATCAATCTCCAGCTTAAATGATGGCTTGAAAAACTTCAAAGGATCCATTATTTTTGCTAGCCATGACCATGAATTTATTCAAACCTTGGCCAACCATATCATTGTCCTGTCTAAAAATGGTGTGATTGACCGCATTGACGAAACCTATGATGAATTCTTGGGAAACCAGGAAGTTCAGGCAAAAGTCAAAGAACTTTGGAAAGATTAATCTCTTGTCAATTTACGTTTACAAAGCTTTACAGAGGCATGAAACAACGTTTCTGCCTCTTTCTATATAAGAAATATGAATCACATTAAAGAATATTTTAAAAAAAATTGGCCTTATTTTTGTGCCTTCTTTATTCCATTTTTCATCATGTTCTTTGTCTACTTGATGTACGGAATTTACTGGAATAGCGAAACGTCTCCTTTGCTTGGTGATGGTTTTCATCAGTATGTCATTTTTGATACTAACCTAAGAAATATCCTCCATGGCACAGATAGTATTTTCTATACTTTCTCTAGTGGACTTGGGCAGAATTTCTATGCTTTATCTAGTTATTATTTAGGTAGCTTCTTATCTCCCTTAGTTTATTTCTTTGATTTGAAATCAATGCCAGATGCCGTCTATCTATTTACCTTAATCAAGTTTGGATTAATTGGACTCTCTACCTTTATCAGTATCAAAGGAATATTCAAAAAGATTCCAGCTTTACTCATCATCACTCTTTCAACTTCATTTTCTTTAATGAGTTTTTCGGTCAGTCAATTGGAAATTAAAACCTGGCTGGATGTGTTTATCCTTGCACCTTTGATTGTGCTAGGTTTACATAGATTAATAACTGGAAAAGGCAGAGTACTATACTTTACAACACTGTCAATCCTCTTCATCCAAAATTATTATTTTGGTTATATGATGGCGATCTTTTTGGTCTTTTGGTACCTTCTTCAATTATCTTGGGATTTCAAAAATCGAATTAAAAGTTTACTTGACTTTACAATCGTATCTGCTTTAGCAGGTCTGACTAGCCTAATTATGATTCTGCCAACTTACCTAGACATAAGTACTCATGGTGAAACCTTAACAAAAGTTTCTTCCTTGTTGACAGAAAAAAGTTGGTTTTTAGATGTGTTTGCTAAAAATTTTATTGGCAGTTTTGATACAACCAAGTATGGTTCTATCCCTATGATTTATGTCGGCACCTTCCCCTTGATTCTGGCTATCTTATTTTTCACCTTAAAATCTGTTAAGTTTCACGTGAAACTTTGCTACTTTTTACTCATTGCAATTTTCATAGCTAGTTTTTATCTTCAATATTTAGACTTACTTTGGCAGGGAATGCATGCTCCGAACATGTTTCTTCACCGTTATTCTTGGCTATTTTCTCTGGTAGTTATCTATATGGCTGCTGAAACTTTAAATCGTTGGAAAGACGTGAAATTGATGAATGTTGCCATTAGTTTCACTTTGCTCAGTCTCGGATTCATTATGACTTTTATTCAGAGAAAACATTATGACTTTTTAGGTCCTGAAAATTATATTCTAACATTAGAATTTCTGCTGGCTTATCTCTTGATTAGCTTTGTCTTAGCAAAATCTTCGATTCAACCAAAAATCATTCTCCCTGTCTTGCTCTTCTTTGTTACTTTTGAACTGTCGCTTAATTCCTATTATCAAGTTGGAGGAATTGCTAAAGAATGGGTATTTGCCACTCGTTCATCTTATGCTAGCCACCTTGACGAGATTGACAAGCTTGTCAATTATTCCAAAAAGGAAAATATTGACTTTTTTAGAACTGAAAGATTGAATCCACAAACGGGAAATGACAGTATGAAATTCAACTACAATGGAATTTCCCAGTTCTCATCTGTCAGAAATACTCAGGCAAGTTCTACTTTAGATAAACTTGGTTTTAAATCAGCAGGAACAAATCTGAATCTACGTTATCAAAACAACAGTATTTTAATGGACAGTATTTTTGGTGTTCGCTACAATCTATCTGAAACAGATCCTCAAAAATTTGGTTTTCTTCCTGAGAAAACTGAAAAAGAAATGTCTCTCTACCAAAATGATGCTGCACTTGGTTTAGCTTTTCTGACCAATGATGTTTACCAGGATGTCAAGTTTACAAATTTGACCCTAGATAATCAAACAGAATTTTTAAATCGGTTGACTGGTTTTGATTTTAAATATTATGATAAAGTAGATGCTATAACTACTAATGAAAATGTCAAGCAAATTGGCAACAGAGTGACTGTGGATGTTGACAGAGAACATAATACAAGCTTTGCTAGTGTAATCTATACTGTCAATGTACCTGCTAACAGTCAACTATATGTTAATGTTGCTGGGATTGATTTTAGTAATGATGATCAGACAGATATTGACATTACTGTCAATAACTTTACAGAACGTTATACAACTAATAATGTTTTTCCTTTCTTTAATGCTGGCTATTTCAGTCAAAGTCAAACAGTATCTATTCGCTTTACATTCCCAGACAATTCAACAGTTTCATTTGATACACCAGAATTTTTTGCCGTTAATACTGAGCAATATCAAAATGTCATTCAAAAATTAAAAGAACAGCCCGTTTCCACAACTACTGATTTAAACACAGTAAAAACAAACTATAAAGCAGAAAAGGATACTTCATTATTCTTTACCATTCCTTATGATAAGGGATGGTCAGCCACTCTTAGCAGGAAACCTGTCACACTAAAACGAGCTCAAAATGGCTTTATGAAATTAGATGTGAAAAAAGGAGAAGGAAATGTTGTCCTCACTTTCATTCCTAATGGACTGAAAGAAGGTGGCATTGCCTTCATATCTGGCATAATCTTATTTGTTTGCTATAATTTTCTACGTAGGAAACAACAGAGAATGTAAATATATCAAAAAAACAGCTACTTACCAATATAAAAAATAAGGCTCTTCATTAAAATGCTAGTGAAGGCCTTTTTTTGAACAATAAAAAAACACTCACTAGGAGTGTCTCTAGCTCCGGCAGTAGGACTCGAACCTACGACATCATGATTAACAGTCATGCGCTACTACCAACTGAGCTATGCCGGA
>CBDFAZ010000004.1:0-39531 GCA_965245685.1 uncultured Streptococcus sp. | reverse complement strand
CGATAGGTGTACCTATCATATTAAAAACTAGAATAGATATAACTAAAATTGGACTAATCAGCCCCATTAAAGCCATAGATACTGTGAAAACCCAAGCAACTATCTTCTTACCAAGTGTAACCTTCTTATCTCCAAAATTACCCCAAATAAGATTCGCATCAACTGCCCGTCTAAAATTTTCTTTACTGGTTGGCTGTGCCAACTTAACATTCTTATAAAGGGCTCGCTCTACTATCACCAGCAAAAGAGTACCTTCCAGAAACCAAACAATTAGAAAATAAACCAAAGTACCATAGCCATAGACACCACCAAACAATCGAGTCTCAGGAAAAAGCTGCATCACACCACTAAAAGCAATCAGAAATGATGTAATTAAAATGATTTGTTTCCGATTGCCACGCGATGCCTCTGTATTCAATAGTTTACTTTTAGGAGCTGCTAAGGGGTCTCGTGGCTTTTCTACATTTACATAAATAGCCTGACCATCACTTTCACCTATATAAATAACTTTCCTAAAAAACATCCTTCATCCTTTCCTCTCTATATACCAACAATTAAAACAAGTCAGGTTGATATAGTTCTCAGCACTTTCTTTTCTTCCTCTTTTTAAACTGATAATAAATAAAACTCCCCGTAGCATCCAAGACAATCGTATAGCCAAAAATTCTTATAAACCATATTAGCCAAATCGGACTATTTTCAGCATCTATATGCAATAATTGCAAACAAGCAATAATACCAAGAAATAGAATAACCTCTGCAATCAAACGGGGCTTAGTCTTTTTGAAATCTAAAGTTTTAAAAATGCTCTGATTATATAATTCTTCTGGTACTTCTTCCCAATAAGTCTTATCTTTCGCTCTCAACTTAAGTAAATATCCGACTTCAACAATGAGTCTCGAGAAAGCTGATATAAACACTAGATTACCAAAAATACCTAATATTTGCTTATAATAGCCGGTTATCCAACCAACCATCATTACCCCAAGCAAGGTAGCTCCTAGAATTATCCAGATAGAGGGTTTACTATAGACACTCGAAGCAGCAACATAGTTGGCATTAGTCCGTTTCTCGGAAAAGCCTGTTTCTAATTGTTTCTTTAGCCATCTTACATTATAAAGGATTAAACCCAAAAATAGAATCAGAGAACTAAGCCCAAAAATAATGGTATATATAAAAGAATTTCTCAATAAATTATTAGTGATTACAACAATAACATAATCCGTTAAAACTAATGACAGAAGTAATCCATTAATCATTGCAAAAAGCATGGCTGTGCCAAAAAATTGATGCCTATAAATCAATTTTTGATTGAAAGAAACAATTTGACATATCGTCATAAAAAGAAAGTATACACAAAAAAATAGGAATATAAGATTAGAAAAGGGATTCAATTTGAGTTGATCTTTTATAAAATAATACACATGCGACAAGGCAATACTTAAGACAAATATACCGGACCAGGCCAAGCCAAGCATCCCAACGGAAGCTCGTGTCGCACCTAGTGATTGAAAATAGTTCTTGTTTAATTCTTCTGGTCCTAAAACTATATTTTTTTCACTCATTTTCTACCTCAAAAAATTTAGTCTCTGTATCTTTGAAAGCCGTTTGTTAGTCAAGTATAGTTACTAACATTGTATGGATAAGTCTAGACTGGTTTATGACAACCGAACCAATTGGTAAAATAGGGTTATTATTTTCCATTTTCATTCTCCAATTCATAATTTAATTTATCTAAAATTTTATTATTTATAACAGTTTTGACTATGCCATTCCATATAATATTTGGAATCAAAGAAAGTAATATAGCAAGCACAACTAATTTTATTATAAACTCTATGATTGTACTTGGCATAAAATAAAACCAATAAACAAAAGGAATAACTGCAAAGACAATAAACAACACTACTAAAATGTTTGCAAGATAAGGTGTTTTTATCTGTTTCAAAACATCATTATGTTTTAAAGTTATATCGTGTATAACTTCAAAATATTCTTTCTGGACAGTACTACTAGGAGCTTCAATCAAAGGATAAGTATTTCTAATTGAAACCATCCATAATTCAAAAAGTATAAACAACCAAATTCCTAAGATTATCGGTAACAGAAAAGAAAAAAGACCAAACTCTTTTTGAGGAACAATGTAATTATCAGAATAACCAGCGATAAAAGCCATAATCGGGACAATCAAAAATGGCGAAGACATCCAAGTTAATCTGCCAATTTTCTTAGCTATGTTTTGGTGATTCCCTATGCTTTCCTTATCGAGCCTTCTCCAAACAATATCTCCTGATAAAAAATAGTACTCTGCAGCTAAGCCTGTTCCTTTTAAATTAGTTCCCATGCCATTATCAACAGCAAATAATAATCTTATCTTTTTCACAATGGACAGCTCCATATTAGCTTTTTAGACTTAATATTTCGATCTAGTTCTTTATTGACATCACTTCCTAAAAGCAATAATTTTTTACTCATTTTCTTCACCATTCTCTTGTGTTGTTTCTTCTTCTAGCTTGCCACTTTTGACCAGCTTTTTATAATATCCTTTGCTATACCATTCTCTATCTGAAATTTTTAAATAGGTTTTATACTCTTCCGGGTACTTGTAGATATAGTAGGCTTGAAAAATATGCACATTCATCATAAAAGCTATAAAATAGGCGCCAATGACAAACCAAACCACCAAAAATAATCCAAAAATATAAAAATACCAAAGGACCGGTAGTTGATTCATTAGATGATAGACCAGTGATACCGGAAAGAGAACTACCATCGTTCCGACTGTAATCATCATCACGTTCTTAAGGATTGACTTTTCTTCTTCATCGTTCAGTCTCCTTTTCAGATTCTGGATACTATTAGTAATAATCCAGAAAAAGAGAACTATTCCTAAGACGAACTGAAACCAGAATCCCACCACTGTATAAGCATCGTAAGCTACCGCACTGGCAAAATAAAACCCTGATATAAAAGCACAAACTGACATTGAAAAATAAAAAGGAAAATAGGTCCAAATTTGACTGCTCAAGCGTTTCTTGGGCCAAAAAACAGGGATAGAACCAAAAAGGAAAATCAGATAGAAAACAATACTGATTGGCCGCATTATTTGCCCAATTGTTTGAAACAAAGAAACCGATTGATGAGAAAGATAGTGTACTTCGCCACTTTGACCTACACTACTTGGCAAAGCAATTAATAGAAAGTAAACCATAATTCCAAAGAAGATAAATATGCAAAATAAGACCGTAAAGAGGCGATTGATGATTCCCATATGAATAGGATTTGGCATACCGGCTGTTAAGGCAAACTTTCCGTTCGTTACGATTTTCTTACTTCGTTCAAAGTCTGCACCGAAAATACTGATTTTTTTCATTTTTAATCTCCTAATTTCATCTTATCTAAAGTCTAACTTCGTTTAAGGTCTTCCATTTGAGGATAGGAAACAAATTGTGTCACAAAACAGCAACTGTCGCAACAACTACTCCTCGCTCCGTTAAAGATATAGCACTTGCTTTCTGCGATTCGACTGTTTTACCTAACACCTAGTTACAAGTTTCGCTCTCTGTTTCTTTCTTAAAACGTACCCTCCCTTGACTGTATAGAGCCATAATCTTTACAAAACGAACTGGATTGTTTTGATTATACATCAGAAAAATTATGAAAAATAGAACCCCAGCAAGCCAAACACCATAGCTTTCATCAATTTTTTGGCCAAATTTTAGAGGGATAGTAAAAAAATATAATAAATAGAAAATACTCACTGCATTTATTAGATAGCGAACTAAACGATAGGGCGTAGCAGCTAGCATCCTTGGATCAAACTTGTTCTTCACAAACAAATTATGGGAAGCTGCATAATAAAACATCTTCTCAGTTGTAAGCACTGCTTTGTGAACATTTTTATAAAGTGCTCTCTCAAGAATAGCAACTAAAAGAAAAAACTGAGCTAAGTTAAATAGTAAGATATAGATTAAAGTATTCCAGTTATAGACTCCTATGATTTTTATTGAAAAAAATCCCAAAATTGCAGGTCCACCTGCCATCAAGAGAATTACCAATTCAGGAATAAAGGAATTAGTCTTACTGGCTCCCTCTGTATTGAGCAGAAAACTTTTAGGAGCTGCCAAAGCCTCTCCAGTCTGCTGATCATAATAGACCGCCTGACCATCACACTCGCCAATAAATACTCGACGACGTCTAAGAAAAAACATTCTAACCTCTTTCTAATTACTTATTGAAGTTCTTTTACAAAACTTTATAATATTTACTGCTTCACTGACTTTTATTCAATTTCAAATCAGCTAACCCCCAGCTTTATAATTATGTAGCTCTTTTGTCAAAATAGCCCCATCTGGTCCAATGCTCACTTCTAGATAGACTTCTGGATCGTCGTCAGCTCTACATACTACACTCAGTTTTCCACCATAGAATAAATCCAATATATCAAAACTCTTAGTAAGATTATTTTGTTTATATAATACAAAAGAAACACCTAGCAAAAGTCCGGATGCAACAATTTTAAATATCTCTCCTCCAATAGGATTACCTAACAAGTCTTTATAATTAAAAATGAAATCATAGGCATAGAAGAATCCAACCAAGGGGACTAGAAAAATCAATCCTTTTATCAAGCGTGTACCATTTCTATTCTCTTTCTTGCTCAAATCCTTCTCCACCTTTTGTTCTTCGTCCAATGTCTCCATAATAACCAAACTAATTGTTTGAGAGGTCACTTGTGCCCTGTTGACATTTCGATACAAGGCACGTTCTACAAGGATAGTGACAAAAGAAAACTCCGCTATCCAGATAAGAATAACACTCCAAAAAGTTGTCATGGTATATGTTCCATGCAGGAATAATCTAAAGAAAGAAATTAGTCCTCCTCCACTAGACAAAAACAGGACAACCAAAAGAGGTATATGCCGATTCATCCTGCTTGATTTCTCTGTATCTAATAGTTTACTCTTTGGTGCCTCTAAAAGTTCGTGGGCCTTACAATCAAAATAAATAGCTTTATCGCCATATTGATTAAAAAACATACGACGTCTTATAAAAAACATATCTCTCCTCATTTCTAATTCTTATTCTAGTTCTGTCAGCAAACCTCTGTTCCCAAAACTGAATTAACCAACTTTTTCATTCAACATCTGTACTGTAGAAAAATTCTTATTTCATATTCCCAAACTTATTTCACTTGCAATATAAGCCAATTTCTCAATTCTCTCATGAATCGTTTCTACATTCAAATTTTCTCGAAGGTATTCACATAGCACTCCATTTTCATAAAACATTTGCTCTGAAAGCTGAACTTTTGGTTCATAGGGGCACTGAATCATAACAATGCTGAAAACACCACTGGGACCAGTGTTCTCGATTGCATTCCCCTCAAAATGATAGGTGAAAGCCCGAAAATGAGAACCATTGTAGTTACCTGAAATTACGTAGGCAACTTTTACCATATTTCCACGACCAAGTCGTTACTTGTTTTTTGCTTGGAATAATCCCTATAATAGTCATTACCTTGTGCTTTATCAAATTGATAGCCATGCCTAGAAGCAAAGGCTTGGTATACTTTATTCTTTTTAGCGGAATGGCTAATCGCCCAATAAACTATCCAACCTACGAAAGCAAAAATTGCAAGCATTGCAATCATAAATATTACTAGAAAATCCATCATTATCTCCTTGTTTTCCTTAATAAAGTGCTTCAGTTATCAAAACCCTAACGATCATAATAACTGAAACACACTGAGTACGATTTTTTCCTGATGTTTACTACAGACTCTATAAAGCTCATTCCTCATGGAAACTGCTCACTCCTGCAGGCTGCTCGTCTAATTCTATTCTTTACCTACACCTTCTCCGCTAGCTCTTCCCATTCTAGCATGACTTCTTCTTGGGCAGCGGTCAGCTGGTCGATTTGCTGCTGGCTCTCCATGAGTTCGCCAGCGTCATTGGTTGCCTGCATGGCTTCCTGAAGCTGACTGATTTGACTGTCCAAGTCCTCGATTTGCGCTTCCAATTGCTCTAAGCGTCGGGCCAGCCGGCGCTGTTCTTTTTGGTTTTCCTTTTGAAGCTGATAGTCATTGGCAGGTGCTGGCTTATCAGAATCGACCTGCTCCGTCTCCTCACGCAAGGCTTCCTGCTCTGCCTTTTTCTCCAGATAGTAGTCATAATCACCCAGATAAAGGGTGGAACCTGTCTCAGACAGCTCAACAATCTGTGTGGCCACGCGGTTGATAAAGTAGCGGTCATGGCTGACAAAGAGCTGGGTGCCGTCAAAGTCGATCAGGGCATTCTCCAGCACTTCCTTGCTGTCAATGTCCAGATGATTGGTCGGCTCGTCTAGGATGAGGAAGTTGTTGTTTTCCATAGACAGCTTGGCTAGAAGCAGCCGCGCCCGCTCTCCTCCCGACAGCATGCCGACAGACTTCTTGACATCGTCTCCCGAGAAGAGGAAAGCGCCTAAGCGATTGCGAATTTCGACCTCTGGCGTCAGCTTGAAGTCATTCCATAGCTCGTCAAGTACTGTATTGCTGGGAGTCAGTTTGCTCTGGATCTGGTCATAGTAGCCCACTTCCACATTAGCTCCCAACTGCTCCTTGCCTCTGATGAAGGGCACTTGCCCGATTAGTGATTTAATCAAGGTCGTCTTTCCAATCCCATTTGGCCCGACAATGGCTACCGCATTGAACTTGCGAATATCAAGGTTAATTGGCTCCGACAGGACTTCCTCTCCGTAGCCAATAGCCGCATCTTCCAAGGTCAGAACAACATTGCCCGAAACCTTATCGGATTTGAAGGTCATATTAGCCGAGCGATTGCCGGTCTCTGGCCTGTCCAAACGCTCCATCTTTTCCAACTGCTTGCGACGGGACTGAGCCCGCTTGGTCGTAGAGGCCCGGACCAGATTGCGATTGACAAAGTCCTCCAGTGCAGCGATTTCTTTCTGTTGCTTTTCGTAGTTCTTGGCTTCGGTGGCCAGCTTCTGCTCCTTTTGGACCACAAAGCTAGAGTAATTGCCCACATAGCGATCCAAGGAATGCTTGGTCAAATCCAGCGTGATGGTCGCAACCTTGTCTAAGAAATAGCGGTCGTGGCTGACGATAATCAGGGCACCGCTGTAGTTGACTAAGTAAGTCTCTAGCCAGGCAATGGTCTCGATATCCAAATGGTTGGTCGGCTCGTCCAGGACCAGCAGTTCTGGCTTTTCCAAAAGCATCTTAGCCAGAGCTAGACGGGTATTCTGCCCGCCTGAAAGCTCAGAAATCTTCATCTGCCACATGGACTGGTCAAACTTGAAGCCATTCAAAATTGCTCGAATATCGGCCTCGTAGGTAAAACCACCTTTCTGGCGAAAGTTCTCTGACAGCTGGTCATACTGGGTCATGAGAGCAGTCAGATCTTCCCCTGACAATTCTCCCATTTGCAGCTCCATCTGCCGCAAGCGCTTCTCTTGCTGACGCAGACTATCAAAGACCAGCAGCATCTCGTCGTAGATAGTGTTCTCTGACTCAAAGCGGCTATCCTGAGCCAGATAGGACAGAGACAGGTCTCGTTTTTTATTGATTTGACCAGAAGTAGGCTCTTCCTCTCCCACCAAAATCTTGAGCAGGGTTGACTTCCCAGCTCCATTTTTACCAACGAGGGCAATCCGATCGCCCTCATCCACCTGCAGGTTAATATTGTCAAAAAGAAGCTCCCCTGCAAAAGAGCGCTCAATCTTGCTTGCTTGTAAAATAATCATAAGACCATTATAGCAGATTTCCAGAAGCACAGCTATCAGAATTCAAGAGAAAGCGAACTCAGCTCCCCAAAAGAAAAAGAGAGTGGGACAGAAATCGGTAATTCGTTAGAATTCGATTTCGTCGTCCCACCTCCGCACAGTTGAGTAGGGCTGTAAAAGCTGATGAAATCAGCGTAGTAGAGCCCACTCAACCACTGCGTCTTGCTCGACAATCCAAAGACAATTGAGAGGCTAGGACTTTTGTCCCAGCCTCTACATAAAACTATTGAGAATAGATTGATTCTGCAAAATCAGATAAATTCCCAGCAGAATCAGAACCGCAAAGACAACAAATTTAATCATTCCCTTGATCAGACGAATAACCAGAAGGATAATCATGGATCCGACTAGCCACATAAAGGCGGAATTGTGAAAAAATCCCTGAACTGCCTCAATATTCTGACCGAAGAAGACCTGAATGGGCGCTGGAACATGATTTTCCCAAGCCGCTGTCACTCCTAGCTGGTTGGCAATCTCATTGCCGCTTTTCCATAGCCAGACAAAAATTCCTGAGTTAAAAACAAAGAGAAAAACTTGCTCTGGAAAGTGTCGAATCAAGTAAAAAATAGATTTTAACATAGGCTTACGATTGATACAAGTCTTTTACAGCCTGGATATCTGTCGGCTGTATACTGTAAAATGAGCCTGCTGACTGCATCACTGATTCCTCCTCATTATGGTCTAATCCGATAGCATGGCCCAATTCGTGCGCTGCTGTATTGACAATCCGCTCATGAGAATAAGCATAGCGACTGTCCAGCAGGTAGTAACTATTAAGGCGAACCGTGACATGGGTAAACCGCTTGGTTAGGAGATTGGTCTGAGACTCGGCTTCACCAGCTGCACTGATGTTGCCATCGTTCATCTCCGTCGCGACAATGTCCGCCTTTTCTTTATCATTGATGGTTTGAAAGGTGAAGGCACCTGTTTGATTCCAAGAATCAATGGCCTCTTTATAGGCTGAACGGAAGGTTTCATTATTTGTATCGATATAAATCGTGGCGCTTGGCTGATCCCAACGAGCCCCTGTTGTTGCATGCTCATCTGTCAGCTGATCCGTCTGTGTCTCCTCACTGCTGTGAAGCCCTATGGAAATGCCTTGGTGATTTAAAAATTTATCCACTCTGCCAACAGCTGTCTGAACAGCCTGCGTCAATCCCTCTGTACCCGATTCTGTCGAAGTGGTAAAATAGAAAATTCCGACAATAACCATAAAGCTCAGGACAAAGGACCAGGCAAGTCCCCAAACCACACGCCCAATCAGACGCATGAGGAACCGGATACTTTTAAAAATAAGTCCCATCGCAACCTCCTTTACTAGATTGTAAGAGAACGTTGATTTTACCACCGCTTTCTTAAAGAAGACTGAAAAATTCGCCTTCTTTCATCTATTAGTATAAAAGAAAATGACTACAAATCTGCAACCATTTCTTTTCATACTATTGAATACTCTTTGCAAATCCATTTTTGAGTATAAAATTAAGAACCTCTATCCAGACTGACCCTGCCACTATTATAGTCCAGGCGAATCCCTTTTTGCACATTCGGGATAAAGACATTGAATTCCAGACTACCATCGCTGGACTTGGCCTCTAGGTGAGAACCAACCGGCACTAAATCCGTCTCCGTAGCATAAATCAAGGTTACCCGGTAGCGCACCCGCTTGTTCTTATCCAGGGCCTTCCGGATCTTTGTCTCGTAGTAATTCTGCCCTGTTGAATCCGCTTCATTGGCTTGGTTGGACCAAGCCGTCTGCACAGCGATATTGGCAGGATTGCTGGTAGAGGCATCAAAGCCCTTCAAACCACCGATCAGCGAATAGGCCAAGAGATGTCCTCGGTCCACAGCATGATTGTACTCACCAGGGAGGTTCTTGAGTTGATGCCAGCCTGCCGGTACCCATGAAGTGTTGGCAGTTCCAGTTTCTTCCCGTTTTTTGTATTGGCGGGTAGACTTGGATAAAAAGGCATTCGCTACCGTCGGAAGGGTTTGCCCTTGAACAAGTTTGGTCTTATTATCAGCGTAGGGCTTACTAGAAATCCCCGCATCCAAGTCTGTCTTATTCCCATTCACGATAAAGGCGCCAGCTCCATTCCATTCAATGCTGCCTTTAAGCTGAGCTCGGACAGCATCCGTCAAAACGCTCTCAGCCAGTTCCTGGCTAGGGGTGCCCTGATCTTGGACTTGCCCAACCCTGATTTCTGAATTTGGACTCTGAAGTGGCTGCTGACCATCCTGTCCCCAGAAATAGCCAGCCAGAGCTAAAATCAAGGCCAGAGTCAGCCCAGCCCAGCCTTGCAGGCTCTTAGAATTCCTTTTCTGACTAGTCTTTCTTTTCATCTTCTTTCTTTCAACTTAGCAAACTGGATTCATTTCAGCCAGTCTTTTCGTCTAGGAGCTAGTTTCCAGTAAACTTCCCGATTAATTCTTGCCAGGTTTCTGGTGACCAGATAGAGCCCTTACCGTTTCCGATAACATTATAACCAATCATCAAAGCCACAAAAAAGAGAATCACAGCTACCAAAAGAACCAGTAAAACAAGGCCAATCTGCCGGCCTAAATATTTAAGATTTTCACTCATCGTCTTCTTCCTTTACACGCTTCACTTTGGCTCCCAAGGCTGCCAATTTCTCATGGAATTTATAGTAGCCTCGGTCTAAGTGTACCAGCTTGCTGACCTTGGTCTCGCCTTCGGCAATCAAGCCCATCAAAATCAAAGTCGCACTGGCCCGAAGGTCTGTTGACATGACTTCAGCTCCCTGCAGGCTGCTACCACCCCAAATCCGAGCTGTATCTCGCATAATATCAGAGTGCAACCCCATCCGACGCATTTCCTCTAGATGCTGGAAGCGGTTCTCAAAAACAGTCTCAATCATCGTAGACTCGCCCTTGGCCATGGCCATGAGCGCTGTAAACTGAGCCTGCATATCAGTAGGGAAGCCTGGATAAGGAAGGGTCTTGACCGAAACTGGTCTGAGCTTCGAAACATCGGAACGAACCCGAATCCCTTCATCTTCCTCTGTCACTTCCACTCCCATTTCCTGCATTTTGGAAAGCAAGGGACGATTGTGCTCCCAAATGGCATCCTCAATCAGCAAGTCACCGCTGGTCATAGCTGCAGCAACCATAAAAGTTCCTGCTTCGATACGGTCTTGAACCACATTATGCTTGGCACCTCGCAGCTGGTCCACTCCGACAATAGTCAGAGTCTCAGTACCTGCCCCTCTGACTTTGGCTCCCATTTCATTCAAAAATAGGGCTAGATCAACGATTTCAGGTTCCCGAGCAGCATTTTCAATCACTGTCGTGCCTTGAGCCAGCGTTGCAGCCATCATGATGTTTTGCGTTGCTCCCACACTAGGAAAGTCCATGTAAATGTGGGCACCCTTGAGTCGCTCTGCCTTCGCTTCGATATAACCCGCTGTTTGGGTAATCTGAGCGCCCATGGCTTCTAAGCCCTTCAGGTGCAAGTCAATAGGCCGGCTGCCAATCGTACAACCGCCTGGCATTGAAACCTTAGCATGACCATTACGAGCCAGGACTGGACCCAAAACAACGATAGACGCCCGCATTTTGCTGACGTATTTGTAAGGTGCCTCCTCAGACAAAGGCTGAGTAGCATCCACAACAACTGTATTCTCTTCTTGATTAAAATCCACCTGAGTGTTTAAACCGCGGACCACATTGTTCATGGTAAAGACATCGGACAAGACCGGAACATTTTTCAAAACTGACTGGCCCTCGCTAGCCAATACTGTCGCTGCTAAGAGAGGCAGGACCGCATTTTTTGCTCCTTCAATCTTGACCTTTCCAACTAAACGATTATCTCCACCTTGAATAATAATTTTTTCCATACCGATTCCTTACTCTAAATTTTTAAAATCATCCATACTATCATACCATAAAATCAAAAATATGACCTTATAAAGTACCGTTAAAAATCGCCCGGCTCATATCGTAAATACCAATGAAGAAAAGGCTGACTAAATAGCCCAAGGCAATGCTAAACAAGAGAATCAAAAAGCGAATCTTCATCGCATTATCAGCATTAACCTTGAAAAATCTCTCCCACTCAACAACCGTTGACAGCAGATGAAAGGCAAAGAAAATAAAGAGCAAATGACTGCATAATTTAAAAATAACTTCTACCATAACTTTTATTATACCACAAGACTCCAGTCAGGGACGAACTAAACAGTCCTGCCCTTTTTCTTTGGAAAAGAAAACTGAGACAGATTTGCCTCAGTTTTGCGTATTCAGTTTGTATTCAAGAAACCAAATCTCGTCAGATGACGGATGACTTCCATCAATCTATGTAAAATAGCTTCTTATAATCTTGTCCCGACATTAAGCCGGTTGATCGCCCGCTGCAGGGCAATCTTAGCCCGGCGTTCTTGGTCAATCAAATGCTTATCATGTGCTTCTTCGATTTCTTGCTCAGCTCGGAGCTTAGCCCGCTCAGCCCGACTAATGTCGATATCTCGCTCACGCTCAGCTGAGTCCGCCACAATGGTAATGACATTATCTGCAATTTCAATGATTCCGCCATTGACCGCAATCCAGTCGATATGCTTGTCATCATCAACCCGGCGTACTTTGACCTGATCTACTTCTAAAACAGCGATGGTGTTGATGTGACGAGGTAAAATCCCCAGCTCACCATCAATGGTCTTTACGGAAACAAATGCAGCATGGTGATCATAAAT
Source organism: uncultured Streptococcus sp. (assembly GCA_965245685.1). GTDB lineage: Bacteria > Bacillota > Bacilli > Lactobacillales > Streptococcaceae > Streptococcus. The sequence goes on along the minus strand of CBDFAZ010000004.1, from coordinate 27,040 downwards.
AAGACCATCCGGTGTCACGATTTGTACTGTCATTTGAGCCATCATTCACCTCTTAGAATCCCATTTTCTCAGCCTTGGCCAATACATCCTCGATGGAGCCTACACCACGGAAGGCATCTTCCGGCAGCTTATCGTGCTTACCTTCAAGGATTTCCTTGAAGCCACGAACCGTTTCAGCTACTGGTACATAAGAACCTGGCTGGCCAGTAAACTGCTCTGCCACATTGAAATTTTGTGACAGGAAGAACTGAATCCGACGCGCACGCGCAACCAGAGTCTTCTCATCGTCAGACAACTCGTCCATACCAAGAATGGCAATGATATCCTGCAACTCATGGTAGCGTTGTAAGACTCGCTTAACTTCTGCAGCCACTGCATAGTGTTCTTCTCCGACAATCTCTGGTGAAAGGGCACGCGAGCTGGAAGCCAATGGATCCACGGCTGGATAAATCCCCAGCTGAACCAATTTCCGTTCTAGGTTGGTCGTAGAGTCCAAGTGAGCAAAAGCTGTCGCTGGCGCTGGGTCAGTATAGTCATCCGCTGGCACATAGATAGCCTGAATGGAAGTAACGGAACCTTTCTTGGTTGAGGTAATCCGCTCCTGTAACTGTCCCATTTCAGTCGCAAGTGTTGGTTGGTAACCAACGGCAGAAGGCATGCGTCCCAAGAGGGCAGATACTTCCGAACCAGCCTGCGTAAAGCGGAAGATGTTGTCAATAAAGAGCAGCACGTCCTGACCTTCCACATCACGGAAATATTCCGCGATGGTCAGTCCAGTAAGAGCAACCCGCATCCGAGCTCCTGGCGGTTCATTCATCTGACCGAAGACCATAGCGGTCTTTTCGATAACGCCAGATTCTTTCATTTCCCAGTAGAGGTCATTCCCTTCACGTGTTCGTTCACCAACACCCGTAAAGACAGAAATCCCACCGTGCTCTTGGGCAATGTTGTGAATCAATTCCTGAATCAGGACTGTCTTTCCTACTCCAGCACCGCCAAAGAGACCGACTTTCCCACCTTTCAGATAAGGAGCTAGAAGGTCGATAACCTTGATCCCTGTTTCCAAGATTTCTGATGAAGTTGATAGTTCATCAAAGGTCGGTGCCTTTTTATGAATCGGCTGGCGCTCTGCATCTTCTGCAAAAGGCGCATCCAAGTCAATAGTATCCCCAAGGACATTGAACACCCGGCCCAGAGTTTCCTTGCCGACCGGCACAGAAATCGGACGACCAGTATCTAAGACCTCTAAACCACGTGTCAAACCATCGGTCGACTCCATGGCAATGGTCCGTACCACACCGTCACCAAGCTCAAGAGCTACTTCAAGGACGATTTTTGATTTTTTCTCATCATTTTTATAGACTACAAGTGCATTATTTATCTCAGGTAGTTTGTCTCCGGAAGCAAACGCAACGTCTACGACCGGCCCGATAACCTGAGCAATTTTGCCTGAGCTCATGTTTTTTCCCTCGTTTAATTTCTAATTCATTTGTGGCCTTATTCTAGGGCACTTGCACCCGCCACGATTTCAGTAATTTCCTGCGTAATGGCAGCCTGCCGAGCGCGGTTGTACTGAATAGTCAAATCACTGATGACTTTTTTAGCATTGTCTGTCGCTGTCTGCATGGCAGTCATACCGGCAGCATTTTCAGCCGTCTTGGCATCAATAATGGCACCGTAAATCATACTCTCTGCAAACTGGGGCAGTAGTTGATCCAAGATAGAATCCCGACTGGATTCCAGTTCCAGATTCAGCGTATAATCTTCATCAGCTTCATTGGGGTCCAAGTCAATAATTGGCAGCATCTGCTCCACCCGCATCTGACTGGTCAGACTGTTGACATGGTGGTTATAGCAGACATAGAGCTCATCGAAGAGTTCATTCTGATACATCTCAATGGTCTTGCTAATGATTTTACGGACCTCATCAAAGCTAGGCTGGTCGGCTAGACCACGCAGCTCATAAACGGGCTGAATCCCCCGAGCTCGGAAGAAATCAGCACCAACACTTCCGATACAGATGACTTCAAAGTCCTCTCCTGTCGGATGGTACTCAGCTTTCAGCTCCATCAAAGCCTTGAGAATGGTCGCATTATAGCCACCTACCAGCCCGCGGTCAGAAGTAATGACGATATAGGCTGATTTCTTGACTGGCCGACTGATTAACATCGAATGATGACGGGCATTTTCTGCCTCGTGGCCATGCAGCATATCCGTAACTAGCTTACGCACTTTCTGGGCATAGACCTGAAAGTTCTTAGCTGCTTCCTCAGACTTTCCCAGCTTAGCAGCAGAAACCATCTGCATGGCATTGGTGATTTGACTGGTGTTTTTCGTGGATGCAATTTTATTTTTAATATCATTTAATGAAACTGCCATCTGACACCTCTATTCTTATTTGAAGCTAGACTGGTCAATAAACTCAGTAATGGCAGCATCCAAGACTTCCTCACTTGGAAGGTCTTTCGTTGTTCGAATGGTTTCATAAATGCTTTCTTGATGTGCATCAAAGTAGGCAAATAATTCTGACTCAAAGCGCAAAATATCATCTACTGGCACACTGTCTAGGAAACCATGGGTCAAAGCATAGAGAATCACCACCTGCTTTTCAACCGGCAGCGGCTCATGAATTGGCTGTTTCAAGACTTCTACAGTCCTGCGGCCACGATTGAGCTTGGCCTGCGTTGCCGCATCCAAATCACTACCAAACTTAGTAAAGGCCTCAAGCTCCCGATAAGAAGCCAGGTCGATACGCAGGGTTCCAGCTACTTTCTTCATAGCTTTGATTTGGGCAGAGCCCCCAACCCGTGATACAGAAGAACCTGCATCAATGGCTGGACGTACCCCAGCATTGAACAGGCTGTCGCTGAGGAAAATTTGTCCATCAGTGATTGAAATCACATTGGTCGCGATATAGGCTGAAATGTCTCCCGCCTGCGTTTCAATAAATGGCAGAGCTGTAATCGAACCACCGCCCAGCTCATCAGAAACCTTGGCTGAACGTTCCAAGAGACGGCTATGCAGGTAGAAAACATCTCCAGGAAAGGCCTCACGACCTGGCGGACGACGGAGCAAGAGGGACAGTTCACGATAGGCCACCGCCTGCTTGGACAAGTCATCATAGACAATCAAAACATGCTTACCATTATACATGAACTCTTCTGCCATCGCTACACCAGCATAAGGCGCTAGGAAAAGCAAAGGCGACGGCTGTGAAGCAGAGGCTGTCACGACAATCGTATAGTCCAAAGCACCATACTGACGGAGCGTTTCTACCTGCGTACGGACTGTAGATTCTTTCTGACCAATCGCCACATAGATACAAATCATATCCTGACCTTTCTGGTTCAGGATGGCATCAATGGCAATGGTCGTCTTCCCAGTCTGACGGTCCCCGATAATCAGCTCCCGCTGGCCGCGACCAATTGGAACCAAGGCATCAATAGCCTTGAGACCTGTCTGCAAAGGCTCAGATACTGACTTACGCTGCATGACACCCGGAGCTGGTGTTTCAACCGGACGTGTCTTGTCCGTGACAATGTCACCCAGTCCATCAACAGGACGACCCAGCGGATCAACAACCCGCCCAATCAAGGCCTCGCCCACAGGAACTTCCATGATTTTGCCAGTCCGGCGAATGGTATCTCCCTCACGAATGTCTGTAAAGTCTCCCAAGATGATAATCCCAACATCGGTCGACTCTAGATTTTGCGCCATACCATAAGAGCCATTTTCAAAGATTAAGAGCTCTCCGCTCATAGCCTTATCCAGACCATGAGCACGCGCGATTCCATCACCAATATAAGTGACGACCCCTGTTTCTGTGACGTCAAAATTTGGCTGGAAATTTTCAATTTGTTGCTTAATTAAAGCGCTGATTTCTTGTGCGTTAATCGCCAAAATTCACACCACTTTCTATTTCAATTTTTCTTTTACGACTTGCAATTGACGTTTTATACTTGCATCAATTGTTTTGTTATTGGCAGAGATGACAAAGCCGCCAATCAATCTACTGTCCAATTCTTCCTTGAGCGAGCGGACCTTTAGGCCCATCTTCTGCTCAATAATCGGCCGAATCTTCTCCTTCTGACTGGCTGTCAAAGGCTGAACAGAGCGCAACGTCACCTCAAACTCATTGCTGATCTTTTCAAGCTGGTGCTGACTCTCCAGCACAATCTCATAAAAGAGGTCCTCGCGATGATTGAGAATGACGATTTCAATCAGATTATCAAGCAGCTGGGAGCCTGAGTTTTGAAAGAGCCGCAGACTCTTTTCTTTCTCGTGGTCACTGATGCCGATATGTGACAAAAAGTCAGCAAGGCCGGTCTCCGCGAAAACAGCCTTAATCTGACTCAGTTTTTCAAAAATATCTTCTTGCTGACCTTTTTCAAAGACCGTCTGAACAAAAGGCAAAGCATATTTCTCAATGATTGCATATTGCTTCTTATCCATCAGGCATCTCCTAACTGTTTGATATAGCGGTCAATGAGCTCGCTTTGAGCTTCCTTATCCAGCTCCTGGCTCAGAATCTTACTGGCCAGAGTCACAGTCAAATCAGCTACTTCTCCTTTGATGCTGCTCATAGCCTCTGCCTTGTTTTGGGCAATTTCCTGATTGGCTTTAGCCTTCAAGCGCCCTGCTTCTTCTGCTGCATTAGCTAGGATTCCAGCCTTATTCTTCTCAGCTGTCTCCTTAGCAGTCTCAACGATAGAAACTGCTTCGACCCGACTACCTGCCAGAGCTTCCTCGCGCTTTTGCGCCAAGTCTTCAGCTTTCTTACGGGCCGCTTCCGCACCGTCAATATCGTCTGAAATCTTTTGAGCACGCTGATCTAAAACCCCGATAATATTGCCCCAAGCAAACTTCTTAATGAGAAATACTAAAAGAAGAAAGGAGCCGGCAATCAAGATAAAGTTGCCAATAATTTCACCTACGGTTATATTCATTTTATCTATCCTTTCTTTTTATTCTACCTCACCATTAATCTTTTTACCAAGATACATAGATGTTAGCATGGTAAAAACATAGGCTTGGATACAGGAAATAAAGATGGAAAAACCAGTCCAAACCATGTTCATAATAAAGGCAATCGGATACCAATACGCTGCTTGATGTGCCCAAGTCAAGAGCAAACCAGCCAATACTTCACCTGCAAAAATATTCCCATAAATCCGCAAGGCTAGCGAAGCAAAATTGGTAAATTCTTCCAAGATATTCATGGGTGTCATGATACCTGGAATCACAAAACCTTTTAGATATCCTTTTATACCTTGACGACGGATTCCTTCAACATGACAGAAAATCGTCACCAAAAGAGAGAAGCCTAGGTCAAAAGCGAGATTGGCTGTCGGCGATGTCCAGAGATTGAAACCATTGGTTGTCTGAACCTTGGCCATCAATCCCAAGTTATTCGCCACAGCCACGAAAAGAAAGAGGGAGAATAGAAAAAGCGAGTAATTCTTCATATAATGCTCGCCAACGTTTCCCTTGGTAAAATCAATGACAAAATCATAGATATATTCCAAAGCATTCTGCTTTCTTGACGGCTTAATCGTCATCTTTCGACTTGCCCAATAAACAAGTCCAAAAGTTACAAACACCGTCAGCAGAGTCATGGCCAGCAGGGTCAAATCAAAGGTCACAGGACCTACATTGATAGTTGGATTCATACTTTCTTCCAACAGATGACACCCCCTTTTCTAAAGAGAATCCTTTCTCATTTGATAACAAAGGACATAGCCAGCGTTACAAAGAAAGTACCTTCAACAAAGGCTACTCCTAAGATTAGGAGGCTTCGCAATTGACCGATAATTTCTGGCTGACGAGCTGCTGCCTTAAATAGATTACTCATAATCATACCTTCAGCAATTGATACGCCCAAGCAGGCCAAACAAAGTCCTAAATATGTTAAATTCATGATGACTTCTCCTTTATATTTTAAAATTTACTTCCTTAGTTTACTCCTAAAATATCGAATAGTCAATCTTTTACCACCATTGTAAGCGTTTTTTGTTTCTTTCTTTTGATTTATACATTTTCCTGTCAAAACAATTGAATTATTATTGATATACAAACTATTCTGCTATATAAATAAGAAGAAACTGTCTAGAATTTTACTTATTTCCTATATTCTTAAAAGAAAAAAGAGCAAAGTGACTATTTGCTCTTGATTTTTCTATGATTATGGATGGCTGACAATCAGCTGCAAATCTCCAGACAAGGTCCATTCTGTGACATCACTAGGCAGGATGAAATGCTCCCCTTTTTCAAGAGGATAGATAGCTCCATCAACTTCTAGCTCACCGACACCTTCCAAGACACTGACCAAGCTATAGTCTGCTGTCTTTTTAAAATTGACTGAACCAGCGATATCCCACTTGTAAACAGCAAAGAAGTCATTGGCCACCAAAAGAGTAGAAATCAAACTATCTTCCTGAATGGTAACAGGACGGCTATTGGCTGGCTCACCGATAGTCAAAACATCAATAGACTGCTCCAAATGCAGCTCGCGAAGATTGCCAGCATCGTCCTTACGATCAAAGTCATAGACACGATAGGTTGTGTCACTGGACTGCTGGGTCTCCAAAATCAGAATACCTAATCCAATGGCATGCATGGTGCCACTTGGTACATAGAAGAAATCGCCAGCTTTTACTGGAATTTTAGTCAGGAGACGGTCCCAGTCCTTGCTCTCAATCTGCTGGCGCAGCTCTTCCTTGCTCTTGGCATTGTGACCATAGATAATCTCTGCTCCTTCGTCTGCAGCAATGACATACCAGCATTCAGTCTTACCAAGCTCCCCTTCGTGCTCCAGTCCATAGGCATCATCAGGATGGACCTGAACACTGAGCCAGTCATTAGCATCTAAAATCTTAGTCAAAAGCGGAAAGACTGGCTCTGGGCGATTGCCAAAGAGCTCACGGTGCTCGGCATAGAGAACATCTAACTTCTGGCCGGCAAATCGTCCGTTCTTGACGGTTGACACACCATTGGGATGAGCCGAAATAGCCCAGTACTCCCCTACATGGTCGCTGGGAATCTCATAGCCAAAGACATCACGCAGCTTGGTCCCACCCCAAATCTTCTCCTGCATCACAGACTGTAGAAATAATGGTTCTGACATAGTATTCTCCTTAAATATTTTTCACATCCAGCAAGGAATAACCCTTGGTGTCGAAACGGTTGTTGCTGCTTCTATTATAATATAGCTGGAGGTTCTTTGTCTACTCTCTGCCAAAAACAGGTCCTTTATAATAAAAAAAGTAAAGATCCCCAGCAAATGCCGCAAAGATAGCCTACTAGAACATCCTTTGGATAGTGCACTCCGCCAATCACGCGCACTAGGGCCAGCCCTGCCGAAAGCAGGAGGCAGATAAGCCCCGGCAACCAGAAAAAGTAGAGTAGGCACATGGAAATCACTGTCGCCGAAAAGACATGGCGGCTGGGCATGGACTTGCCTGATGTATCCTTGGCTAGCAAGGGCTGAATAGGCCATTTCTCGTAAGGGCGTGCTTGATTCAGCTGTTTGCGAATAGCTGATAACAGACCGAATCCGATAGCTGGTAAGAAGAAAAAAGTAAGCAGCCCTTTCCAGCCTTCCGTCAGAAAAGAACTGATTAGAACGAGACCATAAACAATAGGTATGAACAGGGTCATTCCCCTATTAAAGTAAACCAGCCCTTTCAGCCACTGAGGGCAACTGCGAAAGGGAGCCGTTAATTGTTGATAAAAAATGGTGTAGTCTTTCATGCTTGCTTACCCTGCTTTTCTAAAAGTTGGACTCTCATACTTTCTCTACTATAGCATATTTCCAGACAAGATGGTAGATGGATAGCAAAAAGAGACTGAGACCCCAGCCCCAATCTCTTATTGTTCATGTTTTCTCAGGAGTATTATTTCTCCAAGTTCCAGATTTCCTTGGCATATTGCTCAATGGTATCATCTGAGGTAAACTTATCAGATGTAGCGATATTAATCAAGCTCATGCGGGCCCATTTTTCTTTGTCACGATAGAGAGCATCAATCTTCTCTTGAGCTTCTACATAAGCATGGAAGTCTTCCAAGAGGAAGTATTCATCATTGTGGGTGATAAGGGCTTCGTAGATTTCAGAGCCTTCTTCACGAACGTTTGGAATGGTACCGTTGACAAAGGTATCGACCACCCGGCGAATGTCTGGATTGCTCTCATAGACACCGCGTGAGTAGTAATCGTGGCGGGCATAGTGCTCGTAAACCTCGTCCTTGTCCATCCCGAAGATAACAATGTTGTCGTCACCGACCTCGTCCTTGATTTCGATATTGGCCCCGTCCAGTGTAGCCAAGGTAATGGCACCTGTCATCATGAACTTCATGTTGGAAGTGCCAGAAGCTTCCTTGGAAGCCAGAGAAATCTGCTCAGATACATCCGCAGCTGGAATGATGAGCTCAGCCAGGCTGACCCGGTAGTTTTCTAGGAAAACAACCTTGAGTTTGCCTTGCAGGCTTTCATCCTTGTTGACCAGATTGGCCACTTCATTGATCAGCTTGATAACAGACTTGGCAAAGTGATAGCCCGGAGCAGCCTTGGCACCAAAGATAAAGACGCGCGGCACCATATCCTTATCAGGATTGTCCTTGAGATCCCAGTAAAGCTTGATGATATGAAGCAGGTTGAGCAGCTGCCGCTTGTAGGCATGGAGGCGTTTCACCTGCACATCAAAGATGGCTTCAGTCGAGACTTCTACTCCTATTGATTCCTTGATGAAATCAGCCAGACGGGCCTTGGCTTCTTGTTTGACCCGATAAAAATCGCCCTGCACTTGCTGATCATCCTTAAATTCCAAAAGCTTGCGCAGCTCATGGATATCACTTCTCCAGCCCTTACCAATCAGCTTATCAATCTCAGCCGATAAAGGTTCATCCGCAATCTGCAGCCAGCGGCGTTGGACAATGCCATTGGTCTTGTTGTTAAACTTCTCTGGGTAAATGCTGTAAAAATCACGCAAGGTGTCTTCTTTGAGCAGTTCGGTGTGGAGTTTGGCAACACCATTGATTGAATGACCACCAATGATAGCCAAGTGGGCCATATGGATTTGATTATCTTTGACAATCCGAGTGTTTTCGATGACCTGCGGATCAAGGCAGCGCCCAGCCATTTCAGCTACATAGCGGTTGTCGATTTCAAGGATAATCTGATAAACCCGCGGCAGGACATTCTTAAAGAGTTCTGCATCCCATTTTTCCAAGGCTTCAGACAGAATGGTGTGGTTAGTATAGCTCATGGTTTTAACCGTAGTATTCCAAGCATCTGCCCATTCCAGGTCGTACTCATCCATCAAGAGACGCATAAATTCAGCCGGTGCGACAGCTGGGTGGGTATCGTTGATATGGACAGAGACTTTCTCATGAATATCCTTGAGCGGGCGACCTTGCTTGAGGTAGGATTTGATAATGGTCTGCAGACCTGCACTGGTCATGAAGTATTCCTGGATCAAGCGCAGCTCTTTTCCTTCGTAGCTAGAGTCGTCTGGATAGAGAATAGCAGTGATATCCTGTACCCGGCGACGAGCTTCAATGGTCGGATAATCCAGTTCATGCTCTTCAGGAATTTCAACATCCCAAAGCCGGAGATTGTTGACATTGTCATTGCCAAAGCCAATCTGCGGCACATCGTAAGGAACGGCCCGCAAGATTTTGGAATTCTCATAAAGTGGCACGATCCGGCCCTTTTCATTGGCATGGAGGGAAACATTTCCGAAGATTTTGACATCAACAATATCATGGTCCTTACGGGTTTCCCAGACATTGCCCAGACTGCCAAACCAAGCATCAGGAATTTCTACCTGATAGCCATCTACGATGCGTTGCTTAAAGAGTCCATAGCGATAGCGAATCCCATTTCCAAATCCTGGATAGCCAGTGGTTGCCAGCGAGTCCATGAAGGCAGCCGCCAAGCGGCCCAGACCGCCATTGCCCAAGGCCATGTCATACTCAGCATTCTTGACATCTTCAAAGTCAACGCCCAAATCAGCAAAGCCTTCCTTGACCGTATCAAGGATACCTAAGTTGAGCAGATTGGTTTCCAGCATGCGTCCTGGAAGAAACTCGATAGAAAAGTAATAAGCTGTCTTTTGCTGCTGCTCAATCAACTGATTGCGGCGCTCCAGCCACAGGGGCGTGATATACTTACGGACAGTGCTGGCCATAGCCTGAAAAAGCTCCACTGAAGTCGCATCAGCAACCTTAATCAGCGTCCGCTCGTGTAGCATGTCCTTAAAATCTCTAATAAAACGTTCTTTTGTCAGTTCCATGGTGGGTGGTTATCTCCCTTTCTTGATAGCGGGAAACAGTTTTTAAACGCAGGAATACTTTTTTTCAATCAAGATGAGAAGTACTCGCTTCAGCCACAAGCTAAAAACAGGGCTCCAAAACAGTATGATAATATATAAAAATGTAATTCTCACGGAAATCCTCCCTTGTCCCATGGGCAAGAGAGGATTTGCTTATACTGATTCCAAAGTAAATGTTATAGGGGTGATTGATATAAATCACTGTATGCCTTGCTGGCTGTATCCCAAGAGAAGTCTCTCTCCATCGCCTGCTCTTGCAGAGATTTCCAAGCTTCCTTGTCATCGGCATAAAGCCTGAGTGCTTCCTTGAAGGTCCAAGTCAGCCAGTAGCCAGAAAAGTTATTAAAGCTAAAGCCAGTTCCCTGTCCTGTATAGACATTGTAAGGCTCTACGGTATCACGCAGACCGCCCACTTCATGCACCAAAGGCAAGGTTCCATAGCGCATAGCCATCATTTGTGACAGGCCACAAGGCTCGAAGCGGCTTGGCATGAGGAAAATATCGCTGGCAGCATAGATTTCCTGAGCCAAGGTTACATCAAAGAGAATATTAGCTGAAAGCTTATCAGGATAGGCATGACCAAACCAAGCGAAAGCCTGCTCAAAAGCTGGATCGCCTGTTCCCAAGAGGATAATCTGCACATCTTCTTGCAGGAGATTGTGCAGCTCTTCCACTACCAGGTCAAAGCCTTTCTGACGTGTCAGACGGGAAACAATCCCAACAACCGGCACATCGTCACGCACAGGCAGACCAACTCGCTCTTGCAAAGCTCGCTTGTTTTCTAATTTACCAGATAAGTCAGATTTGTCAAAGTGGTGGGCTAAGAGTGGATCCGTTTCTGGATTATAGATATCCGTATCTATACCGTTGACAATTCCGACCAGCTTACCGGACTCCATCCGCAGGATTTGATCCAAATTACAGCCAAATTCTGGTGTACGGATTTCACCTGCATAGCTTGGTGATACAGTTGTCACTCGGTCCGCATAGAGAATACCTGCTTTCATCCAGTTGAGACAGTCATTCCAACGCAGGGTTCCGTCTGCATAGCGCTCATAGCCCACTCCAAACAGTTCCCAAAGCATGCTGTCCGGGAATTGGCCTTGGAACTCCAGATTATGGATGGTCAAGACGGTTTTGATATTCTGATATGCTTGAATCCAATGGTATTTTTCCTTAACCAAGAAAGGAATCATAGCTGTATGATAATCGTGAACATGCAGAACATCTGGAATAAAATCAATCCGCTCCATCAGCTCTACGGCCGCTAACTGGAAGTAAGCAAAGCGCTCACCATCATCAAAGTCTCCGTAAACATGACCGCGGAAGAAATAATGCTGATTGTCAATAAAATAGAAGGACACACCGTTCAAGACCAGTCGCTTGACCCCAACGTACTGGCGGCGCCAGCCAACACTGACTTCAAAGTAGAAAAGGTCTTCCACTTGGTCGCCAAATTTGGCATGGGACATGTCATAGTAAGGCAGAATAACACCAACTTCATGGCCAGCCTTGACCAGTGATTTGGGGAGAGCGCCGATAACGTCTCCCAAACCACCTGTCTTAGAAAATGGGGCTCCTTCTGCTGCTGCAAATAAAATCTTCATCGAATTATGTCCTCTGTAACTTTTTGGCCCTTCTTAACTACGATTGGGTCTTCTGCTGTTCCGCGAATCACCACTCCTTCGGCAATTTCAACACCCTTGTCCACAATAGCGTACTCAACAGTTGCATTTTCTCCAACTTTCACTCGAGGGAAGAGAACACTGGATTTAACACTGCTTCCAGCCTTAATCTTGGTATTCCGCGAAATCACAGAATTGATAACTTCACCTTCCACAATGCTTCCTGACGCAAATTGGGAGCGAGCTACTTTCGAAGACTCAGCATAGTAAGTTGGCTCCTCATTCTTAACCTTGGTGTAAATCTTTTGGTTAGGACTAAAGAGAGAGTAGAATTTCTTACTTTCAAGCATATCGATGTTAGATCTATAGTAGGTCTCTACAGAATAGATATTCGCCAGATAGCCTGTATATTCGTAGGCAAATGCCCCTTCCTGAGTTGCTAAATCGCGCAGGACATAGCGCAGTTTTTGCGGATGCTCTTTCTTAGCTTCTTCTTCCAGTTTTTCAATCAGCCATGGAGTATCTACCACAAAGATGTCTGTAGACATATTGAAGAGCTCAGTATCTTCTCGACCATCAAAGAGTTTATGCCCTCTGACATGGTCCGTCTCGTCAATATCTAAGACGGCATTAACATCCGAAATATTTTCCTTATGCAATTTCTTATAGACAACTGTGATTGGTTGCTCTGTTGTATTGTGCAAATGGAAAACTTGATTGAGGTCAATATTAACCAGGATATCGCAGTTAAGTGCGACCGTTTGGTTGGAACCAGAACGTTTGAGGTAGGTCAAAAGCTGGTCATAGTATTCCTCACCGACTGTAGAACTTTCTACACGGGTATTGTAGATTCCCAGGTAATAGTGGCTGAGCAAGGTAGACAGACCCCACTCACGACCAGAACGAATATGGTCAAAGACAGAGCTGATATTGTCCTGCTGGAAGATACCAAAGACACTGCGGATACCAGCATTGGCAAGACTTGAAAGCGGGAAGTCAATCAAACGGTATTTCCCACCGAATGGCAAGCTGGCTACTGGACGATGATTTGTCAAAGTTGACATATCATGGAAGCCGACTGTGTTTCCTAAAATTGCTGAGTATTTATCAATCTTCATCTTTTGGTACCCCCACTTTCTCGTTGTATCCGACAACATATACTTCCTCTGTGCCATCAATCTCTACACCATCAGAGATGATAGCACCTTCGCCGATAATGGCCCGCTTGATCTTAGCGTCTTTGCCAATAACAGCTCCACTCATGATGACAGAGTCTTCAATGACTGCGCCCTTTTTGACCTGAGCACCAGTAGAAAGAATAGAGTGTTTTACTGTACCGTCAACGAAACAGCCATCAACGACCAGCGAATCTTCTACATGGGAATTTTCACTGATGAAGTTTGGTGGAGAAATCAAGTTGCGAGAATAAATCTTCCAGCGACGATTGCGGCTATCCAGAGCATTTTCTGGGCTGATGTATTCCATGTTGGCTTCCCAGAGAGACTCTACTGTACCAACGTCTTTCCAATAGCCTGCAAAGTCATAAGCATAAACGCTTTCGCCAGATTCTAGGTAGTTAGGGATAACATTCTTACCAAAGTCAGACATATCCACATTGCTCTTTTCAGCAGCTACCAGCATATTGCGCAGACGCTGCCAGTCAAAGATATAAATCTCCATAGAAGCCTTGGTTGACTTAGGATTTTCTGGTTTTTCCTCAAATTCAACAATCCGATTATTAGCATCTGTATTCATGATACCAAAACGGCTGGCTTCTTTGAGAGGCACATCCAGAACGGCAACTGTCAGGCTGGCATTGTTGTCCTTGTGAGACTGAAGCATGTCATCATAGTCCATCTTGTAGATATGGTCCCCAGACAAAATCAGGACATATTCAGGATTGATGCTGTCGATATAGTCGATATTTTGGTAAATCGCATGGCTGGTACCTTCAAACCAGCGATTTCCTTCGCTCGCAGAATAAGGCTGAAGAATGGATACGCCTGAGTTAATACCATCGAGACCCCAGCTAGAACCATTTCCGATATGACTGTTCAGAGCGAGTGGTTGGTATTGAGTAATGACACCGACATTGTGAATACCGGAGTTGGCACAGTTAGACAAGGCGAAGTCAATAATACGATAGCGACCGCCAAACTGTACCGCAGGTTTTGCGATACTCTGTGTGAGCTTTCCAAGACGAGTTCCTTGCCCGCCGGCAAGAATCAAAGCTAGCATTTCATTCTTCATAGACTACTACTCCTTTGTGGAATCTTTTTTAACATTTTTACGAGCAATCCGACGCTTGATCTTCCAGATGCTGGCCCCAAGAGCTGGCAGTGTAAAGGTCAAGGTCTGTGGATAATCTTTCCAAAGTCCTTCTTGAGACTGAACTGTTTCGTTATGTTCCTTCCAAACACCTCCCCATTCTTCTAATTCTGTGTTCCATACTTCTTCATAAATGGCTTCCACTGGAACACCAATGGTAAAGTTCTTCCGCTCTACCGGCGCCATATTAAATACACAAACTAACATATCTCCTTTTTCCGTCTTACGGATGAAGGAGAGGACACTTTGATCGGTATTATCCGCATCAATGATTTCGATGCCATCATAGCTCAGATCAATCTCCCAAAGCGGACGATTGTCTTTATAGAAGGCATTGAGTGCAGCAGTAAAGCCCTGCATTTTCTTGTTCATCTGATCGTCCAGATTAGACCATTCTAGCTGCTCTTCTGACTTCCATTCTAGGAACTGACCGAACTCTGAACCCATAAAGAGCAATTTCTTGCCCGGATGACAGATCTGATAGGTCAGCAAGTTGCGGAGCCCTGCGAATTGATTGTAACGGTCACCCCACATCTTGTGCATGAGACTCTTCTTACCGTGAACCACTTCGTCGTGCGAGAATGGTAGGAGGAAGTTTTCAGAGAAAGCGTACATAAAGCTAAAGGTCACTAGATTAAAATCGTACTTACGATAAATCGGATCTTCCTCGTAGAAGCGAAGGATATCATTCATCCAGCCCATATTCCACTTGTAGTCAAATCCAAGACCACCCAGCTCTCTCATACCAGTAATCTTGGTCTCTGAGGAGCTTTCCTCTGCAATCATCATGACATCAGGATGGGCTAATTTGATAACCGTATTGAGGCGTTGCAGGAAGTAATAGCCTTCATAATTGCGATTGCCGCCATCTATATTTGGCTGCCATGGACCGATGTCATAGTCTAGATAGAGCATATTGCTGACAGCATCAACCCGAATCCCATCCAGATGGTAAAAATCAATCCAGAATTTTATACTGGAAATCAAGAAGGACTGAACCTGATTCTTGCCTAAATCAAAGTTGAGAGCACCCCAGCCATAGTTATGAGCGCGGTCGTGATCCTGATACTCAAAAGTCGGTGTTCCGTCATAGTAGGCCAAAGCATCATCATTAATAGTGAAATGACCTGGTACCCAGTCCACAATGACACCGATATTGTTCAAGTGGCATTCTTCGACAAAGTCCTGAAATTCCTCAGGTGTGCCATAGGTATGCTCAAAGGCAAAGTAGCCCATGAGCTGATAGCCCCAGCTAAGTCCCAGCGGATGAGCCATAAGCGGCATGAATTCCACATGCGTGTAGTTCATCTCTACCAGATAAGGAATCAAGTCTTCTTTTAATTGGGCAAAGCTATAAGGACTGCCGTCTTCATTGCGTTTCCACGATCCGGCATGCACTTCATAGATATTGACCGGCCGAGAGAAGAAGCCCCAACGCTTCCGGCGTGCCAACCAAAGACCGTCTTTCCACTTCTTCTCAGGAATAGTGCGAATGACTGCTCCCGTACCTGGACGCTCTTCCAGATAGATAGCCAGCGGATCAATTTTTAAAATTTCCTGACCACTGCTGCGTTTGATATTGTACTTGTAAATATCTCCTTCCTTAGGCAACTCTGTGAAGACTTCCCAAACGCCCGCTTCATTTCGGGCCATAGGAATCTGCTCTTCATACCAATTGGTGAAATCTCCAATCAAATGGACACTCTGAGCATTAGGCGCCCAAACGCGGAAAGAGTAGCCAGACTTGCCGTCCACTTCATCCTGATGCGCCCCTAGATAATGCTGTAAATGAAAGTTTTCACCTGTTGTAAAGGTTCTTAATGCTTCGTTCTTATCCATGCAATCACCTTTCTATTTGTAAGCGTTTTCTATAATACTATTCTACATTATTTTTATCTCTTTTTCAAGTAAATTTCAAATATCCTTACGGAAAATTACTAAAACCGAACATTAGCTGAAATTAGGAATAAATAAGATGGAAACCACTGCATTTTGTATCCCTTAATTATTTTTCATTCCTTTTTCACTAAATATAGGAGCTATCCAAAACAAGAAAAAGATGAAAATTTTCATAAAGATATAGACCAATATGTAAATTTACATTTTAAAATAATAAGCAATTAAACATATAAATGATTAATTCTTATCAAATCATGCGTTAATCTTATTAGATTTACAAGTTCATCAAGGTAAGAAAAAAGGCCGCACAAAGCCGCCTTTCTCATTATTTCACATCAAACACGATGGATTTCACTTGTGTCATCGCTTCGATACTGTAACGAATCCCTTGCACTCCTGCTCCAGATCCCTTAACTCCAAGGAATGGGAAGTTATCTGGACCACGTTGGGTCTTATTATTGATATGTACAGTACCCACTTCCAGTTTTTCAGCAATTTCAAATGCTTTAGGGAAATCATTTGTAAAGACTGAAGATTGAAGACCAAACTCTGACTGGTTACAGATCTGAATAGCCTCTTCAACGGAAGTCACACGAATAATCGGAAGAACAGGACCAAATGGCTCTTCCCAAGCTAATTTCATATCCAGTGTCACATGGTCAAACAAGGCAGGCCAGATGAGATTTGCTTCACGTTTGATTTCTGTCAAGGCTGACGCTCCCTTTTCTTGAGCATCTTCAATCAAGCCCCAGATGAAATCTGCTGATGCATTATCAATGACTGGTGTGATATCCGCATTATCAAAGGGATCCCCAACCGTCAGTTTCTCTACCTCTGCCTTAATCAGCGCCGCTAATTTGTCTGCTACGCTCTCCATGACAATGACACGTTTAATAGCCGTACAGCGCTGGCCAGAATAACTGTATGCCCCGCCAACAATCTGCTTAGCTGCATGCTCCAAGTCAGCATCTTCCAGCACAACTGCAGCATCCTTACCACCCAATTCTAACATAATTGGACGCATACCAGCTAACTTCCCGATGCGCTCACCGATTGGGGTGGAGCCAGTAAAGTTAATGTAGTTTACTTCCTTATGCTCAATGATGTAATCCCCGATTTCTGAACCACGTCCTGTGATGGTATTGAAAACTCCAGCAGGCAGACCAGCCTCAGCAAAAGCTTGAGCCAGGAGCAGACCAGAAATTGAACCTTGAGTAGGTGGCTTAAACATCACGACGTTTCCGCCAATAAGGGCAGGAGCAATCTTAGAACCAGACAAGTTGACTGGGTAGTTAAATGGCGCAATAGCCAATACAACTCCTACAGGCTCACGACGGACCACAGCCAGTTTTTTCTTGCTGGCAGCTTCAAAGCCGCCACCTTCCATAACCTGTCCGTGAATACGAATCCCTTCTTCAGCCGCATAGCGAATCAAGTCTGCTGTCCGGACTACCTCTCCGACTGCCGCTTTGATACCCTTGGCAACTTCTTTTGCAAGAATTTCGCCAATCTTCTCCTGATCACGCTCCAAAATATCCGCAACCTTATGCAAATAAGCTGCACGTTCAACTGCTGAAAGAGCTCGCCAAGCTGGCAAAGCCGCACGAGCGCTCGCCATAGCATAGTCGACCTCTGCCCGAGTCATGGCAGGCACAGTTCCTAAAATCTCATTATTGATAGGAGATGAGATGGTAATTTCATTTTCAGAAACTTTCCACTCTCCATTTATATAATTTTTATATTGTGTCACTTGTCCCCTCCAAAATGTTATTAAATATTATTTTACCAAATTTTCTGAAAATTTCAACCAAAAGTTATAAATTTAAAGAATTTTTTCACAATTAAGATAGAATATCTAAGTTTGTTCATATTATATCTGATTATTTCTATTTTCTTTGATTTCAACTTTCTGAACAAATTTCACTATGTCTTTGAAGAAAACTAAAGAAGACCAGGAAAATTTTCCTGATCTTAATTTTTCAAATTAATTGAAGTCCAGATATTCTTTTTCAAGCTCAAGAACTTCTTCCATCGTTGCACATTCAGTCAGTGCACGCTGAGCCAGTTCTTGCATCTTCTTCGTATCCAGCTTCTTCATGAGGCTACGAGTCCGAAGAACAGAAGTCGCACTCATAGAGAATTCATCCAAGCCCATACCTACGAGCAATGGCACCGCTGTTTGGTCGCCGGCCATTTCTCCACACATACCTGCCCATTTGCCTTCAGCATGAGCTGCTTTGATAACATTGTTAATCAAGCGAAGGATAGATGGGTTGTAAGGTTGATAGAGGTAAGAGACTTGCTCATTCATTCGGTCAGCTGCCATAGTGTACTGGATCAAGTCGTTGGTACCAATTGAGAAGAAGTCTACTTCCTTGGCAAATTGATCCGCCAGCATAGCTGC
Organism: uncultured Streptococcus sp.; assembly: GCA_965245685.1. Lineage (GTDB taxonomy): Bacteria > Bacillota > Bacilli > Lactobacillales > Streptococcaceae > Streptococcus. The sequence goes on along the minus strand of CBDFAZ010000004.1, from coordinate 8,456 downwards.
TGCTGGAATTTCAATCATGATACCCACTTGGATATTGTCTGCTACTGCAACACCTTCAGTTTGAAGCTTAGCTTTTTCTTCGTCATAAACCGCTTTAGCTTTGCGGAATTCTGTCAGAAGGGCTACCATTGGGAACATGATACGCAATTGTCCGTGTACAGAAGCACGCAAGAGTGCGCGGATTTGTGTACGGAACATAGCATCGCCAGTTTCAGAGATAGAAATACGCAAAGCACGGAAACCAAGGAATGGGTTCATTTCATGCGGCATATCGAAGTAAGGAAGCTCCTTATCTCCACAGATGTCCATAGTACGAACAACAACTGGTTTTCCATTCATTCCTTCAAGCACAGCCTTGTATGCTTCATACTGCTCATCTTCTGTCGGGAAGTCTTGAGAATCCATATAAAGGAACTCAGTCCGGTAAAGACCAACCGCTTCTGCACCATTAGCATTGACACCTTCAACGTCTTTTGGCGTACCGATATTGGCAGCCAATTCGAAATGCTTGCCATCTGCAGTCACAGTCTGAGCATCTTTGAGCAATTCCCATTCAGCTTTTTGCTTAGCATAAGCCTCACCAGCTGCCTTGAATGCTGCGATTTGTTCTTCAGTTGGATTGATAATTACTTCACCAGTGATACCGTTAGCTGCAATCACATCGCCGTCTTTTACAAGCTCAGTAATATTATTAGTTCCCAATACTGCTGCGATTTCAAGCGTACGAGCCATGATAGCAGAGTGGCTTGTCCGGCCGCCGATATTGGTTACAAAAGCTTTAACGAATTTCTTATCCAGCTGTGCTGTATCAGAAGGAGTCAAGTCATGAGCAATGACAACTGATTCTTCATTGATAGACGCTGGGTTTGGCAATTTCTTGCCCAAAAGGTTAGCAAGAACACGTTTTGTCACGTCGCGGATATCTGCCGCACGCTCTTGCATATATGGATTGTCGTCCATGTTTTCAAAGAGAGTGATAAACATGTCCGTTACTTCTTTCAGACCAGCTTCTGCATTGGTCTTTTTCGCACGGATTGTTTCTTTGATTTGCCCAACCATTTCAGGGTCAGCAAGTACCATTAAGTGAGCGTCAAATACCTGAGCGGCTTCCTCACCAAGGCTATCTACTGCTTTCTCACGGATAACAGAAAGCTCGTTCTGTGAAGCTTCAAGAGCTGCATCCAAACGAGCCTCTTCTGCATTCGTATCTTCGACTGAAACAGTCTCAAATGATAAATCCGGTTGAACTAATAGATATGCCTTAGCAACGGCAACACCGTCAGATGCTGCAATTCCTTTAAGCATTTCTGTCATATTAAGCCAATCCTTCTTTTTCCATTGTTTCAGAGATTGCAGCGATAGCATCGTCTGCATCTGCACCTTCAGCTGAGATCTTAACATCAGCTCCTTGGCCAACACCGAGACTCATAACACCCATGATAGATTTCAAGTTTACTGATTTACCTTTGTATTCAAGTGTGATGTCTGAAGCGAATTTGCTAGCAGTTTGAACCAACAAAGTTGCTGGACGTGCGTGAATACCTGTTTCTGCTACAATGTGGAAATCTTTAGAAGCCATAGTTAGACTCTCCTTTTAAATAATTCTTTTTGAGTTATTGTGATAACCCTTACAAGTTGATATTATATCACCTTTTGAAATCTTTTTCAAGAATTTTATAGCCTGCTTACAAAATATTTCTTAGGAAATGAAAGCACTTCTTATTATATTGAAGGTGGAATTTCCAAGCCAAAACCCCCATCTTTCAGCTTTTATTCAAAAATGACTTCCACCAAATTTTCAATCATAAAATCAAAAACTTGTTCAATATCAACAGGTAACTGATCCTTATGTGTAATGGTAGACATAGTTGCAAATAAAACAGAAATAGCTAAATCCTTATCAATCTTTAAACTTAGAAAAGACTGAGAAAAAATTTCTTCATTCAGACGAGCCGTTTGAGCATCAATTTCTTGTCGCTGTTCAAGACTAAGTTTATTATTAAAGTTTAAGTAATCAGGATTCTTTGTATCAAAGACAAATGTACTTTTTTCATACTCTTTAAAGACTGCCTTCAAAGCTTTAGACAGCCCCTCCTTTGATGGATTATCCTTCAAAATAGCTTCAAAAATGGAAAAAATCCTGTCTTGTGCATCACGATAAACCTGAAAGAATAGCTCTTCTTTATTTTTAAAAAAGGTATAAAAGGAACCTTTTGCAATCCCAACTTCTTGACAGAGAATATCAACACTCGTTTTCTTATAACCAAAATTCATCCAGCTTTGACTGCAAGCATCCTTAAATTTTTCAATTAATATTCTCTTTTCTTCTATTGTAAACCCTTTTGGCATAGTTTTCCTTTCTTTTCAAAAATCATATATGACTATTTACACAATTACAGTCATATGGTATAATTATTTTGTAGCTACTCGTTAAATATATCTTACTTTAGCTACAATTGCAATCTTTTTTATAGAAAAGAACTGATTTCTCTATTTCTTCTGTCTATTGAAGGCGCGCTATATCCAATAGAAAAGAAATAGAGATTATAGACAGTCCAGTCTCTATTTTATGAAAGGAAGACGCTATGAAGAAATTACTATTATTCATCTGCTCACTACTCCCTATACTTTGCATTATCATTCCAAGCCCTGTATTGTCAGATAGTAAGACTTTGCCTACAGGGGATAGCTATGAACAGATTGGTCAAAAGATAGAAGATTTTTATAAAAAAAATGAAAAGACATCTGCTGCTATGGAAACAGCTGTTTTTGATACAAACGGAACCATTTATCGAGGAAATTTCGGCTATATTGATAAGGAAAAACAGACCAAAGCTGATGATAGCACCATTTTTGAATGGGGTTCTATCACTAAGCTGACTGTCTGGATATCTGTCATGCAGCTCTGGGAAGAAGGAAAAATTGATCTTGAGACTGATATAAAAAACTACCTGCCCAAGGACTTTCTCAAACATTTAAATTTCGATAAACCTATTACTATGCTAGATTTGATGAATCATCAAGCCGGATTTGACGAGCAAAATACTTACCTAAAAGGGGATAAAAGTATTGAAGAACTGCTGAAGACCAGACAACCTAATCAAGTATTTGAACCAGGTACGACTACTGCCTATTCTAACTTTGGTACCGGACTAGCCGCTTATATTGTTGAGCGAATTAGTGGACAATCATTTTCCGACTATACCCATGAGCACATCTTTAAACCCTTAGAGATGGAAAAAACGGCTATTTTGCCTGACTTGTCTGATAATACATATGTCTATAAAAAACATAAAGAAGTTAAAAGCTATGATGCTAATGGAAATTATAAGAAAGATTCAGACTTTGAACTGAGTCTCTATCCTGTCGGTCGTGCCACAGGAACCTTAGATGACTTACAGAAATTTGCCCAAGCCCTTCTAAAAAAGAAAGAACTTTTCAAACATCCTGACACTTGGAAGACTCTATATACTGCAAGCTCTACCTATCCAGGTACAGATATCCCTCTGAATGCACACGGATTTTGGTATCAAGAATATGGTGTCAGAGTTATTGGACACGGCGGCAATTCTGGAGGATTTTCTTCTTACATTTTACTTGACTTAGAGTCTGGTATTGGCCAAGTCATTATGACAAACCAATTTCAAGAAAAAATCTATAATTACAAGATGCCCGAGCTAGTATTTGGTCCTAAAAAATCTCCAAATAAACAATCTTATGCAAAGTTCCATCCTGGTTACTATCGCAACGCCCGTACTTTCAATAGTGGTCCCTTCTCTTTCTTAAGAACAATTCCGGGATATACCTACTATATTAATGAAAAAGCAGATGCTGCTCAGCTCAATGGAAATTTCTGGGTCGCTAGTGAATCTCAAGGACAAGAAAAAATCACGATAGTTTATGGCGATGCACTTCGGCAATCTAATTGGGATCTTATAAAAGATTATGGGATGCTCCTTCTTGCTGGATTGGCTATTTTGTTTAGTGCGATTAGTCTCCTTAGCAATGCAGGTATCGATCTTTATCGCCTTATCCTAAAAAAATCCCAAAAGAAGACTTCATTAGCATGGAAAATATGGATATACCTAACCAATGCCGCTATTTTAAGCATCCCCTTCAACCTATTCAATATCTTTACTAAACTTATGAATGCTGCAGATGCTGACTATAACTGGAACTTTATAACATTAGCCATTCTAGCTCTGCTTCTTGCAATCGGCTCTCTTTATCCTTTCTATCTTAAAAACAAGGAAAAATGGAGTAAGAGTAAATTATTTATCACTAGTATTGCCAGCCTATCCTCTCTAATCATGGTCGCTAATATTCTCTACTGGTCTCTTTATCAATGGTGGGCTGCCTACTAAAAAATAACATGTTATCCCTAGCTCCCTGCAGCGACATTTGCAGGGAGTTTTTACATTCCAATAAAAAATATCTAGCTCGAATTCAGATCCAAAAACTCCTCCCTCTACTCCTCCTAGTGATTCCCTAAATTCTGTAACACAAGATATTGGATTTTGATTTTTGGGAGGAAAAGCTACCAGTCATTTGTCTAAAGTTTTAAGACTTGTTTAAGCATTGCCGCATCAGCATTTTGCTCCTTTTCTGCAATTTTTCACTTCTTTTCATTGTTTATATAAACACTATATATTGTATTGTAATCTATCCTATAACAAAATATCACACAATATTTAGTTCAAAACTATTGACATTCTATTTGCTTTTAGATATACTAGGTTCGTATTATTTAAAAGAAAAAAAGAAAGTTTAGAGGAATCTTTAATGGTAACTATTTACTCAAAAAACAACTGCGTTCAGTGCAAAATGACCAAGCGCTTCTTAGATACTAATCATGTAGAATACCGCGAAATCAACTTGGACGAACAACCAGAATTTATTGACCATGTCAAAGATCTTGGTTTCAATGCTGCTCCTGTGATTCAGACAGCAACTGAGGCATTTTCTGGTTTCCAACCTGGTAAATTGAAAAAACTGTCTTAATGTAGTTTATTTTGAGGGCAGCGCGCCTTGATCGGGAGATAAACTAAGGACATATTATCAGGGCAAACTGCAGCTCCTATGCTCATAGGAGCCGTTTCTTTTGTAAGGCGGATATTTTCCGCTAGCTAATTATCTTATTTATATAGAAAAGGGAAAACATGGGACTCAAACATTTAGAGGATGTGACATACTTCCGACTCAACAACGAAATCAACCGTCCGATTAACGGACAGATTATGCTCCATAAGGACAAAGAAGCTCTGGAGGCTTTCTTTAAGGAAAATGTTGAGCCGAACACCAAGCAATTTTCTTCTATTACAGAAAAGATTGAATATTTAATAGAAGAAAACTATTTGGAGAAGGAATTTATCCAGCTCTATTCTCCGGAATACATCGAGGAGCTGACTGCTTTTATCCATGCGCAAGATTTCAAGTTTAAATCTTTCATGGCTGCTTATAAGTTCTACAACCAGTATGCACTGAAGACAAATGATGGTGAATACTATCTGGAAAGCATGGAAGATCGGGTACTCTTCAATGCCCTCTACTTTGCCAACGGAGATGAAGCCATTGCCAAGGATATTGCTAATGAAATCATCCACCAGCGCTATCAACCGGCTACACCAAGCTTCCTCAACGCTGGTCGGGCTCGTCGCGGTGAATTGGTGTCCTGCTTCCTCATCCAAGTAACAGATGATATGAACTCAATCGGCCGCTCCATCAACTCTGCCCTGCAATTGTCTCGTATCGGAGGCGGGGTCGGTATTTCCCTCAGCAATCTGCGGGAAGCTGGAGCACCTATCAAGGGTTATGAAGGAGCTGCGTCTGGCGTTGTACCTGTTATGAAACTCTTTGAGGACAGCTTCTCCTACTCTAACCAACTGGGGCAACGTCAGGGAGCTGGGGTTGTTTACCTCAATGTCTTCCATCCAGATATCATCGCCTTCCTTTCTACTAAGAAAGAAAATGCTGACGAAAAAGTTCGGGTTAAGACCCTCTCACTCGGTGTTGTCATTCCGGATAAGTTCTACGAATTGGCGCGTAAGAATGAAGAAATGTACCTCTTCAGCCCATATTCTGTTGAACGCGAGTACGGCGTGCCATTTGCCTACCTTGACATCACTGAAAAATACGATGAGTTGGTCGCTAATCCAAATATCACTAAGACCAAGATCAAGGCCCGTGATTTGGAAACAGAAATTTCTAAACTCCAACAAGAATCTGGCTATCCTTATGTCGTAAACATTGATACGGCCAACCGTTCAAATCCAATCGACGGTAAAATCGTCATGAGTAACCTTTGCTCTGAAATCCTGCAGGTGCAAGAGCCTAGCCTTTTGAATGATGCGCAAGAGTATCTTCACTTGGGAACAGATGTGTCATGTAACTTAGGCTCTACCAACGTTGTCAACATGATGACTTCGCCTGACTTTGGAAAATCCATCCGGACTATGACACGCGCCCTGACCTTTGTCACAGACAGCTCGCACATCACAGCTGTGCCATCTATCGACAATGGTAACAGTCTGGCTCATACCTTTGGTCTGGGAGCTATGGGACTGCACAGCTACTTGGCTCAGCAGTTGATTGACTATGGATCAGCGGAAGCTGTAGAGTTCACCAGCATCTACTTCATGCTCATGAACTACTGGACTTTAGTCGAGTCTAACAACATTGCCCGCGAGCGTGGCGTGACCTTCCATAACTTTGAAAAATCTGACTATGCTAACGGCACTTACTTTGACAAATACCTGACGGGTGAATTTGTACCTAAGTCTGACCGTGTCAAAGAACTCTTCGCAGGTATCTTTATCCCGTCTGCAGAAGATTGGGCTCAGTTGCGCGACAAGGTCAAGGCTGATGGTCTCTACCACCAAAACCGACTAGCCGTTGCGCCAAATGGCTCTATCAGCTATATCAATGACGTTTCTGCTTCAATCCATCCAATTACCCAGCGGATCGAAGAACGTCAAGAAAAGAAAATCGGTAAGATCTACTATCCTGCTGCTGGTCTGTCAACTGAGACTATCCCTTACTACACCAGTGCCTATGACATGGACATGCGCAAGGTTATTGATGTCTATGCAGCCGCAACTGAGCACGTGGACCAAGGTCTTTCCCTGACTCTCTTTATGCGCAGCGATATTCCTAAAGGCCTCTACGAATGGAAAAAAGAAAGCAAGCAGACAACTCGCGACCTTTCTATCCTGCGTAACTACGCCTTCAACAAGGGTATCAAGTCCATCTACTACGTCCGCACCTTCACTGACGATGGCGGCGAAGTAGGTGCCAACCATTGTGAAAGCTGTGTGATTTAACAAGAGATTTTAGAAAAAGCAAAGGAAATTCGACCACGTCACAATTTTACTTTCCTCATCATGGACAGGAAGGTAAAATCGTGGAGCATTGGAACAGCATCCAAGCAGTGATAGCTGATACCCCATCAGGTCGTACCATCTACTAAAGGAGAAAGAATGCAAACTTACTACAAAGCCATTAACTGGAACGCCATCGAAGACGTGATTGATAAGTCCACCTGGGAAAAACTAACCGAGCAATTCTGGCTGGATACGCGGATTCCCCTATCCAATGACCTGGATGACTGGAGAAAGCTGTCTCACAAGGAAAAAGACCTGGTCGGCAAAGTCTTCGGTGGCCTAACCCTGCTGGATACCCTCCAGTCTGAATCTGGTGTGGATGCCCTGCGTAAGGATGTCCGCACAGCTCACGAAGAAGCTGTCTTCAACAATATCCAATTTATGGAGTCCGTTCACGCCAAGTCCTATTCTTCTATCTTTTCTACGCTCAACACCAAGTCAGAAATCGATGAAATCTTTGCTTGGACCAACACCAATCCATACCTGCAAAAGAAAGCTGAGATTATCAATGAGATTTACCTGAACGGTACAGCTCTGGAAAAGAAAATAGCCAGTGTTTTCTTGGAAACCTTCCTCTTCTACTCTGGTTTCTTTACTCCGCTCTACTATCTGGGTAATAACAAGCTGGCTAACGTCGCTGAAATTATCAAGCTGATTATCCGTGACGAGTCTGTCCATGGAACCTATATCGGCTACAAGTTCCAGCTAGCCTTTAACGAACTACCAGAAGACGAGCAAGAAAAACTCAAAGAATGGATGTACGACCTGCTCTACACCCTCTATGAAAATGAAGAAGGCTACACTGAAAGCCTCTATGACACAGTTGGCTGGACCGAAGAGGTCAAGACCTTCCTGCGCTACAATGCCAACAAGGCTCTGATGAATCTGGGACAAGATCCTCTCTTCCCAGACTCAGCGGACGATGTCAATCCTATCGTCATGAACGGTATCTCAACCGGTACTTCCAACCATGACTTCTTCTCCCAAGTAGGTAACGGCTACCTGCTGGGCGAAGTTGAAGCTATGCAGGATGACGACTATAATTACGGTTTATAAGACAAAAAGCCCCTCTTTCCT
>CBDFAZ010000003.1:0-42542 GCA_965245685.1 uncultured Streptococcus sp. | reverse complement strand
GATAAATATAGTCAAGTATTATCTTCTCATAGGAATCATCTCGATTAATAAATTCATTAAACTTTATATCAATATTTGATAAATTTCGATTAAATTGGGAAACATTATAGTTCATATCAGGAAGTAGAATATCCTGATTATTTATTAAATACTTAGCAATCAATACTTTCGTTTTTTTAGGAATATCACTCAAATCCACTAAATTCATCAATGATATTATTAGACTATTTTCATTGGGAGCAGCATCTTTATCTTCTAAACATTCATTAAATAGGCTAATATTGTACTCCAACCATTTTTCCAGAAATAATTTGATATTCTCCTTTTCATAAATATATTCATGATTCCGCGTAAAAATATCTAATGTTTTATAAAATTTAATTAAGAAATCTAAAATATTCTTTTGTTGGAATATTTGAGCTAAACGCTCAGTGTCATCCTTTTGTTGGGATTTTAGTAGATATTCAAACAAATTATAATTTAACACGTAACTATATCTAAAGTCCCTAAGCGCCAAGCGATTAACTATTTCATTAGTATTGGTTAAAGAAATATCATAATTACCATCACGTCCAGAAATAACATTTACAATAAATTCCTTTTCTTCTTTTGTAATTTTATTATCATAGAAATAGGTCAGATAATCTTGATATGTTTCATCAATGTAAGTATTTCTTATTAAAAAAGGAATAATAGCAAATTGTGGATTTTCTTTAATTGATTCTGAATACAGACTATCAAAATTCTCAATCTGAATCGAGGATTCATAAACATCTGACAATCTGAATCTATCCAACTCATATAGTTCATTTTGTAACGATTTAAGTTTATCATTTAAACGAGGCAAATTTCGTTTATTCTTAGTGTTTTTTAGACGCTCTTGAAATTCTGCACTATTTTTATTAGGAAATACTGAATCAAGAGTTTCCTCAATACTAGACTGATTGTAATGAGCATCATAAAAATTACTAAAAGAAGTAATTTTGCTGTCTTCTTTCAGCAACTCCATGATAAATTCATGATAGGAGGAGAACTTTGCTTGGCTCTTTCCATTTACTTCAATCACTGATTTACCTTCAGGGATTTGAAAATTTAGACCGTACAATTCAACCTCATCCCTCAGCTGCTCTGTTTGTGCATTTTCAATCTCTTTCTCCAATAATTGAATTTTTTCCGATAATTCATTTTTTCGTTCTTCTAACTGTTCATCTTTTGAATGTAACAATTCATATAAATACCCTTGATTCTTTTGTAAAAGAGAGAAATCTTTAGGGAAGATATTTTTGTACACTATCATTGAAAATACTTTTTTAGGATTTAATTTCGGAGTACTCAATGATTCTTTGTAGGTCAGATACTCATTACAAATATTATTAATCAGGCGCATATCATCAAGGTATAATGAGATATTAAATAAAAATTTTTCATCCAATCCCTCACCAAGTTCCATATCTTCTAATATTTCTATTAATTTATCATAGGAATTTGAAGTAGTGACAACAGGAACTACCGGAATAATAAAATCAAAAAACTTTGTTCGCTCTTGTGACTCGAGCAAATCATCTTTGACAAGATAGAAAAATACTAATTTAGATTCTCCACACACTTTCCTTTTTCTATTGATAACAATATTTAATTCCTTAATTTTTTCAAAGATTCTTGAATCATTGAATCGTTCAATGTCTTCAAAGACTATGACATCTGCCTTAGATTGTTTAAACAGATATATCACATCATCCAAATATCTATCAAAATAAGATACTTTGCTAGTCTCGTTTGAAAAAACTTCTATATCTGTTTCAATTTTATCTGATTTTAGCGATAGGTGTTTAATGAATCCAATGTCTCTTTGTAACTTTAATAAATAAAAAATTCCATAAAAAAACAAAGTAAATAAGATAACGAGTGCTGAAAGTCTAACAATCGGATGAATAGTCCAAGTAAGCCAATCAATATCCTTAATAAAATCAGTCCATAAATTCAAATACAAAAACAGTAGCAAAATAGAAAATAAAAAAACTGTATTTTTCTTAGGATCAATTTGTGACTCTGCATCCAGTGTTTTAAAAATTGACTTTCTAATTGAGTTGGGCTCAATCTGATGAAGTAATTGATTGATAATCTTTCCCTCAATTGTATTAATTTCACGGTTATTAAGTTCGTTTTTTTTAGCTTCATCATACTGAGCGAGAGAAATATGGATAAACTTTTTGTCTCTTTTCTCTAACTCAAACGTCTCAATGACACTGCTTTTACCAGCTCCATAGTTCCCTGTAATAGCCACATTCGTTGGCTCTGATACATCACTGATAACAAACTCTAGAGCATGTGATATGACTGGTTTTATTTTTACATCTTTATTCGATGTAAGCGAACGAAACTTATACTTTTTTTCCTTTTCCGTACTTTCGTCAATCATTAACAAAATACCTCCCTAACAAGTTACTAAATACTTAAACATTACATCCTTTATCAATATACCCATACTATTATATCAATTTTTCCTCATTCTATAAAGTATTTATATAAAAATCTAATGTATATTATCCTCCCATCCTCACATTCCCTACCCACTATCTATTAAACACCAAAAATCCCCTAGAAATTACATTTCCAAGGGAGTATTCTTTATCCTGCTGCTTCCGGTGCTTGTTCCGGTTTGGTTTTCTTATTTGGACTGACCAGGCGGCGCTTGCTGTCTCGGATAGTATTGAGATCCTTGAGGAGTTTGGCAAAGTGGGCTTTCTCTGGATAGGCTTCTGCAGAGGCTGCGGTATAGCGCATAAAGAGGTCATAAGTGCGGGAGATTTCCGTGCGCAGCTGCTTGGTCTTACCGACTTCCTTGCTGGACTTGGCTGCACGCGCTAAGGCTTCGGCCTTATCATAGTCTTCCTGAGCAGTCGTCACTGCGCTAATCACTGGTGAGAGTCCCAGAGTAGTTACTGCCGCATTGTAGGGCTCTTCCTTGAGAGTTTTGAGGAGACTCTTAATCTCAGCAGTTGCGACATCGTTATTATGCTTAGTGATATCCTTGTACTTAGTCAGGACTGGAGCTAGCGTCTCATGCGCTTCCTTGAACTTCGTTTCCTTTATCTTGGCAAATCCCCTATGCAGGGTAAAAAGTCCGACCAGAGCACTATCCCGCTCCTTATCTACTTCTGCTAGACTTGTGGTCTGCTTCTTTTCCACGCTGGCTAGCTGCTTCTGGAACTCTTCTAGCTTGCTCGCAAAAGGCTCCAAGTGCGTGCCATACATATCTTCGTTCTTATTTGCCTTGACAAAGTCGGTAATGATTTGACGAGAATCTGTCATCAAACTTTCAAACTCACGGTGAGTAAAGTTGCTATAGGTCAGGGGACGAATGGTGTAGTTAGTAGTCATAATAAAACCTCTCCAATAATTTGATGAACTAAGCATAGCACGTGACAATAAATCTTTTGCAAGACTGCCCTGAAATGTCATTTTTTATCCCTGAAATAGCACTTTTTCAAAATCAAAGACATAAAATATCCCCACCTGATGATTTCTTCAACTTCAGATAGGGATTATTTCTCTTTAAAAATGAATTATCAGAGCATTTAACGCTTAGAATACTTTGAAATTTTAACAAAAGCTAGTATTCGAACTTTAGAATGGTTTAATATTTTGGCAAATCGCATCAAGTGATAGTTAGAAAGCATGAAATTTTTTACAAAATGGACTATTCGAAACCTAGATTATCTAAATATTTTAGTAAATACTCGTATTAGGCCTTTAGATTGATTGGATATTTAGCCAGAGTTTACTCTTCGAATTTTTAATGATTACTTTTCACTCTATCTCCCCACTCTCAAGGGATCGAAGATTTCCTCAATCAGTTGGGTGTAATTCCCAATTCTTGGGTCTTCTTCATCTAATTCCCCTATCTTAGTGTTTCGTTGGATATTGGTCGTATTTTACACCTTTCATTATTGCACTGAAACATCTTCTTTTATAGTTTCTTCTGGCGGTAGAGATAAAAATCCCCAGCTCTTTTTAAACTGGGGATAGCTTTATATTTTTAATTCATACACTTCCTGCCAGCCGGCTGGTCCTAATATGCGCTGGGGCTGTTTGCTAAAACCGGTCTCTCGGTAGAGATAGGAAGCGACTTGATTTCTCTCATTGACGCCTAGGATAATGCTTTTATACATAGGCAGATGCTCTCTTATGAAGTCCGGCAGGAGCTTTAAAGTATTACTACCGTAGCCTCGCATCTGAAAGTCTTCATCCGTTGAAAAGCTTCGAAGGAGCAGGCTCTCTGGCTGACCGCCATAAGTAAACTTCTTTTCTCCAGCATCCAAGATCAGAAAGGTTATGATTTGCTGTTCCGCAAGACCCAAGATAGCATAGCGATTTTCCAAGTCAACGACAGCCTGGCTAGGATGGCTGGTAAATCTCAAGTCGGTTAAATGGTAAGACTGCAAGGCTTCTCTATCTGAGCTTCTATAGAATCGGATTTGCATCTAAAAATCCATCCCATCCGGATTTGGTGCGCCACCGGCCAAACCGCTGACATTTTTGAGCACTTCCAAGTCCGCATCATCTAGCGCAATGCCAAAGCAGTCCAGATTGCTGGCAATCCGGCTCGGAGTGACAGACTTAGGCAGGGGCAGGAATCCTTCCTGCAAGCTCCAAGCTAGCGCGACTTGGGCAATAGTCTTGCCAGACTTGTCTGCCACAGCCTGTACGGCTGGATTTTGGAAGAGCTCACCTTGGCCAAATGGCCCCCAAGCTTCCAGTAAAATCTCATGCTCACGGCAGAAGTTCACCGCCTCTGTCTGATAGACACCTGGAGCTAGGCGGATTTGATTGACAGCAGGAGTCATGCGAGCTGTTTCAAGCAAGGCTTCTAAGTGATGAGGCAGGAAATTGCTGACGCCAATCGCTCGAATCTTTCCGAGATTATAAAGATCTTCCATAGCCCGCCAGACTTCGGCATTGCGCTTTTTCCAAGCATCGTTTTCCCTCAGGGGTTTGGGATTCGGCCAGTGGATGAGGTAGAGATCCAGATAGTCCAGTCCCAACCGCTCCATTGAGGCAGCAAAGGCCTCTTGAGCTTCCTCGTAAGTATGAATGTCATTCCAAAGCTTGGTCGTGATGAAGAGCTCTTCCCGCGGAATGCCGCTGTCCTTGATTGCCCGTCCGACACTCTCTTCGTTCTTATAGATAGCTGCCGTATCAATGTGCCGATAGCCTGCCTTAAGAGCGGCTAATGTTGCCTGATAAGCTTCTTCGCCATCTTGAGCCTTCCAAGTACCGAAGCCCAGCACCGGAATGCCAACACCATTGTTCAAAAGATATTCTCTCATCTCATGTCTCCTTTATAAGTTCCATCTACTGCCTTCAACAAGGCAGCTACTACAGTGATTGCAAGAGCAGAACTGCTCACTTCTTTTCCTTTTTCTTCAGTATTGGTTTGGGTTTGAAGATATTTTCCTTAGTTGGCTCCATCCCTTTACTGAAAAAGCTATAGATAATGAAAGCCACTCCTGCGACAAGGATTAAGATTCGTCCAAAGATCAGTCCCGCCAGCAGCAAAACAAGGCCCATTATCAAAAATTTCGCATCAATTCGTTTCATAGCCTACTCCTGTTTACATTATAGTCTCATTATATCACGCTTAAGAAAGCAATTCAAATCTAGGCGAAGACTATCAAGGCGTCTGCCAACCAAAAAGAACAGGTTGCCCTGCTCTTTCTGAAAAATATAAGGAGACTAATTTAAAATACCTGCGGTTCTCATACATGGAATCGTTCTTGACCATCAAGATAAGTAGCTACCAGCTCTAAATCTTTATCTAAAACGATAAAGTCAGCATCGTAGCCTTCCTTGATCTGTCCGCAGACATCATCAATATGGACTGATTTTGCTGGAATCAGGCTAGCCATCATAACCGCCTGATGAGGATTGGCAATGCCCCATTTGACCACATTTTTCAATCCGTCCTTGAGCTTGAGGATAGAGCCAGCTAGATTGCCCGTTGACTTGAGCCGAGCTGCTCCTTCCGCCACAACTACTGGAAATTCTCCCAGCATGTAGTCACCATCTTCAAGACCTCCTGCGGTCATACAGTCAGTAATGAGGGCAATATTTTCATGTCCCTTCTGCTTGAGCAAGATGTCACAGGCCTTAGGGTCCACATGGTGGCCGTCACAAATCAGCTCCGCATAGGTGTGGGGCAACTCATACATGGCACCAACCATGCCCAGCTCCCGGTGGGTCAAGCCCCGCATACCATTGTAAGCATGCACCCAGACACTAGCGCCTGCTTCGACCGCAGTTTTGGCTTCATCATAGGTTGCGTTAGAATGCCCCAGAGCAACGGTTACACCTTCATCAGTCAGCGTGCGGACAAATTCCTCTACGCCTTCACGCTCTGGTGCGAGAGCAATTTTATTGAGCAAGCCATTTGCAGCTTTCTGCCAAGCACGAAACTCATCCATGCTAGGATCTTTCATATAGGCCGGATTTTGAGCGCCTTTATACTTTTCGGTGAAATAAGGCCCTTCAAAATAGAGACCGCGAATCTTGGCTCCGCTGGCTTCTTGATAGCGTGCACCGATATTTTCAGTAACCGCTAAGAGCCGCTCATAGGATGAAGTCAGGGTTGTTGGTAAAAAGCTGGTCACACCGGTAGTCAAGAGACCCTCACTCATAGTATGAAGAGTTCCTTCGATGTTGTTGTCCATGACATCCACACCGCCAAATCCGTGAATATGAGTATCCACCAGACCCGGCGCAATCGAGTAGCCACTGTAGTCTATGACTTCTGCATCCTGCGGAACAGACTGCACCAACTTACCAAATTTGCTGTCAATCAGCTCTAAATAACCGCCCTGACGGATTCCCTGAGGATAGAAAAATTGATCTGCTTTAATATATGTAGGCATAAGACTGCCTCCCTTGTTCTTGAGTTCGGTATTCTCTGCTATTCAAAGCGGAATTCTGTGATAGAGCTAGCATCTTTCTATAGCTACTTTCTAACTCCCGCTTTTGAATCTCTGAGTTTTCTTGACTATATTATAACTCTTTCTTTTTTATTTGTAAATGGTATATACCTATTTTTGCAAAAAATTGTTATATTAAGTTAAAAAAACAGAAAACCCAGCCATAACAGCTGAGTTTCTGCTTTATTTTTTCTCTAAATCGCGCAGCATCTGGTCGATTTTATTGCCATACTCGATGGATTCGTCCTTGACAAAGGTCAAATCTGGAATCTTGTACATTTTCAGATTGTGACCAAGTTCCCGCTTGATGGTACCGGTCGCTTTTTCCAGACCGGTCTGAGCTTTTTGATTATCAGAGGCCAGATTGCTCATAATCGTATAATAGACCTTGGCCATAGATAGATCGCCCAGCATTTGGACATCGGTGATGGTCACTCCCTGCACCCTCGGGTCACGAACTTTCTTCTGCAAGATTTCATTGACTTCGCGCTTGATTTCCATACCCACACGGTCTGTACGAAAATTGTTTGCCATGAGATTTCCTTTCTAATTTTCTTTCCTGCAATATAAGCTAGGCTAGGCCTAGCTTATATTTTAGTTTTAATGAATGAAATTCGATCTAAACTCTTTGTGAAAAAGATGTGGAACTAGAAGTATCAACTTCCACCAAATATGATTTCACTGCGAGTTTTTAACGGACTTCTTATCTTATTTCTTAATTTCTTCCATGATATAGGCTTCGATCGTGTCATCTACTTGGATGTCATTGTAGCCATCAATCATGAGTCCACCTTCACGGCCGTTAGTAACTTCCTTAACATCATCCTTAAAGTGCTTGAGGCTGGCAAGCTCCCCATCGTAAATCACGACGCCGTCACGGATAACACGAACCTTGGAATCACGGGTAACTTTACCGTTGATAACCATAAATCCACCGATAGTACCAACCTTGGAAACCTTGAAGGTCTCGCGGATAAGAGCTTCCCCGATGATTTTTTCTTCGTATTCTGGGTCCAGCATCCCCTTCATGGCATCTTCCATTTCCTCGATAACCTTGTAGATAATGCTGTGGAGACGGATTTCGACATCATCAGCTTCTGCCTGTTGGCGAGCTTGAGATGTAGGGCGAACGTTAAATCCGATGATGAAAGCATTTGAAGCTTCCGCCAGTGTTACGTCTGACTCATTGATAGCACCAACTGCTGAGTGGACGATGGTAATCTTAACGCCTTCCACTTCAATCTTCTGTAGGGAAGCAGACAGAGCTTCTACGGATCCTTGCACATCAGCCTTGATAATAACATTGACAGACTTAACTTCACCAGCTTTGAGGGTATCAAAGAGATTTTCCAGACTAACGCGATGAGTAGCTTGACGCTGTTTGAGAAGGGCACGTTTGGCACGTTCTTCACCGGCTGCACGCGCAGCTTTTTCATCTTCATAGACTGCAAAGTGGTCACCAGCCATCGGAGTTTCATTGAGACCAGTGATAGAAACCGGTGTAGATGGTCCTGCCACCTTAACGCGACGGCCCAAGTCGTTGGTCATAGCCCGAACCCGACCGAAGGTATTACCAACAACGATTGGATCCTGCACATTCAGTGTACCTTGTTGAACAAGCAAGGTTGCAACCGCACCTTTTCCTTTATCCAAACGAGCTTCGATGACTGTACCAATCGCTCGAACAGTCGGATCTGCCTTGAGTTCTTGAATTTCAGCCACCAAGAGGACTGTTTCCAGCAAGCTGTCGATATTTTGATTGAATTTCGCTGAGATTTCGACAAATTCAGAATCTCCGCCCCAAGCTGTTGACATGACACCGTGCTCAGCTAATTCACCAATCACGCGCTCAGGATTCGCTCCTGGCTTATCGATCTTGTTGATGGCTACAATGATTGGGACATCAGCCGCCTTGGAGTGGTTGATAGCTTCAATCGTTTGCGGCATAACACCGTCATCAGCCGCTACGACCAGGATAGTGATATCCGTAACAGAGGCACCGCGAGCCCGCATAGAAGTAAAGGCCGCGTGTCCAGGCGTATCCAAGAAAGTAATCTTCTTGCCGCTTTCCTCGATCTGGTAAGCACCGATGTGCTGAGTAATACCACCTGCTTCACCTGTTGCTACACGAGAGTTACGCAGGGTATCCAAGAGGGTTGTTTTACCATGGTCAACGTGTCCCATGATGGTTACAACCGGTGGACGCTCTACCAAGGCATCTTGGTTGATATAACCTTCTTCTACGAAGAAGCGCTCAATGTCAGCTGTGTCAACTTCTACCTTCTTCTTAGCTTCGATACCGTAGTCCACCATGAGGAGCTCAATAGTATCGCCGTCAAGAGATTGGTTTTGCGTTGCCATCACGCCCATCATAAAGAGTTTCTTAACAATTTCTGCTGGCTCGCGCTTGATCCGTTTTGCAATTTCTGCAACGGTCATTCCGTCTGTATATTCAAATTCAGTTGGCAACTCATGGAACTTACGTTCTGTAACAGGTTTTGGTGCCTGATTATTGTTGCCCTTTCCTTTTTTATTTTTCTTGTTTTTATTCCAATTACTATTTCTTTGATTTCTCACTTGATTTTGACTGCTTCGATTCTTTTGTTGTTTTCTTGGACCTTCTTCTTCGCGATCAAAATCATCGCGCTTCTTATCTGGTCGAGCTTGCTTCTTACGGCGCGTATCCACAGCAGCTGGCGCTGGGCTTGGATTCGCTGCTGGAGCAGATGGAGCTGGTGCAGGCTGAACTGGTGCACTTGCTTCTGCCTTAGGCTGCTCCTTGCGGCGATTTTGCCGTTCCATAACTTCTTTTGCTTCCTGTGCTTGCTTAAAGCGTTCCTCGCTTGAGCGAGCGTATTCAGCATTCTGCTCTGCTTTCAAAGCTGCTGCCCGAGCCTTAAAGTCAATCTTCGGTCCTTGAGGCTGTTGGCGGTTTTGACCGTTAAATCCTTGATGATTCTGGCCATTGCGGCGGCCATCTTGACCACGATTATCGCGACGGTCATTTGGACGATTGCCTCTATCTCGGTCATTGCGGTTTCCGCGATTCTTATTTCGATTATCACGGTCCTCACGCTTGCCTTGCTCTTTGTTTTGTGGTTTGCGGTTGCCTTGCTGCTTCCGACGTTCTGCTTCTTCCTTGGCTCTCGCTTCACGCTCTGCCTTAAAGTTCCGGCTTTGTGGGCGCTTGATTGGCGCCGCTGTTTCTGCTTTCGCTTCTGGCTTAGCAACAGCTTTTGCTTCTAGCTGTTCTGTCTTGACTGGTACAGCCTCTTTGGCAGGAGTTTTTTGCGATGAAGGCTGAGCTGCTGCAGGCTTTTCTGCAGTAGCTTGAGGTGTGGCTGCTTTCTTGAAGCTGGATTTGATTCGCTCACCAGCGTCAGCTTCTACGCTGGATGAATGACTCTTGACATCCAGACCCAGCTCCTTAGCACGAGCCACTACCTCCTTGCTTTCTTTTCCCAGTTCTTTGGCGATTTCATACAATCTTACTTTAGACAAATCTTGTCCTCCTCTTCTATTACATAAGAGACCTCATTTTCTTTGTAAAACCAGCATCTGTCACGGCGAGCACTTTTCTGGCCTTGCCAATGGCAGAGCTTAATTCCAGTGTTGAAAACACGGTTGATACTTCTACTTGGTAGTAACGACATTTATCAGTGATTTTCTTGCTGAGATTAGGAGCTGCATCCTGGGCCAAAAAGACCAGATGTGCTTTTCCCTCCTGTATAGCTTTGACGGTCAGCTCCTCACCAGAAATGATACGGCCAGCCCGCTGAGCCAGTCCCAGCATATTTGCAAGTTTCTCTTTATTCAAGACCTAACTCTCTTCTTTTGACCTTATGATCAACATAAGCGATTAACTCATCATAGAAAGCCTCATCCACTTCCATACTGAAGCTGCGGTTAAAGACCCGCTTCTTCTTGGCTTGAAGAGCTTCCTGATTATCCAGCTTGATATAGGCTCCACGGCCGTTGGCCTTGCCTGTCGGATCGATAAAGACTTGACCTTCCTTGTTCTTGACAATCCGCAATAAATCGCGCTTGTCAATCACTTCGTTGGACACCACTGATTTTCTTAAAGGGATTTTTCTTGTTTTTGCCATTCCAGCCCCCTTAATCTAGTTCTTCAGCTTCGCTTTCTAAACCAGCTGTTTCCAGTACAGTTTCCTCTGCAGCTGCGTCAAAATCTGCTGCTGAAACTTCTGTCTCCAAAACATCAACATCCCCAAGAATTTCTTCTGCTTCCTGAGCGAATCCGCCCAGTTCATTGGCTGCTTCCATTTCTTCAAACTCAGTGGCAGACTTGATATCAATTCTAAAGCCTGTCAAATGAGCTGCCAAGCGAACGTTCTGTCCGCGACGACCGATAGCCAGAGAAAGCTTGCTGTCCGGTACGACAACCAAGGCCCGCTTGTTATCTTCTTCGTTAAAGATAACTTGGTCAACTTCGGCAGGAGCAATAGCGTTGTAGATAAATTCAGCTGGATCTGCTACCCACTCGATGACGTCGATATTTTCTTCAGTCGGTACCATACGGCCGCTCTTGGGATCATATTTGGCAGGATGGAACTTGCTAGTAATTTTCTTGATATTGGCTCCACCGCGTCCGACGATTGTACCGATGGCATCCACATTAGTATTGTGACTGCGAACGGCTACCTTGGTCCGATCGCCAGCTTCCCGCGATACGCTCATGATTTCCACAGTTCCGTCATAAACTTCTGGGATTTCCTGCTCCATCAAACGCTTGATCATTTCTGGATGGCTGCGGCTTACAAAGACATTGACCCCGCGAGGATTGTCTTCTACTTTGTAGACAAAGACTTCGATGCGGTCATGAGAGGCAAAGACCTCACCAGGAATCTGGTCTTGCTTCGATAGTTGCGCTTCAATGCTACCTAGATTGACATAGATAAAGCGATTGTCAAAGCGCTCCACCGTCCCGCTCATGATTTCATTTTCATGCTCTTTATAGGTATTGTAGGTGATTGCTCGGGTCTGCTTGCGCATCTTTTCCATGATGGTTTGCTTGGCAGACTGAGCAGCAACTCGGCCAAATTCAGCCGGCGCTTCTTCAAACTTGATTTTATCTCCCAATTCATAGGCTGAACTAATAGCCAAGGCATCTTTGAGGCTGATTTCCAAACGGCTGTCAAAGACCTCGTCCACGACTTCGCGAACAGTATAGACACGGAAATCTCCTGACTTTTCATCAAACTCAATGGCTGCGCTGTCTGCCTGACCATAGCGACGACGATAGGCAGAGCGGAGTGACTCGGTCACTGCGTCAATAATATCTTCTTTCTTGATTCCTTTGTCTTCTTCCAAAATGCGGAAGGCCTCTAGCATTTCTTTACTCATTTTCATGTGACTTTTGCCGAAACAAAAGTGTTCCTTTCTTTTCTATATTGCTTCTGCGGCTAAAACTTAACGGCTAATCTGGCTTTGGAAACCAGACTGTAGGGAATTTCGACTTCTTTTCTGCGAGTCTTGTCCAGATATTCCATTTGCAGAACATCCTCTTCAAAGCTCAGTAAGGTACCTTCAAAGACTTTCTGCTTGTCAACAGCCTTATAGAGACTGACATGGATATAACTGCCGACTGCATCGGCTAGCTGTTCCTTGGTCTTAAGCGGACGCTCCAAGCCAGGACTGGTCACTTCCAGAAAATACTGTTCTGGGAAAGGATCTGGCTTGATTTGATCCAAGAGCGGACTGATAATATCCGTCAAATCCGCTGTATCATTGACCGTAATACCTTCGGGCTTATCTACAAAGACACTGAGAACGTAGTCTCCGCCCATCTTTCCGTACTCAATATCAACTAATTCATAGGGGGCCAAAATGGCTGGTTCAATAACCTCCCTCACCAATTCAACAATCGTTGCGATATGACGACACCTCCTCACAGATAAGAGGCGAAGATACTTCCTCGCCTCTCTTTCCTTATTCATTACTAGTATTATAGCACGACAAGTCCCAGAATGCAAGGGAAATGTGCCATGTAAGCTTGTTAAGACGGAATTCCACTTAAAACGTTCTTATTTTTAAGCAAAATTCTTTCCCAATAATAAAGTCTTCAAGGAGTATTTCCTCGAAGACTCTTTCTTATTCAAACGCTGCTTCCACGCGGTAGATGACTTGTCCCTTGTTAGCAAATTTCTGCTCATACTCAGTCAGGACATTATCCTCGAAGTCGCTGGCATGCAAATCTAACCACACGCCCTTTAACTTCATACCATACTGTGAAAAGCTTACTAGGCTATACTCAAAAAGACCGCGGTTGTCCGTTTTGAAGTGGATTTCTCCATTTTCCGGCAAAATCTGCTGATAGGTCGCCAGAAAGGACTGATAGGTCAGACGGCGCTTTTCATGGCGTTTCTTGGGCCAAGGATCTGAGAAGTTCAGATAGAGGCGGTCAATCTCGCCCTCTTCAAAATAATCAGTCAAATCCGAACCGTCCACCCAGAGAAGCTTGATATTGGGCACATCCGTTGCTAGCACCTTGTCCAAGGCATAGCTGAGGACCGATTTCTGGATATCAATCCCGATGTAATTGATCTCAGGATTGGCCTTGGCCATGCCGGATACAAAGGCTCCTTTACCGCTGCCAACCTCTACATGAATGGGATGGTCGTTGCCAAAAATCTCCTGCCATCTGCCCTTGGCGTCTGCCGGATTCAAAATCACATACTGGGGATGCGCCTCTAGCAGTTCCGTCGCTCCCTTACGATTCCTTACTCTCATTGTCCTCTTCCGTATTTGGAACGGAAGTTTCGTAATGCGTAAATCTCCCGGTTCACATTTTCTAAATCATTATTTTCATAGTATTTGGCAATCTGCATCAGATAAGAATACTGACCAAACCAGTATAGCTTATTGAAAACAGTCTGATTATACTTATAGCCATAAGCACTCAGCCACTCTTGCCAGCCTGAATCAGGCACATAATGGCTCAGAATATGAGCTACATCCATCATCCTGTCTGTCAGGCGCACAGAATCCCAATCTACCAAGTAAATAAGCCCGCTGTCGGTCTCTACCCAGTTGCTGTGGCGCACATCTCCGTGAACGATGGTCGCATAATCCTCACGAAAGGCCGGCACTGTCTGACGCAGGTCGCGGATAACTGATTGCAGATATTGATTATTCCTCAAAGCAAGCGGCACTTGATTGAGCCAAGCATTCAGCAAATCAGTTGGCGTTTCCAAAGCATAGCCCAGCTTGGTCAGCTGTGTCATCAATGGGCGCGAGCGATGCAGCCGAGTCAAAATATTGATTACCTGCTTTTTGGACATATCATTTGGGGTCAGAATAGTGCCTGAAAGCCACTCCTGCCCACTCATTACGTTGCCGTCCGGCATCCGGCGGCTCCACAAAAGCTGCGGTGCGATTTGTTCTCGAGCTAAGCCTGCTAAGATAGGGGTTGTATTCATCTTGACGAAAACGCGCCCCCCGTCCGGATAAGTCCCCATATAGGCCTTTCCGCTCTTACCAGCTATCGGTGTCAGGGTCAGCTCGTTATCAACCAAGTCCATGTTTCCCCTCCGTAAAAAGTTTCTTTATCATTTTACTAATTTTACCTCTTTTAGTCAACCAATCTCCGTAACTTAAACGGCAGATAGAACAGATAGAGTAGGGCAGTCGCTCCCAGCATGGCCAGCACTGCTGTCTTATCTTGGAAAAAGATCAGAGCAGCCAGCACTTCAGCCAAGAGAACGCTGATACCAATCGAAGTGATAATTTGTCTTGCTCCCTTCAGCTTTTCCCCTCTTTCTATCGGAAAAAGCTGGGTCAAAAACTGATAGTCAAAAGCTTCATACAAGGCTGTCAGCTGGAAGAGCAAGAGGTAATTGAACAAGACCGCAAAAGCTGCAGCAATCCAAGCTTGGCTGACAAAAACCAAGGACAAAAGAGCCAAAAAGAGCAGTCTCAAGGTCAGAGCAAAGAAGTCTCCATTTCGCAAGTAAGAGCGCAAAAAGAGATTCTGCCAGGTCTTGCTATGCTGCTTGCCCACAAGTCTCGTCAAACCATCCAGATAGGCCCGGCGCTTGACACTGTTTGAAATGCCTTTAACATTGGTAAAGAGAGCAAAGAAGCGCAGAATCGTCTGCTTTCGGGCTGCTTCATAAGCCACCAGCGCCTGCCAATCTAGGCTATTTTCAGTAAAGAACTTCTTGGCCTTAGCCTGAAACAAAAACCATTTCAAGACTAGCATAAGGAGGCAGTAGAGCCCGAAGCCCCAAACAGGCAATCCCAGAGCCAGAAAAAGCGGAGCTAGTAACAGTAAGATTCCAGTCTGTAAGACTGCGTACAAGAGATAGGAACGTAGAATCTGTCCTTTGATAAAAGCCCTGACTTCTGCTTCTCTGACCAAGAGAAAGAGGGCATCTGGCTTTTCCATATAGGTCGCAATCCGTCCAAAAGGCAAGATAAAGAGTGATAGAATAACTAGACTAGCAATAATGGGTAGGTGGTTGGTCGGAAAATGTCGCAAAAGCTGACTGTACTGAACACCTAAAAATCCCATAAAAATCAGCAGAAAGAGCACGAAATGATCATTAAAAACATAGCGCAGGTATTTCAGACATTGCTGACGAAAATCCTGCTTTCGCTTGGCAAATAATTCTTTCATAGCGCTGCCTCTTCTGTCAGGGCTAGATAGATGTCGTTCAGACTAGCATCCGACATTTGAAATTGAGCACGCAACTCAGTCAAGGTGCCCTTGGCCCGCACTTGACCCTTGTGCAGAATTACAAAACTATCGCACATCTTCTCGGCAGAGTCCAGAACATGGGTGCTCATCAGAATGGACTTGCCCTTCTTCTTTTCCTCATCCAAGAGTTGGATAAGGTCTGCAATAGCTACCGGATCCAGACCCAAAAAAGGCTCATCTACGATAAAAAGGCTGGGATCAACTACAAAAGCACAGATAATCATCACTTTTTGCTTCATTCCTTTTGAAAAGTGAACAGGGAACCAATCCAGTTTTTCCTTAAGTCGGAACATTTCCAGTAGCTTATCCACGCGCTTAAAAGCTGTCTCCTGCTCAATGTCGTAAGCCATAGCTACCGTCTCAATGTGCTCGCGCAGGGTCAATTCTTCGTAGAGACTAGGCGTTTCCGGAATAAAACCGATCTTCTTGCGGTAATCGCTGGGATTGGTCCGCAGCTCCAACCCATCAATTTGAATCTGTCCCTTATAAGGCGTCAAAAGACCAATAATCTCATTGATAGTCGTAGACTTTCCCGCACCGTTGAGACCAATCAGACCAACCAGCTGGCCATTGCCCACTTCAAAGCTGACATCCTTTAAAACCGGGATATTAACATAGCCGCCCGTAAGCTCTTTGATTTCTAACATATTTTCTCCGAATTCTGGTATAATGGTTCTTATATTATAACAAAATCTAGCGAATAGAGGTACCATTTATGGCTGATTGTATTTTTTGTAAAATTATTGCCGGAGAAATCCCTTCTTCAAAAGTCTATGAAGACGAGAAAGTCCTTGCTTTTCTGGATATTTCCCAGGTAACACCGGGTCATACCTTGGTAGTTCCTAAAGAGCATTTCCGAAATGTGCTGGATATGGATTCTGACAGCACCAGTCAGCTCTTCGCTCGCGTACCTGACATTGCTCGAAAGGTCATGAAAGCCACAGGCGCAGCTGGTATGAATATCATCAACAACAACGAAGAAATTGCTGGACAAACTGTCTTTCATACCCATGTGCATTTGGCACCGCGCTACAGTGATGCAGATGACCTCAAGATTACTTTCGCAGCCCACGAACCAGACTTTCCAGCTCTGGCTGAATTAGCTGAGAAGATTGCACAAGCTTAAGGAGGGAATATGAAACTTTCAAATATTTTCCTATTTATCGGTGCCGCAGCAGCCAGCTACAAGCTAGTTGAAAACCGTCAAAAAATCCAAGAAGAAATCATTGAAACAACAGATAGCCTTGATAAAGTAAAGGACAGTCTGGCCAATATCCAACGAAATATTGCCATCATTCAAGAGCAAAAAGAGCAAGTCAAAGACATGGCCCAAGATCTTACTTATAAATATAAAGTCCTTGAAAATCAAGCTCAAGTACAGATCCAGCAAGTTAAAGACATCTGGGAAAAGTATGAGTCTTGATAGAGAAAAGGTGTATGATAGGGTAACAATAATTCCAATCAGCCACTGCGTCAAGGGCTTTCCGCCATAACCAAAAGAGACCGAGACATTTTGTCCCGGCCTCTTTTTATATTTAACTTTTTACTCTGTAGCCGTATTGACTATTGGCTGACTTTGTGGGGTGCTAACATTGACATCTGTAGCTGGGGCAGAGGAAGCCGCTGGAGCAACCGGAGTTGTATTCGTAGTTCCAACTGTTGTATCTGTCGTCGGATAAGAATAATTCTCATAACCATTATTATAAGTAGGCTGACTATAAGAATTCTGGTAACTGCTATAGCTTTCTGTGCTACTAGATGTACTACTGCTATTGCTGCTTCTTAGACTGTTGCCGCCCATAATATCTTCATAGAGAACAGCATTGGTCTTCAGACTCTTAACTGTGTCCAAGCCCAGAGACTTGCGGATTAGATTCTGCATGCTCAGCAAATGCTCTGACGTCACCAGCTGATAGCTTCCACCGTCAGGCAAGGTCGCATCTTCTCCACGCAACTGCTCAGACTTGATGTTCTTAAAGGCATCCTGATAGCCTAGCAGTTGGGGAATGCTTTTTGAATCAAGCGCGATATTGGTCTGCATATTGCTGCTGACAGCTTTTAAAATAGCCTGATAATGGCTGACACTGTTGAGGCTGAGAACTTTTTCAACCACTTTCTTAATTACTTCACGTTGACGCTTTTGGCGGCCATAGTCCCCCTCTGGATCCTGATAGCGCATGCGAGCATAGACCAGCGCCTGATCACCATTGATGGTCTGCTTGCCAGGTTCCACCTTGGCAGTATACTCAGGCTCATTATCCTCAATAGAAATTGGGAAGTCAAAGGTATTATTGACCTCAATACCACCTACTGCGTCTACTAACTGAACCAAGCCCTGCATATTGATCATCACATAGCGGTCGATGTGAATATTCATCAAGCCCTCAATGGTCGAAATGGCTAACTCTGCTCCGCCTGTCGCATAGGCTGCATTCAGCTTGGCTTCAACTGTCTGACCGTTTTCGTCAATCTGAGTCAGAATATCACGTTCCAAACTCATCATGACCGTTTTCTTGGTCTTGGGATTGACACTCAGGAGAATCATGGTATCGCTGTTCCCAACCCAAGTATCCTCGCGGGATCCACTCCCTGTATCTACACCCATCAGCAAGATGGTCATGGGCTTAGTCGCAGAAATGACATCTGTCTCATTTCCCAAGCCCTTATAAGTCTTGGACAGTTCATCTGTTGACTGACCATAGATTGTCCAAGCATAAGTACCGATACCAGCTGTCGTTACGACAAGGAGGCTGAGAAACATCATTATAATCTTTTTAAACATATCTTTTTTAGTCTATCAGTTTACCCATCAGGTAAACATCAAGAAATATCCCTTCTTTTAAATAGGCTCCTCTTTTTTGTAAGCCTTCAATTTCAAATCCTAAATCTTTATAGAGGTGAACTGCTCGTTCATTTCTAACCTGAACGCTCAGCTCCAAACGTCTAATATCCTGAGAATCTTCTGCCCAAGTCAGTGCCTCTTCCAGCAATATGCGTCCCAGTCCTTGGTTCCAGAAAGCCTTCTTCACCACGACAAAGACTTGACCAATATGGCGAATTCGCTCATGGAAATCAGCTGTGATGCTGACTAGGCCAGCAATCTCACCATTTAAAAGCGCCAACAGATAAAGCTGATTACTAGAAGCAGCCTGATGCTCAATGAATGAAGCCATCTCCTCTTGATTCATCAAAATTCCAGCCTCATCCAGCGTCATATAATCTGACTCAGACCCGACCTGATTGAGGAAGGCAATCAGCTCAGCAGCATCTGTTTTTTCCGCTTCACGCAGGCATAATTCATATTCAGTCATTCTGCAGTCCCTCAAACAACTCTTTGGCTCGTGTTCCTTTGGCTTCAAAAACCAATTCACGTCCATCTTCCTTTTTTAAGAGGCTTAATTTGAGATAGTCTTCAGGCAGATTTTCTCCCAGCAGCTCTCCCCATTCAATGACTGTCACACCTTCCCCGAAGAGAAAGTCATCCAAATCAATGGAGTCTGGATCGTCTCCGATGCGGTAGACATCTAGATGATAGAGCGGCAAGCGCCCCTCGTATTCCCGAACAATGGTATAGGTTGGACTTTTAATCATCTGACTGATACCCAAACCTAGAGCCAGACCCTTGGTAAAGGTTGTCTTTCCTGCTCCTAAATCTCCCGTTAAAACCAGTACGTCCCCTGCCTGAAGCAATGTGCCCAGACGCTGACCCCACTGGATTAATTCTTCCTCATTATGACTAAACATTCTCTTATTATACCAGAAAAAATTTTTTTCTGCTTAATTTTGCAAAAGAAAAATCAGCTATCAAAAGCTGATTTTTTATACCAAAAACATATCCTATACAAAGGGTACTAAAATCAAGGAAATCCAGCAATGTTTAGACCTAATTTAAAGCCAGATTTACGAAATTCAAAATAAAGAGAAGATCCAAAATCCAAATCATAGAATGCACATCCTTAGCTTGACCTTTGAAGATTTTGACCAAGGTGTAGGTAATAAATCCAGCTGCTATTCCATGAGTGATAGAATAGGCAAATCCCATAAAAATAGAAGTAAAGAAAGCTGGGATGGCCTCTGCCATATCATCCCAATGGATATTTTTCAGACTAGCCAGCATCATAATCCCAACAATAATCAGAATCGGTGCAGTTGCAGCGTTGGGAACAATGGCTAAAAGCGGGCTAAAGAAGCTTGACACCGCAAAGCAGATAGCTACGACCAAGGCGGTCAGACCTGTTCGGCCGCCAGCTCCGATACCAGCTGCAGACTCCACATAAGTCGTCACGTTAGAGGTTCCAGCAATAGCTCCGATAGAGGTCCCGATGAGGTCTGCATAGAGAGCCTTATCCAAGCCTTCTGATTCATGGTTTTCCCCAGAAGTCGCTACAATCCCGACCTTTTCACCTGTACCAATTAAGGTACCAATGGTATCAAAAATATCTGTCAAGGAGAAAGCCAGAATAGCCATAAATGTCTGAGGCCAGCGAGTCGAATCTGCTAAGAGGGCACTCAGACCTTTCGGACCTACTGCCACCCCAAAAATCTGTCCCAATTCACTAACAGCAGTGCCAATGTTATTCTGCCCAAAGTCAATAGCTGACAAATCAACCAAGCCAACCAGAATAGCTACCACAGTCGTTACTAGAATAGATAGGATAACTCCCCCCTTGATATTTTTCACGATAAAGAAGATTGTGATGGCCAAACCGACCAAGGCTACGATGACCGCTGGATTGTTAAAATCTACCAGACCGGGAGTTGCTGCTGAATTAGCCGTAATAGCCGCTGCAGCCTTATCTGCTCCCTTGCCAGCTACTGTATAATTGCCTGGATCGATTGAAAACTTGAGTAAGCCAGCATTTTTTATACCGACATAAGCTAGAAAGACCCCAATACCTGCTGAAATAGCCGCCCGCAAGGAGCCTGGAATTGACTCAATAATCATCTTGCGCACCTTGGTCAGAGTGATAATGAGCGAAATAATCCCACAGATAAAGACCATAGCCAAGGCTTCCTGCCAAGTGTAGCCCAAGGCAAAGACGACCGTAAAAGTGAAAAAGGCATTCAACCCCATGCCCGGTGCCTGCGCATAAGGCAAGTTGGCAAAGAAAGCCATCATCAAGGTTCCCGCAACAGCCCCGATAATCGTAGCTAGGAAAACACCCTGCTTGGGCATACCTGTCTGAGCCAGCATAGCCGGATTGACGAATAAAATGTAGGACATGGCAAAGAAAGTCGTCAGACCCGCCAAAACCTCTGTCCGGACATCTGTCCCTTTTTCGGTCAGTTTGAAAAATTTATCCATTTTTCAATAAATCTCCTTTTAAGTAAAATTTCTAATATCTAGTTCAATAACAAATAAAAACAGATTGAATTTCGTTTATTTGCGAACGATAATTTAAATTATAATAAAAAACATTCACTTTTTCAAGATGAATGTCTCGCTTTCTTATTTTTTATTATCTCTCATCAGAAATACCAAACTCATAAACTGCAAAAAAGTAAAACCAAGAATGAAAAGTAGGCGATCAGGCTGGAGAGTTTGCAAGAGCTTCTGTAGAACCAACTGAGGATGAAGGAGCAAGTCCCAGCTATTGAGGCGATCATAACGTCCTATGTAGATAGCCAGACTGGACACAGCCGACAGAGCTGCCGTCAGCAATAGATCCAAATACCAGTTAAGCTTCCAACGCTCCTTGATGACATACCAGCTCTCCATACCACAGAAAATCCCGAATAAAATACTAGAAACAAAAGCTAAAAAGAGCAGGAAAACACTAGGCTTACTCAGAACGTCTGTCACCCGAGTCATATGAATCAAATCTGTAATCATATAGAAAGTGTTGGGGAAGAAAAGCAACCACAAGAGGAAAAGAAGAGGATAAGCCCACTTCTGCTTCTTGAATAAAAGTGTCAAGACAGCTGCATCATAGCTGATTAAGGCCAAGGTCATATTCCAGATGAGATAGGTTGGACTGCCATTTAGAGATTGGATATAGATAAAAAAGGCAATCATCAGAAAAAGAGCATGAATCATGATTGGTTTACGCATAAAAAAGCTCCTCCTTGGTGTGTCAAAATTGTGACTGATTAGAGCACCATTATAACATAAGTCGTGTTATTTACACTGAATTCTGTTATAATAGTCTGTATTATCACTGAAAAGAGACTCACATGACAAAAAAAGTAATCGCTGTGGACTTGGACGGAACCTTGCTGGATTCGAATAGCAATCTGTCTGATTTCACCAAAGAAACCATCAAAAAAATTTCCCAAAAGGGCCACAAGGTTATTATCACAACAGGCCGGCCCTACCGTATGGCTTTGAAATATTATAAAGAATTAGAGCTCAATACGCCCATGATTAACTTCAATGGCTCTTTGACTCACATTCCAGAAAAGAAATGGGACTTTGAAAAATCGCTGACGCTGGATAAGTCCTTTCTGCTGGATATGGTTAAGCGCAGGGATGAGATTGAAGCGGATTTCATTGCTGGCGAATACCGCAATAAGTTCTACATCACAAATCCCAATGAAGAAATCGCTGACCCCAAGCTCTTTGGCATCGATGCTTTCAAGCCTGAAAACCAGTTTCAAGCTAATCTGGTAACGGAGAATCCTAACGCCATTCTCCTACAGACGCGAGCAGCTGACAAATATGCTCTGGCAGAGGAAATGAATGCTTTTTACCAGCATGAACTTTCTATCAACTCTTGGGGCGGCCCACTCAACATCCTCGAGTGTGCTCCCAAGGATGTCAATAAGGCCTTTGCCCTTCAGTACCTACTTAATATTCTCAATGTAGACCGTAAAAATCTGATTGCCTTTGGTGATGAGCAAAATGATACTGAGATGCTGTCCTTTGCTGGCACTGGCTATGCCATGAAAAATGCGAATACTGACCTTCTTCCATACGCTGACCAGCAGTTATCTTTGACCAATGACCAAGATGGCGTTGCCCACGAGCTTAACAAACTTTTTTTATAAAAGTAGACAATTAGAGAGTGGGACAGAAATCGGTATTTCGTTAGAATTCGATTTCGTCGTCCCACCTCCGCACAGTTGAGTAGGGCTGTAAAAGCTGATGAAATCAGCGTAGTAGAGCCCACTCAACCACTGCGTCTTGCTCGACAATCCAAAGACAATTGAGAGGCTAGGACTTTTGTACCAGCCTCTTTATTTTTTTCTTCTCTCAAACTCCGTTAGTTGCAAAAAGCTTTAAAAATAGGAGTTTATCAGCTATGTCAGAATATTAGAGTGAATTCACACTTAGTTTTGTAAGCGTTTGCTATTTGTTTGAGTTTGTGATATATTTAACATAATCAAAAACTAAATAACAGGAGGAAACTTCTTATGAAAGCAGTTGTTGTAAATCCAGAGGGAACTGATGTCCAACTCGTTGAAAATAAAGAAATGCGTCCGCTTGAAACAGGGGAAGCTCTCGTTGACATCGAATATTGCGGTGTCTGCCATACGGACCTGCACGTCGCGCACGGTGACTTTGGCAAGGTGCCGGGCCGCGTTCTTGGACACGAAGGTATTGGTATTGTCAAAGAAATCGCTCCAGATGTAAAAAGTCTCAAAGTCGGAGACCGCGTCAGTGTCGCTTGGTTCTTTGAAGGCTGCGGCGCTTGTGAATACTGTACAACTGGCCGCGAAACCCTTTGCCGTACAGTAAAAAATGCTGGCTATTCAGTAGATGGTGGGATGGCAGAGCAATGTATCGTAACAGCTGACTACGCTGTCAAAGTCCCTGAAGGACTCGATCCTGCCCAAGCTTCTTCTATCACTTGTGCCGGTGTAACCACCTACAAAGCTATCAAAGAAGCTCAGCTGCAGCCAGGCCAATGGACAGTTATCTTTGGAGCAGGTGGATTGGGTAACCTAGCGGTTCAATATGCTAAGAAGGTCTTTAATGCCCATGTTGTCGCTGTTGATATCAACAATGATAAACTGGCTTTGGCCAAAGAAGTTGGTGCTGATATCGTCATCAACGGCCATGAAGTTGATGATGTCGCTGCTCTTATCCAAGAAAAAACTGGCGGTGCACATTCTGCCGTAGTAACAGCCGTTTCTAAAGTTGCCTTCAACCAAGCTGTTGATTCTGTTCGTGCTGGCGGTCGGGTAGTTGCCGTTGGATTGCCATCTGAAATGATGGATCTCAGCATTGTCAAAACCGTTTTAGATGGTATCCAAGTCATCGGTTCCCTCGTTGGTACTCGCAAGGACTTGGAAGAAGCCTTCCAGTTTGGCGCTGAAGGATTAGTGGTTCCTGTCGTTCAAAAGCGCCCTGTTTCAGATGCTGTGGATGTCTTTGACGAAATGGAAGCTGGCACCATTCAAGGACGTATGGTACTTGACTTCACTCACTAATGCTTTAAAGCATGTCAGTCCTAACATTTACCAAACTCTTGGAAACATATGATGGGCAGACCTGATATTATTTAGAAACTTTTGCCATTATAGAGGGAGACTAAAGACATAAGACGCGATTTTTTGTCCTTGGTCCTCCTCTTTCTTTTTTGATAAATAAACACTTTCTCAAACAAGATTCTTTTCTTTCATTTCAAAAGTCTCTTTCATATTATTTCAATCTTTTTTCATATATTAATCTATTATTTTTTCTGTTTTCCTAATTTATTAAAACATTTCTATAGCTAAGGTTTGCTTATACCTATATTTATCAGGGTTTCAGCAAATACTGACATTTTTGAAAGAAAAAGTCGTTTTTAGGAAGAAACACTTGCATTTTTCATGAAAACGTTTTATAATAAACTTGCCTTAAAGTTTTCTTAAAACTTAAGTCAAACATTTTATAAGGAGGAATGTCAATAATGAGTATCGGAATCATTATTGCTAGCCACGGTGAATTTGCTGCTGGTATTCATCAATCAGGTTCTATGATTTTCGGTGAGCAGGAAAAAGTACAAGTTGTAACTTTCATGCCCAACGAAGGACCAGATGATCTCTATGCAAAGTTCAATGACGCTGTGGCTTCGTTTGATGCGGACGATGAAGTGTTGGTCTTGGCTGACCTTTGGAGTGGCTCTCCATTCAACCAAGCTAGCCGTGTCATGGGTGAAAATCCAGACCGCAAGTTCGCTATCATTACAGGCTTGAACCTGCCTATGTTGATTCAAGCTTATACAGAAAGGATGATGGATGCCAACGCCGGTGTTGAAGCTGTTGTTGCTAACATCATCAAAGAAGCCAAGGAAGGAGTCAAAGCTCTGCCTGAAGAGCTGAACCCTGCTGCTGAAGAAGCAACTGCTCCTGCTGCAGCTGCTCCAGTTGCCCAAGCAGCAATCCCTGAAGGGACTGTAATCGGTGACGGCAAGCTCAAAATCAACCTTGCCCGGATCGACACACGCTTGCTGCACGGTCAGGTAGCAACAGCTTGGACGCCAGATTCAAAAGCAGATCGCATTATCGTTGCTTCTGACTCAGTAGCTCAAGACGAACTTCGTAAAGAATTGATTAAGCAAGCTGCACCAGGTAATGTCAAAGCCAATGTTGTCCCAATCGACAAATTGATTGCAGTTTCAAAAGACCCTCGCTTTGGTAACACACATGCCTTGATTCTGTTTGAAACTCCTCAAGATGCCCTTCGTGCTGTTGAAGGCGGTGTGCCAATCAAGACCCTTAATGTCGGTTCTATGGCTCACTCAACTGGTAAAACAATGGTCAACAACGTACTGTCAATGGATAAGGAAGACGTTGCCACTTATGAAAAGCTTCGTGACCTTGGCGTTGAATTCGACGTACGTAAAGTACCAAATGACTCTAAAAAAGATTTGTTTGATTTGATTAAGAAAGCCAACGTGCAATAGAATCAAACGTTTTGCTTTTATTAATTTACGAAAGGATTTAGAACATGTCTATTATTTCTATGGTTTTAGTAGTCTTTGTTGCCTTCTTAGCTGGTCTGGAAGGTATCTTGGACCAATTCCAATTCCACCAACCGCTGGTTGCTTGTACCTTGATTGGACTGGTAACTGGTAATTTGGCAGCCGGTGTTATGCTGGGTGGCTCTCTCCAGCTGATCGCTCTTGGCTGGGCTAATATCGGAGCTGCTGTAGCACCCGATGCTGCCCTCGCTTCTGTTGCCGCTGCCATCATCATGGTACTGGGCGGAGACTTCTCAAGCAAAGGAATCGCTGTAGCACAAGGTGTTGCTATTCCACTTGCTGTTGCTGGTCTCTTCTTGACTATGATTGTCCGTACTCTGTCAGTCGGTTTGGTTCACGGTGCAGATGCTGCTGCGAAAAAAGGCGACATCAAAGGCGTTGAACGCGCTCACTTTATCGCTCTCTTCATGCAAGGAGCACGTATTGCTATCCCTGCAGCACTTCTTTTGATGATTCCTGCTGAGTCCGTTAAAGCTGCTCTTGAAGCTATGCCAGCTTGGCTATCAGAAGGTATGCAAATCGGTGGTGGTATGGTCGTAGCCGTTGGTTATGCCATGGTTATCAACATGATGGCAACTCGTGAAGTATGGCCATTCTTCGCTATTGGTTTCGCTTTAGCTGCTGTCAGCGAACTCACTCTGATTGCCCTTGGTGCAATTGGTGTCGCTATCGCTCTCATCTACCTTGCCCTGTCTAAAAAAGGCGGAAATGGTGGTGGCGGAGCAACAGCTTCATCTAACGATCCAATCGGCGACATCCTAGAAGACTACTAAGAAAGGAGACACACTATCATGACAGAATTAAATACTGTAAAACCTGATGAGTCAGGAAAATTGACTCTTTCAAAGGCTGACCGTCAAAAAGTTTGGTGGCGTTCTACTTTCTTGCAAGGTTCTTGGAACTACGAACGTATGCAAAACTTGGGCTGGGCTTATTCACTGATTCCAGCTATTAAGAAACTTTATACTAAAAAAGAAGATCAAGCTGCTGCTCTTGAGCGTCACTTGGAATTCTTCAACACTCACCCGTATGTTGCAGCTCCAATCATCGGAGTTACACTTGCGCTTGAAGAAGAAAAAGCAAATGGTGCAGCAATTGACGATGCGGCTATCCAAGGGGTTAAAATCGGTATGATGGGACCTCTGGCTGGTATCGGAGACCCTGTCTTCTGGTTCACAGTTCGTCCTATCCTTGGTGCACTTGGGGCATCTCTTGCTTTGACTGGAAATATCATTGGTCCACTTATCTTCTTCTTAGCTTGGAATGCTATCCGGATGGCTTTCCTCTGGTACACACAAGAATTGGGCTACAAGGCTGGTTCTGAAATCACTAAGGACATGTCTGGTGGTATCCTTCAAGACATTACCAAAGGTGCTTCAATTCTAGGTATGTTTATCTTGGCTGTTCTGGTTGAGCGCTGGGTATCTATTAAGTTTGTCTTTAACGTTTCATCTGTTAAGCTAGATGATAAAGCATATATCCATTGGGACAAATTGTCTAGTGGCTATAAGGGTATCCAAGAAGCCTTTGCTCAAGTAGGTCAAGGACTATCTCAAACCCCTGAAAAAGTTACAACTTTCCAACAAAACTTGGATTCCTTGATTCCTGGTTTGATGGGACTGCTTCTAACTTTCGCTTGTATGTGGTTGCTTAAGAAGAAAGTATCCCCTATCACTATCATCATCGCTCTCTTTGTAGTTGGTGTACTAGCTCACGTTGCTGGTTTGATGTAATCAAAAAGAAGGTTTCGGCCTTCTTTTTATTGTGGTATAATAGCTATATTATTTAAAAGGGAGTTACTCTATGGCACAGTCACAAAACAAAACAGTTGAGTTTAATACCACTGGCGTTTCCTATCTTGGATTAGGCGGAAAGGTTGGGAAATTTCTAATCGGCGAGACAGCTCTGGAGTTTTATGCTGATGCCAATGTAGAAGATTATATCCAGCTGCCTTGGACTAGCATCACTGCTATCGGCGCTAATGTTTCTGGCAAGAAAGTCAGTCGCCACTTTGAAATCTGGACTGACAAAGGAAAGTTTCTCTTTGCCTCCAAAGACTCTGGTAAGATTCTCAAAATTGCACGAAAGCATATTGGCAACGACAAGGTCGTTAGATTGCCGACTCTGTTACAAAAAATTGCTGGAATCTTTAAGAAGAAAAAATAGGGTTGAAAAAGTTTCAACCTTATTTTTTATATTTTCGACTAAGACAAAGACTGCTTGTATGAGGAAAATGGAGCTAGCACAAAAAATTGGAAAGTGAATCAGTCTGAGAATGCACTATTTCAGCCCCCTTGAAATAATGGGATGAAGTAAGCTGATATTATCAATGCAAGACCGCATCATTAGATTTTCAAAAAGGATAAACATCAGCTAAATTTTTCTCGAAAGTCCATGTCTTGACACCTTCAACATCACGGACATCTAACTGCTTAAATCCGTTCTTTTTGTAAAAACGACAGTTGCTTTCTGTATGAGTAATCAAAGTAATCCGCTGGCATTTCTCTTCTTTGGCAAGCAACTCAAGCCCCTTTGAGATAAAAAGACCGCCAACTCCCTGTCCTTGATAATCAGGCAGCACACCCAGCAATTCAAGATAAAGAGTTGAAACACCCCTTTTCTTAGCTTCTTTACTGCCCTCCCCAAAGACTTTTTGAAAGGCTAAAAGCTGAGGAATATATTTCCACATCCTCCATACTCCTGCCCGCAAAAAGGAAAGCATACCGACAGGATGATTACCGAGCTTATGAATGGTAGCGACCGCCATAAGACGTCCGTCCACTTCAGCAAGTAGGCAAATATGATGACGCATCGCCGCATTAACCATAACTGCATGCAATCTATTTAGAAAATCAATATAAGACTGACTGCTGCCAAAGAGAGGACGGAATTTTTCTCTGTAGACCTCATGCTCAGCAAAAGCAGCAGTTAAAACCGAGACCGCAGCAGCAAGTTCCCTTTCATCTGCTCTTCTAAAACGAATCATGATAGCTACCTCCTCAAATCTTTTCTGCTAATTTTTCTAAAAAAGCTTGACGTTTTTCAGCTGTAGACTGAGAAATATTCCCGAAATTCAACCAACGGCGCTGTCTAGCACCGATAGACTTAAAGGTATGGCCCAACATGGCTTTCTTGACGACATCACCACAGAAATACTTAAGATAGAAGGTCGGTGCTGCAGAGGTAGTAATAGCTAACACCTCTTTAATATTGGTCAGACGACCAACTAACTGGCGAGTCTTCGTCTCCTCGTAAATCTTATTTTTCAAAAAGACCTTATCTTCAAATCCCTTGACAATAGCTGGCATATCCGCCCACCAGATAGGAAAAATCATGATAAGGCGGTCACAGGACGCAAGAGCTTCCTGATATTTTAAAACTAGTGGGTCTAGTGCCTGCCCCTTATTAAAAAGCGCTAGCTCTTCCTTGGTATAGACAGGATTAAAACCATCCTCATAGAGATCGATCAGTTCATAGGTCTGACCTTTCTTCTCCAACAAGTCCTGAACCTGCTCTAAAATAGCATGGTTAAAGCTTTTATCATAGGGATGTGCATAAACAATGAGATTTTTACTCATATTTGTAACCTCCTAGTAAATCATTGAACATTGAGCGATAAACTTCCTCATCAAAAGGCTCCAAGCCTTTGGCAATAAAATGGCCATAGCCTGTGATGAAGGTATCCAGCTTGAGCAAAAGAATCTTTTTCTCTTTCTGACTCTCAATAGGCAGCCGATCCAGATAATCCACTGTCTTATTCCCGATTTCCAGAAGCTCACCTTTCCGGTAAGCCTCTGTCGCCACAGGGCTGAAAAAGAGAAAATCCATCATCTGACTGTTAGTTTCATATTCCGATAAAAGAAAGAGTCCTATCTGCCAAATGCAATCCAGAGGATCAGAGACTCCATCTAGATACTGCTCCTCTAAACGCTTAAGCTGCCTCTGGTTTTCCAAAAGACAGACCTGATAATAAAGATCCTCCTTATTCTCAAAAGCCTTGTAAAAAGCACCAGTCGTAACTCCCAGCAGAGATGCCAGTTTTCTCAAGGGGATATTCTGATAGCCATACTCTCTGATAAGCTGGCTTGCCTTCTCAATCATACGGTCGCGTGTTGTTTGTTTTACCATAAGAACTCCTTTGGATAACTACGTTACCTTTATTTAAAGATAACATAGTTATCTTTTTCTGTCAAGATTTTTCCTATCCTGGGATTTACATTTTCCGAAAAATCCTGTATAATAGTCGAAACGGATAAGTACTATTGGGCACTTTTCAGAAAGTCTGCGGTGGCTGTGAGCAGATAAGGAGAAAATAGGAAATTCTACCGTTAGTTTAAAAATGAATATTCAAGCAAGTGCACTTTTGTGAAGTTGGATGGAACCGCGGCCCTGCCGCTCCAACAGTTTCATAAAGCGCTTTTTATTTTTGGAGGTCCCTATGTTAGATTTAAAACGCATCCGTACAGATTTTGATTCTGTCGCTGAAAAATTAGCTACGCGAGGTGTTGACGCAGCTACCCTTAACCAAATGAAAACCATCGATAAAGAACGCCGGGATTTATTGGTCAAGGTCGAAGAACTCAAGGCTGAGCGCAATACTGTTTCTGCTGAAATTGCCCAAGCTAAACGCAACAAAGAAAATGCAGATGACAAGATTGCTGCCATGCAAAAACTCTCTGCTGAAGTCAAGAACTTGGACGCAAGCTTGGCTGAGCTAGACGCTAAATTGACCGAGTTCACCACCACATTGCCTAATATTCCACATGATAGTGTTCCTGTAGGAGCAGACGAGGACGAAAACATTGAAGTTCGTCGCTGGGGTACACCGCGCCAATTTGACTTTGAAGCTAAAGCTCACTGGGATTTGGGTGAAGATTTGGACATCCTAGACTGGGAACGTGGGGCAAAAGTTACTGGTGCTCGCTTCCTCTTCTATAAGGGATTGGGAGCAAGACTTGAGCGTGCTATCTACAACTTCATGCTGGATGAGCATGGCAAAGAAGGCTACACCGAAGTCATCACTCCTTATATGGTAAACCACGATTCCATGTTTGGGACTGGGCAATATCCTAAGTTCAAAGAAGATACGTTTGAGCTAAGCGATACCAACTTCGTTCTGATTCCGACTGCTGAAGTTCCGCTGACCAACTACTACCGAGATGAAATTTTGGACGGCAAAGAATTGCCAATCTACTTCACAGCTATGAGTCCATCATTCCGCTCTGAAGCTGGTTCTGCCGGTCGTGACACGCGCGGTCTCATTCGTTTGCACCAATTCCACAAGGTTGAAATGGTGAAATTTGCCAAGACAGAAGAATCATATGAAGAGCTAGAAAAGATGACTGCCAACGCTGAAAACATCCTGCAAAAGTTGAATCTGCCTTACCGCGTTGTAGCACTCTGTACTGGAGATATGGGCTTCTCAGCTGCTAAGACCTACGACTTGGAAGTTTGGATTCCGGCTCAGAACACCTACCGTGAAATCTCTAGTTGCTCTAACACAGAAGATTTCCAAGCTCGTCGAGCACAAATCCGCTACCGTGACGAAGCAGATGGTAAGGTCAAACTCCTTCATACTCTCAACGGTTCTGGACTGGCTGTCGGACGCACAGTAGCAGCTATCTTAGAGAATTACCAAAACGAAGATGGCTCTGTAACTATCCCAGAAGTTCTACGTCCGTACATGGGTGGATTAGAAGTTATAGCGCCAAGATAAAAATCAGATTATCCCGATACTTTGCCTGTATCATTCGGTCTAAGTTCAGACTTATTTTGCTAAAATTAAAAAAATCCGAGATCAACTCAGAGAGAATCAAAAACAGATTTTCAAAGAGTATCATCTCGGATTTTTTGTTATCTTTCTGGCTCGCAATGAGACTGTATAGTAAAAACAAACATAGAGGACAATTACGAAAGCCAGCAGAGCTTCTGCATGACTTAGCCAAATAAGCCATGCCCAACCTAGATAATCAAGTCCCAGTTTCAGTGCAAGAGCTGTATTGACAAGAGGAAAGGTCAAGGCAGACCAGCTAAGCTGAGGCCCCAGTCGGAAAATACGAGGTAAAAGCCATAGGACTAAGAGATAAAAGCCTTGCGATAAGAGGAGCAGCAAGGCAACAAACCAACCTTCTGCATCAGAACCAGCCAAACGGATATAACTTCCCAACAGGAGCGAGAAAGGTGCACAGTAAATGGCCCACTGCGGCTTTAAAGCATCAGGCAGGCTTTGTGACCGACTAACCTTGTAAAACAAGGGATAGAGAATCAAGCTCAGTAGCAGAGCAAAAAACCAAGCAAAATAGCCCAAAAGCGGCTGATGAACGACACCCTGAGTCAAGCTTACCATGGCTAATCCAACATATAGGACCGTCCAGCTCGGGGTCAAAGATAATCCCTTGGCCTTAAGCACATACTTCCAAGTAAAGATAGCTATTAAAACAATATGCAGCAGCAAGGCCATGTACCAAAGCAACTGACCCATCCAAAGTAAACCAAGCTTGCTTAGGTAAGAAGCTAAGAGCATACTGGCCATAGGATAAGTCGCAAAGCTCGATAAGAAAGGTGGCTTTTGCAAATCTTTCCGATAGTCCGAAAATGATAGTACTAAAGCCAGTGTCAGATAAAGCCAAAGTATCAAAGCCAGACCATTCAAAAAGTGGAAAAAGATAGAATGGTAGTTCAATAAAAGATTACCTAGGCCAAATAGGCCTAGAATCAACCCAGATAAGAGAATGGGCGGTCGTTTGCTGTTCACAAAGCAACTCCTTTTATAGTAATGTCATGAAGTCCCTTTTCAATGCCAATCAGACGTTTGTTTGCTATCATTTCTATGAAACTTCTAAAATATGCCGCAGCTGGACTGCACTCGGTGAGACAATGGGAAGAAAAGCTCCTTCGTTCCAACGGCGGATAAAGCCAGAAGTCGAGTTACTCAAATATCCTCTGCCTCCACTAGCCTGCAGCTCCAAGAGCAGACTTTGGGCTACCACATCAACTATATCAATTCGTAGCTGGAAGAGCTCCTTAGGACGCTCAACAAAATAACCAGGCCGGAGAAGACCTCTATAGAGCTGATCCTGGATCGCAGTCAGAGCAGCCACTTGCTCCTCCCACTCCTCTCTCAAAATAGAGCGGACTGACAGATTAGCTTCGACCTCCGCCAGCGATTTCTCTGCTAGGCCAAGAGCCAGACCAAACTGATAACCTAGAAAAGCTGGACGATTTTCTGCCAAAAAGGCCTGGGCATCTTGTGCAAGAATCCATTCCTCTTGCAAAGGCACATGATTAAAGGTCAGGGCAGCTGTATTTCCTCCTTGCAAAGATACAAACTCTAAATCCGCTGAACGGGAGAAATTCTCTGCGTCAGACGGCACAGCCAGAACCAGCGGCTGGCGGCTCCCGTCTTCGAAACCAGCAACAAATATACTGAGGAAGCGATCCGCGCGAGCATTGGTTACCCAAGGCAGACGCCCCTTGAGATAAAGCTGCCCGTCTTCCTCTACAATAGAGACATTTAACTCTTCTAGGTCCGACAGGAATTTAACGGCATTAGACAGGGCTGTCGCACCTGCATATTCTCCTGACAGAAGCCCTTCCAAATAGTGGTCTCTAAAGTAGGGATTAGCAGACTTTAAGACGTTGTCAATAAAGGTTCTTTGTCCCCAAGAGATAAAGGAAGCGGTCAAGGAATGGTGTGCCAGCTCCTTGAGCACCTCAATCACATCCGTATCATTTCCACCTCGGCCTCCCAGCTCTTCTGGAACACCAACCCGGAAGGCTCCTTCAGCAGCGATACGCTCAATCAATTGATTGCCTGCTGCACAGGATTCTTTGTCAATTTGGTCAGCGTGGTCATCCAACCAGTTGATAAACTCTTCTGAAAAAAATGTCATTTGCCACCTCCTCAAGACTAGGCATAAGGCTGTAATTCTGGATTAATTGGCGTGTTGGCCAGATTATTGGCATAATTACAAAGGGTCGCAAGACTAACACCTAGAACTACATCCAGAGCATTCTCATGCGTATAGCCTGCTTCTAGGAAGTCTGCCAAAGCCTCGTCTCCGACCCGTCCCTTAGTATTAATGACAGCAATGGTAAATTTAGCAAGCGTATCTAACTTCGGATCTGTATCAATCGGAGTACGATTGCGCAGAGCCTCCAAAAGATCATCATTCATTTGAATCTGCTTGATTGAAAAAGCTGTATGACCCGCTACACAGAAAGCACAGCCATTGGTAACTGCAGCCGTAATCTGCACTACTTCACGCTCAGTCGGTGTCAGGCTGTTACGGCGATTGATAGCTCCAACCGTCCGATAAGTTTCCAAAGCCGTTGGCGCATTGGCCAAAAGACCGATAAGATTAGGAATGTAGCCACCGTTATCTTTTTGAACAGTTTCCAGGACTTCTTTTACCTCAACTGGTGCGGACTCAATCGTGTGGATAGTAAATTCTGACATATGAAACCTCATTTCTTTTAATTAGAAACTATCTTAACATAGGACCAATGGCTTGTATAATATATATTTTATATAAGTCCTATAAAGAGAATATAATGCGATTTTTCAAACTAAAATATATTTCCCTCGTAAGGTAGCTCCACATCAATTCCAAACAAGAATCCGAAACGAGAAAAAGAAGCCTTCTGGCTTCGATTTTTTAATATTTCCTGAATCTCTGGTAGCGATTTTCCAGTAATTGCTCCAAGGGTAGCTGAGACAGACTATTCAACTCAGTTGCGATTTCTTCTTTCACTGCAGCCAGTAATTCATGGTTGTTAAAGCCTCTTTCAGGAATGACCTTATCCACCACTTC
This sequence comes from uncultured Streptococcus sp., assembly GCA_965245685.1. GTDB lineage: Bacteria > Bacillota > Bacilli > Lactobacillales > Streptococcaceae > Streptococcus. The sequence goes on along the minus strand of CBDFAZ010000003.1, from coordinate 8,134 downwards.
CATCTGCAAGAGCTCGTGTGAAGTAATTTTCATCAGCTCGGCTGCTTCCATAGCGCGGCTGCCGTCTTTCCAGAGGATAGAAGCAAAGCCTTCTGGACTAAGAACTGCATACATAGAGTTTTCCAGCATCCAGACCTTGTCTGCTACAGCCAAAGCCAAGGCACCACCTGAGCCACCTTCACCAATGATGATGGCAATAATCGGTACTTTGAGATTGCTCATTTCCATCAAATTGCGGGCAATAGCTTCCCCTTGGCCACGTTCCTCAGCACCGACACCAGGATAAGCACCTGCCGTATTGATAAAGGTTACCACAGGACGACCAAATTTTTCCGCCTGCTTCATGAGACGCAGAGCCTTGCGGTAGCCTTCCGGATGCGGCTGTCCAAAGTTTCGTCGCAAATTATCCTGCAAATTGCGACCCTTTTGAATACCGACCACCGTTACAGGCTGACCGTTTAGTGTCCCAATACCTCCAATCACTGCACCGTCATCTCGAAAAGAGCGATCTCCATGCAGCTCGACGAAGTTATCAAAAATTCCTTGTGCAAAATCCAGCGCAGTCAAACGAGCCTGATCACGCGCTTCTTTAATAATCCGAGTGATTTTTGTCATGCTTGACCTCCATGGAATGCTAATAAGGTAGCAAGTGTATCTCTCATGTCACCACGCTTGACGATGGCATCTACAAAACCATGCTCCATGAGAAATTCGGCCTTTTGAAAATCATCTGGCAGCTTCTCACGAACCGTGGACTCAATAACTCGACGTCCGGCAAATCCAACTAGAGCCTGTGTTTCAGCCAGAATAATATCACCTTCCATGGCAAAAGAGGCTGTGACACCACCAGTCGTCGGATCCGTCAAGACGGTCAGATAGAAGAGACCTGCTGCAGAGTGCCGCTGAACAGCCGCAGAGACCTTAGCCATCTGCATCAAGCTCATAATGCCCTCCTGCATGCGGGCACCACCAGAAGCCGTAAACAGAACGACTGGCAATTTATGCTCTGTCGCATACTCAAAGAGACGGGTAATCTTTTCACCCACAACGGTCCCCATAGAAGCCATGATAAAGTTTGAATCCATGATTCCAAGAGCTGTTTTTTGCCCCTTGATGCTAGCCGTCCCAGTCAGAACTGCCTCATCAAGTCCCGTCTTCTCACGAGTAAGAGCCAATTTCTCCTGATAATTAGGGAAGTTCAGAGGATCCTTGGTTTCAATTCCAGTGAACATCTCCTCAAAACTGTTCTCATCCACAGTTAGATTTAAGCGCTCATGAGCAGAAATACGGAAATTATAGCCACAGTTAGGACACACACTGTCATTTCCAAGATCTTTTTGGTAAATGGTATGCTTACAACCTGGGCATTTCGAAAAGAGTTCGTCTGGTACCTCAGGCTTTGCTTGAGGCTTTTCCCGACTCGCTCGATTAGGATTGATACGGATATATTTATCCTTCTTTGAAAACAAAGCCATCGTTTACGTCTTCTCCTTTTCAAGATTTTATACTCAGGCACATCAAACAGCAAGAGCCGCCGTCTTTTTAGTTTACAGAGCAGCTCTTACATGTCTCATCTATTATTTCTCTTGATAAGCCGGAAGGAACTTCTCCATGAGAAAGGCTGTGTCATAATCACCAGCAATTACATTAGGATCTGAGATTAAGTCCAGTTGGAAGCCACTGTTGGTCACAACACCGTCAATTTCTAGTTCATAGAGTGCACGTTGCATCTTCATGAGAGCATCAAAGCGATTTTCCCCATGAACAATTATCTTCGCAATCATGCTATCGTAGTAAGGCGGGATGGTGTAGCCAGGATAGACGGCTGAATCCACGCGCAGCCCCACTCCACCGCTCGGTAGATAAACATTTGAAATCTTGCCAGGACTCGGTGCAAAGTTAAAGGCTGGATTTTCAGCATTGATCCGACACTCAATCGCATGCCCTCGGATTTCAACATCATCCTGACTGAAGGACAGCTCTTGACCGTTTGCAATCTTGATTTGCTCTTTTACAATATCCACACCAGTCACAAACTCGGTCACTGGATGCTCAACCTGCACCCGAGTGTTCATCTCCATAAAGTAGAATTCACCCTTGGCTTCATCGAGCAGAAACTCAATTGTACCGGCATTTTCATAGCTGACAGACTGAGCAGCCCGAACAGCTGCTTCACCAATCTGCTGGCGCAGGGTTTTACCAATCGCCACAGATGGACTTTCTTCCAGCACTTTCTGATTATTACGCTGCAAAGAGCAATCCCGCTCGCCCAAGTGGACCACATGCCCCTGCTGATCTGCCAGAATCTGCACTTCAATATGGCGCGCTGGATAGATTACTCGCTCCATATACATGGCACCATTACCAAAGGCTGCTTTTGCTTCGCTAGAAGCAGACTCAAAGGCCGCTACTAAATCCTCAGCCTTTTCAACCTTACGAATGCCCTTGCCGCCGCCGCCAGCAGAAGCTTTAAGCATGACTGGATAACCAATCTTTTCAGCGACTTCCAAGGCTTCTTCAGAGGTATGAACTTCTCCATCAGATCCTGGGATAACCGGCACTTTCGCCTTAATCATCTGAGCCCGAGCATTAATCTTGTCCCCCATCAAGTCCATAACAGCACCTGAAGGTCCAATAAACTTAATGCCGACCTCTTCGCACATGGTCGCAAATTTAGAGTTTTCGCTCAAAAAACCAAAACCAGGATGAATGGCTTCTGCACCTGTCAGAACAGCAGCAGACAGAACAGCGTTCATATTCAGATAAGAATCAGTAGACTTGGCTGGACCGATGCAGACGGCCTCATCAGCCAATAAGGTATGGAGTGCTTCCTTGTCAGCCGTTGAATAGACGGCTACCGTATCAATTCCCAACTCGCGGGCTGCACGAATGATTCTGACCGCAATTTCCCCACGGTTAGCAATTAAAATTTTACGAAACATGGTGAAAGCTCCTTTTATCTACTGGCCAATCGCAAAGGTCAAAGTACCGCTGGCTGCAAGTTTTCCGTCAACTTCTGCTTTCGCCTCTACAACCGCAATCGTTCCGCGACGCTTGACAAACTTAGCTGTCATAATCAGCTGGTCACCTGGTACAACTTGCTTCTTGAACTTAACCTTGTCCATGCCAGCATAGAAGACCAGTTTGCCCTTATTTTCTTCTTTAGACAATTCCAGCACACCGGCTGTTTGAGCCAGAGCTTCCATAATCAAAACACCTGGCATGACAGGGTATTGAGGAAAATGTCCATTAAAGAATGGCTCATTGACTGTCACATTTTTCAGAGCAACAATCTCATCTTCACTAACTTCCAAAACACGGTCTACCAAAAGCATTGGGTAGCGGTGCGGAAGTGCTTCTTTTATTGCATTAATATCAATCATTTGATGCGTACCAGCCCTTTCCCAAATTCAACCATTTCTTCATTCTCAACTAGAATTTCTGTAACCAGACCATCTTTCGGTGCAGGAACTTCATTCATGACCTTCATTGCTTCAATAATCATCAGGGTTTGACCTTTTTTAACTTGGTCTCCAACAGATACAAACGGCGGCTTGTCTGGACCAGCTGCTAAGTAAGCCACCCCAACCAAAGGACTTTCCACAACATCGCCTTCAGCAGCAGGTGCCGGAGCTTCTGAAACTGGTTCTGGCTCTGCAGGCGGAGCTGCTTGAGGAGTTGGCTCAATCACAGGAGCAGTCGCAGCCTGCAAAGGTGCAGCAATTGGAGCAGCACTGGCTGTTGGAACCGCAGCCTGACCTTCATTCTTACTAAAAGTCAGCTCATCGCTCTGATTTTTGTAAGAAAACTCACGCAGACTAGACTGGTCAAACTGCGCCATTAAATCTTTAATTTCGTTGATATTCATAGGTTTTTAAGCCTCCCAGCGTTTAAAGGCAAGTACGGCATTGTGGCCGCCAAAGCCAAATGTATTAGAAATCGCATAAGGGATTTCCTGTTCCTTACCTTGACCGTAAATAACGTTGGCTTCAATATAGTCTGGCAGCTCTGTTGTACCAGCTGTTTTTGGCACATAGCTATGACGCATTGCTTCAATCGTTGCAATAGCCTCAACTGCGCCCGCCGCTCCGAGCAGGTGTCCTGTAAAGGATTTGGTTGAAGACACCGCTACATCTTTACCAAAGACAGAAACAATGGCTCCGCTTTCACCTTTTTCGTTAGCAGGGGTCGATGTACCGTGAGCATTGACATAAGCCACATCTTTTGGCTCAATTTCAGCTTCTTCAACCGCCTGTTTGATAGCCTTGATAGCGCCCAAACCTTCTGGATGTGGAGAAGTCATATGGTAAGCGTCACAAGTGTGCCCGTATCCTACCACCTCAGCCAAGATAGTCGCTCCGCGTTTCTCAGCATGTTCCAAACTTTCCAGAACTAACATCCCAGAACCTTCACCCATGACAAAACCATTGCGGTCCTTATCAAACGGAATAGAAGCACGCTTAGGATCTTCTGTCGTAGAAAGAGCAGTCAGAGCTTGGAAACCAGCAATCGCAAATGGCGTAATAGAAGCTTCTGAACCACCAACCAGCATCACATCTTGATAACCGAACTTAATTGAGCGGAAAGCTTCACCAATCGCATCGTTTGCTGAAGCACAGGCTGTATTGACCGACTTACAGATACCATTGGCTCCAAAGCGCATAGCCACATTTCCTGCCCCCATATTTGGCAGGGCTTTTGGCAAGGTCAAAGGTTTGATACGTTTAGGACCTTTTTCATGCAAGCGAACAACCTGCTCTTCAATTTCCTGAATCCCACCGATACCTGAAGCAACAATGACACCAAAGCGATCCTTATCCAGCGTATCTACATCTAAGTGAGCATTATTCACCGCTTCTTGAGAGGCATAAAGCGCATAAAGAGTGTAATTATCATAACGGTTGGTATCCTTTTTGACAAAATATTTATCAAAAGGGAAATCCTGAATTTCCGCCGCATTGTGAACACTGTATTCACTATGATCAAATTTAGTAATTGGACCGATTCCAATATTGCCTTCTTTTAAATTATTCCAGAATTCTTCTGGAGTATTCCCGATAGGTGAAGTTAAACCGTATCCTGTTACAACAACTCGATTAAGTTTCATATTGAGCTCCTTTATTTAGATGAATCAACTGATTTTCTACTCGTTAATATTCAAAAACTATGACTTACTGCATAGTAAAGCCGCCATCAATCGTGATGACTTGACCCGTCAGATATTCTTGACCCGCCAAGAAGAGAGCAACATCTGCTACTTCTTCCGGAGTACCAAAACGCTTCATCGGAATGAGTGCCAGAGACGCCGCCTTTACTTTTTCTGGAAGTACATCTGTCATATCAGATGCGATAAAGCCAGGGGCAATGCAGTTCACACGGATATTACGCGCTGCCACTTCACGGGCTACTGACTTAGAAAAACCAATCAGACCGGCCTTGGAAGCTGCATAGTTTGCCTGACCGATATTCCCAGCCAAACCAACGACACTCGATAGGTTGATAATAGCACCCTGACGAGCTTTTGTCATCGGTTTCAGGACTGATTGTGTCATATTGAATGTTCCAGTCAAGTTCACTTTCAGCACCTGCTCAAAATCTTCTTCCGTCATTTTCAGCATGAGCTTATCACGTGTAATACCAGCGTTGTTGACCAATACATCCACAGACCCCAGAGCCTCAACAGCTTCTTCCCCTATCCGCTGAGCATCCACAGCTTTAGACACATCCCCAATAACAGCTACGACTTTACCAGAATATCCTGCAAATTCAGCCAAAATATCATCAGAAATCCCGCTTAGTCCGTTTAAGATAACATTGGCTCCGACACTGGCAAATTTATGCGCAATTGCCAGCCCAATCCCACGAGCGGACCCTGTAATTAACACATTCTTGTTTTGTAATTCCATGATGATTCCTCATTATTTTTCTAGAAGAGCATTCAAACTTTCTACATCTTCAACTTGGCGTACATCCGCAGATTTATCGATTTTCTTAATAAAACCAGATAGGACTTTGCCAGGACCGATTTCGATAAATTCAGTCACGCCAGCTTCCTGCATCTTGGCAATGCTGTCATAAAAGCGCACTGGCTCCATTACCTGACGAGTCAAAAGCTCTCTGACTCCCTCTTTTTCCATCACAGTTGCTTCTGTATTTCCGACTAATGGCCGTACAAAATCTGAAAACTCAACTGTTTCCAAGACTTCTGCCAATCGTTGGCTGGCTGGCTTTAAAAGCGCTGTATGGAAAGGTCCAGATACATTGAGCGGAATTAAGCGCTTGACGCCGGCATCTTTCAAAAGCTCCACCGCCTTATCTACTGCCGCGACTTCTCCGCCGATAACAATCTGACTAGGCGTATTATAGTTAGCTGGTGAGACTACACCAATAGCACTTGCTTCTTGACAGACCGCTTCAATGAGAGAAACCTCAGCATTTAAAACTGCAACCATTTTTCCTGAGCCAGCTGGAGCCGCCTCTTCCATGAAGCTACCGCGCTTAGCAACCAAGGCCACCGCTGTCTTGAAATCAAGGGCGCCTGCAGCCACCAAGGCAGAATATTCTCCAAGAGAGAGACCCGCTACCATGTCAGGCTCTACTTCCTTATCAGCTAAGAGTCGATAAATAGCTACTGAAGTCGTTAAAATAGCCGGTTGCGTATAGCGAGTTTGATTGAGCTTTTCCTCATCCTGATCGATCAAAGCTCGGACATCATAGCCTAGAACTTGACTAGCCTCATCAAAAGTTGACCGCACAAGTTCATACTGATCATAAAGCTCACGCCCCATTCCAAGATACTGCGCTCCCTGACCGGCGAAGAGAAAGGCTCTTTTAGTCATTTCTAGTTACTCCTGCCCAACGTTTTGCTTCCTGCTGAATCTTCTCAGCAGCACCATAATAGATATCTTTGAGGATTTCTTCGACTGTTTCTTCCTTACTGATTAAACCAGCAATTTGACCAGACATGACGGAACCATTTTCCACATCTCCTCGAACAACCGCATTGGCCAAAGCACCAGCACCCAGATTTTCAAAAACAGTCAAATCTGGATTTTCTTGCTTGAAGGCTTCTTTTTCTGCCTTTTCGAAATCACGCGTCAGCTTATTCTTAATAGCACGAACCGCATGACCGAAATGCTGGGCAGAGATAGTCGTATCAATATCGCGAGCCTTCAAAATCATATCCTTGTAGTTCTGATGGGCATTGGATTCCTTAGCGACGACAAAGCGAGTTCCGACCTGAACGGCCTCGGCTCCCAGCATAAAGCCAGCGGCAGCCCCAGAACCATCCGCAATACCACCGGCAGCAATAACCGGAATGCTAACTGCTTCTGCAACCTGACGAACCAAGGACATGGTAGTCAATTTACCGATGTGGCCACCAGCTTCCATACCTTCTGCGATGACTGCATCCGCACCGATCTTTTCCATCCGCTTAGCTAAGGCCACGCTTGGCACAACAGGGATAACTGTAATCCCCGCTTCATGGAAACGAGCCATGTGCTTGCTTGGATTACCCGCACCAGTTGTTACTACTTTTACTCCCTCTTCAATGACGAGATCCACAATGTCGTCTGCAAAAGGAGAAAGGAGCATGATGTTAACTCCGAAAGGACGATCCGTCAAAGACTTAATCTTGTCAATATTAGCCTTTACCACTTCCTTGGGTGCATTTCCGCCACCGATGATACCAAGACCGCCAGCTTTTGAAACTGCGCCAGCCAAGTCACCGTCAGCAACCCAGGCCATCCCGCCTTGGAAAATAGGATAATCAATATTCAATAATTCTGTAATACGTGTTTGCATAATACCTTCCTTTTATCATTGCTTAAGTAATAGCTTGATCTCAAACTACCACATGCTAGATGTATTTTCTTTACTTTGACAGTCAAACTATTACCTAAACAAGAGAGAATATCTTTCGATACTCTCAGTTACTTGCTTATTTAGTTTTTTCTTCTACATAAGCAACCAAATCACCAACTGTGTTCAAACCTTCTTCAGTTTCGATTTGGATGTCAAATGCATCTTCAATTTCTGAAATCACTTGGAACAAGTCCAATGAATCTGCTTCAAGATCATCGAAAGTTGACTCAAGAGTAACTTCTGATGGCTCTTTGCCAAGTTCTTCAAC
>CBDFAZ010000002.1:0-43523 GCA_965245685.1 uncultured Streptococcus sp. | reverse complement strand
AGACCACCGGATTGGGTGGCCTTTATGGGAGATTATTATGAAAAAGTTTAGGATTTCTATCAAATAAAGTTAGGAGGTCTTCATTTGATACTCATAGTATACTGGCCCTAACTTAAAGAAACCTTAACTTTGTATAACGTATCCTTTAAAATTTAACATTTGAGTTACAATCCGATAAACTTCCTGTCTTATTCTAAAATTTGAGCAAAAAAAGACCACCGGATTGGGTGGCCTTTATGGGAGATTATTATGAAAAAGTTTAGGATTATCAAACAAAGTTAGGGGGCTTCATTTGATAAGAATAAGTATAGCAGCCTTAGCTTAAGAAAAACTTAAAGTAAAATTCAGATAGCAAAAAAGATTTTACTTTTGATTGTGGAAGCTTTTTCCTTGCTTAAGATTAGCTACTGAAAACATAGTCGCTGAAAACTGGGCAAAGAAAAACGGCAGAAGGAGGTACTGCCGTTTTCTGTGCTCTTTCGCGATTGTTTCTTTATAAAGTTGCTGGTACATCAGCAAAATACACCGTCCTGCTGGTGAAAATCTGACCGGCCTTGAGAATGACATCTGACTGCTGGCTGCTGTGAATGGCATCCGGCAGGGCCTGAGCTTCCAGAGCCAAGCCATTATGCTGAATCATAGGCTGGCCATCAAACCGAACAGAATCATCCACGCAATTCGCTGAATAAATTACTAGACAAGGAGCCTGAGTCTGAAGAGTCAGGCGGCGACCGGTTGCAGGATGGTAAAGTGTGCCAGCCTGATCATGGTTAGGATTTAGCTTAAAAGGATGATCCAAGCCAGATACCAACTGAATCTGCTCGTCTGGCGCGTCGAAAATTTCTTTAAGGGAAGCTCCCTTGGTCAGCTTCTTAACAAAGTCGCGCTCTGCATCAGCCTTTTTTTCAGGAAGGCCATCAGCTGCGATAGGATAGACACCATCAGTATTGAGCTGAAAGATCTGGTCATCAATGGGCTGATTGAAATGACCAGACAGGTTGAAATAGCTATGATTGGTCGGATTGACCAAGGTATCCTGATCCGCCTGGACCTGATAGGAGATTTCCAGCTCGCCCTTCTCTGTCAGGGTATAGAAAACCCAGATTTTCAGATTACCCGGAAAGCCGCCAGTTCCGTCAGTCCGCTCTGTATAAAAGGTGAGCCCGTCATTGCTGACTTCCTCTACTTCAAAAACCGCACTGTCCCAGCCGCTGGATCCACTATGGTTACAGTTTAGGCCATTATTGGCCTCTAGCTGAAAGGTCTGACCATTCAGCTCAAAAGTTGCACCAGCAATGCGCCCAGCCACCGGACCAATACTGGCTCCGTGCTTGGGACTGTTTCCAATATAATCCTCAAACTGATCAAACCCGACAACGATATTGTCAAAGTGATTATCCTTATCAGGAGTAACATACTGGACGACGGTCGCTCCGTAGTTCATGACTGTCAGACGATAACCTCGATCGTTTTCAAAAGTATAAGCCAGAATCTCCTGACTTCCCAGCTTTCCAAAAATGGATTCTCGGTAAGATTTCATATCAAACCTCTTTTATCTATCCTGTTAAAAATCACGAACTTGCCAAGTCCTGTCTTCAAAAGGCAAATCAAGCTTGTCCACCCAAGACACAGCTGTTTGGCGTAAGACTTGATTAAGATCCTCAATATTCTGACGGCCTGTCTCGTCCAGCCATACTTGAGCTGCCGCAGCTCCCTCTTGGGCAAAGACCGAGACCGCATCCTTCCAGGTAGCCCGTCCGCACAGAACTCCGTTAAACTGTGAACCCGCTTCATGGGCTAGCCGCAGCGTTTCTTGGAAAAGCTCGGCACTGACACCAGCGCTGAGGAAGATAAAAGGCAAGTGCGTCGCATCTGACTGTTCTTTAAAGAAAGCTCGGGCTTCCGTCACGCTGTAGACTGGCTCAACTCCTTCTTTGGTGAAGCCCTCGACAAAGTTCATATTGACCGGCACTTCAACCTTTAAGACATCTACATGATAACGGGGATCTGAAAAGAGCTTGACTGCCTCATTGACCTTGTGCGGCTTAAGCTTGGCATAGTTAGCGTCCAAGACACTGTCACTCTTAGCATCATAGGTCAGAATCTCCAGAAAATAGGGAATGTCCTCAGCTAAGCATTCACTGCCCACGCGCTCAACCCAAGCCTGCTTGATGTCGTTGATTTCCGGCTTGTCGTCTACATCATAGTAAATCAAGACCTTGACAGCATCTGCGCCCATGTCTCGGATGCGACTAGCTGACCAGTTAGGAAGCAAGTCCGGCAGGCGGCCCTCCGCTGTTGCATCATAGCCAGTCTTCTCGTAGGCTACTATCAGCCCACAGGAAGCATCCCGCAGTTCTGCTGCCGGCAGACCGAACTCTGGATCTAGTAGGATAGAGCTGGCATAGGGCGTCAGCTGACTAGAGATTAATTCTTTAAACTGAACCAGAGCTTGATGACCAGACGGCCCATCTTCTCCTCTAGCCAGCATTTTCTTGAGCGATCCACGCTGATCAATAGCCAAAGCCCCGATAATCCCCTGCTCGTCTGATAGTTTTTTCAAATGGCTCACTTTTTTGTGGCTGATTTTTAATTTCTCCATAACTTTTCCTTTTCTTACTGCCCAAGAGGGTGAATGATAACCCCCTGTACTACACGATTGACCGTTCCTGTCGGAGACGGTGTATCTGGACGGTTTTTGACCTTGAGAGAGGACAGGAGGGCAAAGAGCTGAGCGTAAACGATGTAAGGGAAGATGCGATAGCTATCTCCCAATGGCTCTTGGTTGCTCAGGACTACTTGCTCGACTCCTTCCAACTGCTCCTCCCGGTTAGTCAGAAAGACTAGTCTGCGGACAATCCCGTCACCAGCCACTTCCCGCACCAAGTCCAAATCATAAGCCTTGGTATAGGCATCTGCCGAACCAAAGACCAGAACGACTGTGTCTTGGTTAATCAGCGACTTTGGTCCATGCCGGAAACCGACTGGGCTTTCGTACATGGTCGCAATTTGGCCGGCTGTCAGCTCTAAAATCTTAAGCTGGGCTTCATGCGCCAAACCAAAGAAAGGCCCTGCTCCCAGATAAATGACCCGACTGAAATCCAAATCAACCAGCTGCTGCACATCTGCAACGCGTCCTAAAACATCTTGACTGAGCTGAAGCAGAGCCGCAACCTTGGCTTCCTTCTGAGCTAGATTAGCTCGGTCAAAGACCAAAAGGGCTGTCAGCATCATGGAGCTGAAGCTAGAGGTCATGGCAAACCCAGCATCATTAGAAGCTTCTGGCTGCAGGAGCAAAAGATTCCTTTCATCACCTTGGGCCTGCTGGGCCAGCTTGCCTTGGGCAGCACAGGTAATGGTAATCTGGTACAAGTCATCCACCAGCTGCTTAGCCAAGTCCACAGTCGCTACACTTTCTGGGGAATTTCCGCTGCGGGCAAAGGAAACCAGCACTGTCGGCACTTCTCTCTTCAGATGTACCAAGGGGTTGGCCACGATATCTGTCGTCGCGATAGCGTTGAAATTCCATTTGCGCTCATCATACATCTGCCTGAAATAAGGCGTCAAAGTATCTCCGACATAGGCTGATGAACCAGCTCCGGCAAAAATGACCTTGATGTAGTCATGTTTGTCCTCGATTTTTTTCAGAAAAGCAGCGATGTCTGCGGCCTGAGCCTTGTAACTGTCAAAGGCTTCCTGCCAGACCTCAGGCTGCTGATAGATTTCTCTCGTTGTAATGTCAGCCCCCAGACGCTGCAATTCTTCCTGTGAATAATCTAACATTCTCTTTCTCATTCCTTTCCATCATTTGAAAAAAGGGGGAGCGAGACAGAATCCAGAAAATCAAAGATTTTCGGCTCGCTGTCCCACCCCCGCAACGATGGCTAGACTTGAAATATACTTTTAACAAGCTTTTTCAAACCAGACAGCGACTGCATTTTGCAATGCTGAACCATCCATTTCCCTAGGTCAAGAGGCATCTCCCAAATTCCTCTTAAACCAATATGCTTGAATCATCCACCGTGGCCAATCCTTACCTATCAACAGTCTCCCATCTGCTGACAGCGCAAGGACTTCACCCAACTAGAAGTGATTGTTCAAGCTTTTATTCATCTTCATCATCCATTAGGCCAGCTAGAACATCATTGACCTTAACAATATTCTCTGCTGCCTTGGATGGATAGCTGACTTCTGCTCCTGTCAAAGAAGCGTTAATAAACTCAATGACCATGGGCAGATTGACCCCCGCATAAAGCTCGATATCCTGTCCTTCCATAATGAAGCGGCTGACTACATTACAAGGAGTGCCCCCCAAGAGATCCGCAAAAACCAAGTAATCCTCAAAGTCTTTGACCGTTTCTAAGAATTTAGCTGCGAAATCTTCTGGGCCTTCCTCCGGAAGCAGGGCTACTGCATGGATGTCTTCCTGAGGCCCCATAATCATTTCCGTAGTTGTTTTCAGTTCTTCACAAAAGCGACCGTGGCTGACTAAAACTAATTTCTTACTCATAAATCACTCCATTACTCTGGTACTTGTCCCAGCAGGAAGTAGCCGATAGCAGAGAAGCTTACTGCCATGATAATGATAATGAAGATAGCCTTAGTAGAGTTCATTCCTTTCTTGCCCAAGAGCCAGAAGATAAAGCCTGTAAAGACCGCTGGAATCAAACGTGGGAAAATCAGATTCATCATGTCTTGGAAATCAATAGCTTTTTCACCGATCTTCAGCACCCATGATACTTCAAAGTTAATCATAGTCGCTACAAGAGCTCCAACCATGAAGATACCCAGTACAGAAGCCGCTTCAACAAGAGCTGTCAAAGTGCTTTGCATGTTGGTGATGAGATTGACCCCTTCTTTGTAGGCGAATTCTAACTGTTTCCAACGGAAAATGTCATAAGCAACTGCTACAGCAATCCAAAGGAAAATTCCCCAAGGCTGGCCTGCAATAGCCATGGTAGCAGCGATAGATCCCATGATAGCTGGCACTAGAGATCCAAAAATAGAGTCTCCAAGAGGAGCAAACGGTCCCATAAGACCTGTCTTGATACCATTGACAGCATCTTTTGATTTAACCCCGTCTTTTTCTTCCATAGCTAGGTCAAAACCTGCAATAATGGTGTGGAAGAAAGGTGAGGTATTGAAGAATTGCGTATGCAATTTCATCATTTCTTGTAATTCTGGAGTGCCATCACCATACATTTTACGCAGCTGAGGCAAGAGCATGTAGAGATAGCCAGAACCTTGCATCCGCTCGTAGTTCCAGCCTAATTGGAAAGTGAACAAGCTGCGTTTATTGATCTGTTTAAAATCTTCTTTTGTTAATTTATAATTAGAGTTCGTCATCTTCGATTTCCTCACTTTCTGAGTTTGTGCTAGTAGCTGGCGCAGCAGCTACTGTTCTTTGGCTGTATTTGAAATGCTGTACTGCAAGGAAGATACCAAAGATAGCTACACCAATCATAGACAAGCTTTTGAAGTTGTTGGCAAATGTGATCGCAGCATCTTTTGGAAGAGTTCCAACAATACTAGATACAGCCCCACCCAAAGTTTGAATGTTTGAGTAAAGAACAGTCAGCATAGCAGTCAAGCCAAAACCAAGAGCTAAGTAGTGAAGATTACGTTTAACTGGAAGGTAACGAAGCAAGATGGCAAACCCGAGTCCTGGAAGCATACGACCTGCCAGTGTTAAACCTGCAGCCAGCCATTTCACACCAGCAACACCATCTACTATCGCTTGAACAAATGTTCCACCAAATGCCAGAGCCAGAAAGACTGGGAGAGCACGAGACAGAGCCCAAGGAAGTGTACCCAAGAGATAGTTGCGTTCAATACCTTTATAGTCGAAGCGTTCAATTGCTGCATCCACACGGTGAGCAAAGTAAGTCGTTGTCATACGGCCTAAGATATCAAAGTAAGTCAACAAAGTTGCTACCGGTACTGCGATTGTCGCAATAGCCAACTCTGGCTTAATGCCTTGTGCTACGGAGAAGGCTGTCGCAAGAACGGCACCTGATGTTGCATCAATACGAGAAGCTCCACCAAATGTTCCTACACCAAGAACGAACAATTGCAGGCTACCACCGATAAACAAACCGGTCACTGGTTTCCCCATAATCAAGCCAGTAATGAATCCAGCAAATACAGGGGATCCTGCTGAAGAAACGATGGTCAACTCATCACAGATTTGATAAGCTGAGTACAAAGTGAGTAGTAAAATTTGCCACCATTGTATCATAACAATGTCCTCCTAAAATTTTGTCTTATTTTAATAACTTCATGAAGTCCTCAACTGGATCGTTGGGAACCATTTGCGCTGTCAGCTTGACTCCTTTTTCGTGCAGCTTGTGAAAAGCTTCAACATCTGCATCTACCACGTTGATAGAGCGGGTAATGGAGCGAGTTTCGTCTGACTGAGACATGTTGCCGACGTTCAGCGTTTCCAGCGGAACACCAGCTTCGACCAACCGCAGGAAGCGGTCTGGCTTGCGAGCGACAATCAAGAGTCGCTGTGAATCATACTTGCCGGCCAAGATATTTTCTGCTGCCTTAGCGATTGGCAAGACACTTAGTTTCACACCAGCTGGCGTTGCGAGCTTGAGTCCGCTCTTTTCGATAGCATTTTCAGCTACCTCATCGTCAATCACCATAATGCGTGAAATGTTGAGCTTGGTAGTCCAAAGATTGGCTACCTGTCCATGGATCAAACGTCCATCGATACGTGCACCTACTATTGTCATAGATTTTCCCCCTTTATTGTTTTAAATGTAGGTTGGTTAACTAAGTGAATGGTTTCGCTGTAGATCCCTTCTGTCTCAAAGATAATGATGCGATTGTCGCCCTCTCTGAGCAGGCTATGCGGAATATAAAGCGATAAGGTCGGTCCGACATTCCAGAAACGACCAATGCTGATACCATTGACAAAGACGACACCCTTGCCAAAGTCGGACAGATCCAGATAAGTATCTTTAAGCGCTTTCATTTTAAAGTCAAAAGCGTAGAAAGCTGGTTGCTTTTCCTGCCACCCTTTTGAAAAATCAATCTTTTCTGGATGGTCCAGCGGTAGCGGATAATGCTGCCAGTCAAGCAGGAAGTGCAGATCCTTGCAGACACCGGTACGAATGCCCTTCTGCTGGGTATCTGCCAAGAGTTTGTGCCCATAATTGACCCGGCCCATATTTTCCATCAGAATGTCAAGCTGGTGCTCTGCCTTTTTCTGGCCGTCCACCATGATATCCTGACCGATTTCTGTCTGGTACTGGGTTGCTATGTGCTTACCGTCCACATAGAGCTGCATACGGTCGCGGCCGTCAATGACACGGAGTCTTTCCTGATTAGCATCCCAACTAGCCCAAGTCCGATAGAGCAAGTAGCCGACATTTTGCCCCAGCTCCTCCATCTTCATCGGATAGAGACTTTCGATAGGCTCTGCCAAGTCAGGCAGTGTCTCAAAGAGACTGACCTTCTGACTGAGCGGAATATTCCTAAGCTCAAAAGACTCTTTCACCAAGGGCTCCATCTGTGGATACTCTGGATAATACTTTTTCAGCATCCTCTGGACTGCATAGTACTTGTCCGTCGGATTGCCACGCTCATCAAGTAGAGCATCGTAGTCATAGGAAGTTACCTGTGGCAGATCAATGACTCCTCTGGCCGAACAGCCGTTCATGAAGCCAAAGTTGGTACCGCCATGAAACATATAGAGATTGATTGAGCCCTGCTGGAGCACTTCGTGAACTGCTTGAGCTAACTCGTCTGGATCTCGCTTGATGACAGGCTCTTTCCAGCGATTGAACCAGCCGTCCCAGAACTCCATACACATGAGCGGCCACTTTTTGCCATGCTCGTCAAAGAATTCCTGCATCTGGGCAAAATTGTAATCTGCCTTGGCGCCGAAATTTCCTGTCACAAAGACATCATCATCAATCAATGTACCAGCTTGAAGCGTAGCTCGCCAAGGTCCGTCTGAAGTAAAGAGCGGACAGGTTACACCTCGTTCTTCCATGAGCTGTCTGATTGCTCTCAGGTAGGCCTTGTCTTCTCCATAAGAACCGTACTCATTTTCCACCTGCATCATGAGGATATTTCCCCCATTGTCCAGAAGCCTTGGAGTCAGTCGCGGCAGCAGCTCGTCATAATAGCTTGCTACAGCCTGCAGAAAGGCCCCATCTGATGAACGAATGCGCATATTTTCATTGAGCAGCCAGGCCGGCAGACCACCGAACTCCCACTCCGCGCAGATAAAAGGCGAAGGGCGGATAATGGCATAAAGTCCCAAATCCTGAGCCGTCTGTAAAAATGCCTCAATATCTAAAATCCCTTGGAAGTCAAAGACACCTTTTTGGGGTTCGTGCATATTCCAGGGAAGATAGGTTTCCACTGTATTAAAGCCCAGAGCTTTGAGATTATAAAGGGAATGATACCAATCCTCAGGCTGTACCCGAAAATAGTGAATGGCTCCCGATAAAATCTTAAACTCCCGATCATCCAAACAGAAGGAATGACCAATTTTGAATCTTGCCATCTGATGTTCCCTTCGGCGTAAAACCGCTTTCATCTCTTATTAATATTAATATAATAAATTTTTGCATAAATGTCAACATTTTTTTTTAAAATATGTTAAAATCTTAAGTAAGATAAGTAAAAAAAGAGAGGTGAACAAAATGGCTATTCCAAAATACCAACAAATCAAAGATGAGCTCAAGCAGCAAATCATTTCTGGCAAATTTGAAAATGGCGATAAGTTTTACACAGAGGCTGAGCTGATTCAGATGTTTAATGTCAGCTCCATTACCGTTGTCCGCGCTTTGAATGAACTGGCCAATGATGGTTACATCATCCGCCAGCAAGGCAAGGGAACCTTCGTTTCACGTGCAAGAAAGCACAAGCTGGTGGAATTTTCTGACGTCGAGACCTTCCCTATCCAAAAAGATAAGGTGACTGTCCTCTCCATCAAGCGTGGGAATGACCTGAAAATCTTGGATAAGCTAGAACTAGCACCAACGCAGTTCTACTATAAGATTGACCGGATCAGACGGACTGGCGATAAAATCTATATCTATCACCAAACCTATATCCCTGAGCAGTACATCAATCCTAACTATCCAGATATGGACTACTACAGCTCTATCTACAACCGCTTCAAAACTGACTACCACATTCACATGAATGATGAACATTTTGAAGAAACCAATGAAATAGTCTTCCCAACACCAAAAGATGTTGCGAAAGTACTGGAAGTTGATACTAACTTCCCGACCGTTCATCAGGTGAAGATTACCCAGCTAGAAAGCACTGGACAGATCTTAGAGTACAGCGAAACTTACAAACGCGGTGACTTCTTCAAGATCAAGTTCATTTCCTGTAATCGGGACCACTAAGATTGAAAACGATGGCTTCTAATCGGCTGTCGTTTTTTTGTTTCATCTTGTGTACTTATATCTATTATAAGTCTATCTATACCAATTTGCAATCCATTCTAAAAACTTTTGTTCATTGAAAAGTGAATTCTGTCAAAAAGTAAACACAGACTGTGGATTTGTCCTGTTTTGATCGATTTTAAAGAAGAAAAAATAAAAAAACACTGGCTGTTCCCCCGAAAATTGGTACAATGATAAAGCAAAAAAGCTGGGATTCAATCCCAGTTTTTTGATATAAAATGTTCCTTATTTTGCAAATGAAGTCGTTTATTAAGTCTCTAGAAAACCTGCTATTTCTTTATTTCTAATTCACGGACCTGAAGCAAAACATTAGGCAAATCTGCCCCAGCCTGAAGAAGAGCAGCAGCCGTATAGGCTCCCTCTACCAAGGGAACATTGTTGATAATGATTTCCTTGTCAGAAAAGTCTGCGACCATTTCTAGATTCATCCGAGCCGAACCCAGATCGAAAAAGGCCAAAATAGTGTCCTTGTCATTGGCATCTAAAGCTGCCTGAATACCTTCAAAGCTCGTCCCAATGCTGCCGTCTTCCAATCCCCCTACATAGCTGATGGCCACATCTGCCGCCACCTGCGAAATGAGGTCAAACAAGCCTTGGGCCAGGTTTTGGGAATGGGAAACGATAAGAATGCCAGTATCTGCCATCAGCCTGCCTCCGTTTCTAGAAGAGCCTCAAAGAGGAGACCAGATGAAGCTGAACCAGGATCGATATGACCGATAGAGCGCTCACCGACATAGGAAGCCCGCCCCTTGGTCGCTTTCAGATCTTTGGTCGCTTCCACTAAGGAGCCAATTTTTTCATGCGTCAAGTCTCCAGACTGCAGAGAAACAGGAATTCCCGACCAGACATCCACCATGGTCTTCTCGCCAGGCACAGCCTTACCCCGCTTCTGAATCATATCCAGCCCAGCTTGGATGATTTCTGACAAGTCTTTGCCGTCTTTTTCGGCTTTGGCCATGCCCATGAAGGCCGAGCCATAAAGAGGGCCTGAAGCACCGCCGACCTTGCTAATCAGCTGCATGGAAACAGCCTGAAAAACCTCGGCCGCACTGGCAAAGTCCTTAGCAGCTAGACTCTCTACTGCTGCCGCCATTCCTCTGGCCATATTGGCGCCATGATCGCCATCGCCAATAGGTGTATCAAGCTCAGACAGGTAGGCCTTTTTCTCCTGGATTTTCTCATTAAACAACTGCATCCATTTTTTTGCTCTTGCTGCGTCCATAAGCACCTCCTTACCAAGCGGCTGTCGTGACAGGACTGTTGAGAGCTGTCAGCCAGTCTGGCTGGTCCAGCTCGATAAAGGTCAGAGAAATCCCTGCCATATCAATGGAGGTCATGTAATTGCCCAGTTTTTTATAGACAACTTCGACTCCAACATCTGCCAGAAGATTTGCTACATCGGCCGCAAAGACATACTGCTCCATGAGCGGTGTTGCACCCATACCATTGATGAGGATACCAATTTTCTTACCAGATTTGAACTCAACAGACTGACTGAGCTTTTCGACTAATTCTTTAGCTAAGTCTTTAGACGGCTGCATCTTTTCCTTGCGATAGCCTGGCTCACCATGGATGCCAATGCCGAACTCTATCTCATCATCAGCCAAAACAAAACCAGGCTTGCCGACTTCCGGTACAGTTGCCCCGCTCAGAGCTAAGCCAACTGTGTGAATCTTTTTGACCAGCTCATCGGCCAAAGTCTTGATTTCAGTCAGAGATTTGCCTGCACGCGCCGCATCCCCTAGAATCTTATGGACAAAGATCGTGCCAGCCACTCCGCGGCGACCTTGAGTATAGAGACTGTCTTCCACTGCGATATCGTCATCTACGACGACACTAGCCACCTCAATCCCTTCCATCTCAGCCATTTCCTGAGCCATTTCAAAGTTCATGATGTCACCGGAATAATTCTTAATCACCATGAAGACCCCAGCACCCTCATCTGCTTCCTTGATAGCCTGCAAGACCTGGTCTGGTGTTGGCGAAGTAAAGACTGCTCCGCAAATAGCAGCCGACAGCATACCCTCACCGACAAAGCCAGCATGGGAAGGCTCATGACCACTGCCACCGCCAGAAATCAGGCCAACCTTGCCTGTCTTCTCACTCTTGCGGGCAATGATATCAAAGCCCTCCACCCGATAAACCAAATCGCTGTGAATATAGGCCAAGCCGTCCAGCATCTCGTCCACAACCGCCGTTGGGTCGTTGATAATTTTCTTCATAGGTGTCCTCCGTTTCTCAGCGTTTCTTTACAATGAGCAATTCGCCCTAAAAAGAAAGCGCTATCATTTTAATGTTATTTTAACATTTTATCTTACCGAAAGCAAATTCTGCCACATCCTAGAATAGAAGAAAGCATCAAATTAGTTGACAAGAAAAAGTAGACAGTGTATACTAAAGATAGATAAGTAGACAGTGTATACTTTTGGAGGAGATACATGAAACGCAATACTGCCCAGCTGAAAGAACAGCTCATCCAAACAGGGATTGACGAAATCGGAAAACACGGAATTGAACAGCTTTCGCTCAGGACTGTTGCCAAGGCCTGCGGTGTAACTCACGGCAGCCCTTACCGCCATTTTGAGAGCAAGGAAGGCTACCTTAAGGTGGTTTTGACCCAGCTTTCGCTCTTTCTCAATCAGGAAATCAATGAAAAGATTGATGCGACAGGTTCTGCGCGTGATCAGCTGACCCAGCTTGGTCTTAATTTCATTATTTTTGCCAAGACCTACCCGCATTTTTTCGAGGCTATCTTTATCAAATTTCCTTTTAAATATATGAAGGTGACGCAGGACACTATTCTCTTGGAGTCTGACCTGCCTGGATTTGATAAATTTAAGGAGCTCGTTTTAAAGCTTCGCAAGGAGGAAAATTTTAGCAATAGCGAAGCGGAAAGCCTTTTCCACTTTTGGAGCTTTATCACAGGCCTAGCCGTTCTGACCAACAGTCCTATCGGCCAAGACCTTGATCCTCAAGCCATCCAAAGCACAATCGAGCACATGCTTGACATTTATATCAAAGGAGAACGATCATGAAAACCTTGATTATTTACACCCACCCCAGCCCAACTGGCTTCAATGCTGCTATTCTCAAAGAAGTTCAAAGCAACATTTCTAAGAAGCACGAGGTGAAAACCTTAGACTTGTATG
Organism: uncultured Streptococcus sp.; assembly: GCA_965245685.1. Lineage (GTDB taxonomy): Bacteria > Bacillota > Bacilli > Lactobacillales > Streptococcaceae > Streptococcus. The sequence continues at coordinate 30,934 of CBDFAZ010000002.1, read as the reverse complement.
CTGAGAATTTTGATCCAATCTTGCGCTTTGACCAAGAACATAGACGCCGTGACCTGCACAAAGACCCTGAAATGGCAAAATACAGGGATTTGATTACTTGGGCAGACCATCTGATTTTCATTTTCCCTATCTGGTGGAGCGGTATGCCGGCCATTCTCAAAGGCTTTATCGACCGCGTCTTTGTGGCTGACTTTGCTTACTCTTATAAAAAAATTGGCCTCCAAGGCCACCTGCAAGGCAAGTCCGGCTGGATTATCGCCAGCCACAACACACCTGCTTTTGCCTTGCCTTTCATGCAAGACTATGGCAAGGTACTTAAAAATCAAGTCTTGAAATTTTGTGGTATTTCTCCAGTCAAACTGACCGAGCTCAACGGAGTAGAACGCAAAACAGACCAACAACGCCAAGAAATGCTGCAGAAAATCGGGCAAATGGCCAGTCAGATTTAAGACAAAGAAAACGGGAGTGGGAAAGAACTTCAAACAAGTTAAAAAAGTTCGTCTTCCCACCCCCGCACAGTTGATTAGGTCATCTTTGGAGCTTAAAAAGCGAAGGAAGATACCAATCAACCACTGCGCCATCTATTTTTTCTAATTTAGATTCAAAAGCCTGGACTTTTTGCCCAGGCTCGTTTTTTTGTTTAATCCAGCCCCACGCGCTTGAAGATTTCATCTACGCGTTTTGTATAGTAAACTGGATTGAAGATTTCATCAATCTCTTCCTGAGTCAGACGGGAAGTGACTTCTGGATCCGCTTCGAGCAGAGGCTTGAAGTCTACTTGATTGTCCCAAGACTGGGCAGTCTTTGGCTGCACCAGGTCATAGGCCTGCTCTCGCGTCATGCCCTTTTCAATCAAGGTCAACATAGCCCGCTGGCTGAAGATAAGACCAAAGGTCGAGTTCATGTTACGCTTCATATTTTCTGGGAAGACGGTTAGGTTCTTGACGATATTACCAAAGCGGTTGAGCATATAGTCGATGAGAATGGTCGTGTCCGGTGCGATAATCCGCTCAGCTGACGAGTGGGAAATGTCGCGCTCATGCCAGAGAGAGACATTCTCAAAGGCTGTCACCATGTGACCACGAATGACACGCGCCAGACCAGTCATATTTTCAGATCCGATTGGATTGCGCTTGTGAGGCATAGCTGAAGATCCTTTTTGCCCCTTGGCAAAGAACTCTTCGACCTCGCGCTGCTCAGACTTTTGCAGACCACGGATTTCAGTCGCCATGCGCTCGATAGACGTCGCAATCAAGGCTAAGGCTGAGAAGTATTCAGCATGGAGGTCACGTGGCAGGACTTGGGTCGAAATCTCCTGCGGACGGATGCCTAATTTCTCACAGACATAGCTTTCCACAAATGGCGGAATGTTGGCAAAGTTCCCAACCGCACCAGAGATTTTCCCGGCTTCCACACCCGCAGCCGCAATCTCGAAACGCTCGATGTTGCGCTTCATTTCGCTGTACCAAGTCGCAAGCTTAAGACCAAAGGTCGTCGGCTCCGCATGCACCCCGTGGGTACGACCCATCATGATGGTGAACTTGTGCTCCCGCGCCCGCTCTGCAATGATGTCAGTGAAGCGACGCAAATCCTCACGGATGATGTCATTGGCCTGCTTGTAGAGGTAGCCGTAGGCTGTATCTACCACATCGGTCGAGGTCAGGCCATAGTGCACCCATTTGCGCTCTTCACCAAGTGTCTCAGAAACTGCCCGAGTAAAAGCCACCACATCGTGGCGCGTCTCCTGCTCAATCTCCAAGATGCGGTCAATATCAAAGCCAGCCTTTTCACGAATCAAGGCCACATCTTCCTTGGGAATCTCACCCAACTCAGCCCAGGCCTCATCAGCCAGAATCTCAACCTCCAGCCAAGCCTTGTACTTATTTTCCTCAGTCCAAATGTTCGCCATTTCAGGGCGAGAATAACGGTTGATCATTATTGCCTCCTTAAAAAATACCAATTATAAGCCGACTACAGCAACCCATATATATGCCAAAATTATTAGTGTAATAATCGGAATCTGAAAATAAATAAAAATATTATCAATAGTAAAATCCTTATAGGATAACCATTCAGCAAGCTTAACATGCCATTTTATATTTTTCTTTATTTCATCTTTTTTATTGTATCTCTCAATTTGTTTCCGAGCAATACGATAATCTAAATCTGAATGATTTTCATATCCTTGTAAACTAATTTGATACTTTTCTAATATAATTTTATACTTTTGAAATTTTTCAAAATCCATATCATTATATGGTCTCCGTGTTTTTTCACATAATAAAAGATTTTTTAATTTAAGTATAAAGTTTTCTAACTCAAGCTGATGATAATGGTATTTGAGAGCTCTCTCATTATTGTTTAAAGTAGAGCAAAAATACTGTACAAGCATAGTATATAGAGAGAAAAATGCAGATAGCATTAATCCCGACTTGCTTTCATTAATACTCAGTGGTAATAGTAATGTAATTAATAGTGCAACAGACACAACATTCATTATTAAAAACAAGAAATCCCATGATTCTGAATATCTATATAATCTTCCGCTCGCTTTAATTCTTGCAGTCCTGACTACATCGATTGAAAAAATCTTATTCTCAATCTCATCATCAATTTTTCTATCTCTAGGTTTTATTTTATCTCCCATCACACTCTCTCCCTCAGTATTAGATATTACTTTCTTTATTTTATAATCTTGTTTAACTTCAATTTTTCCATCATTATAATTAATATTCTTTTTCTATTGATTTAACTATCTTTCCCCAGATTAATAAAGTACTCTGATACCTTTTTAGCTTCTTCCTTAGTATTGTAATCAAGTTCTGGATTTAATAAAACAATTTGCAAGACTCGTCTTACATATTCATCAACCATGATTGATATATTTTCAATATCAACAGCCGAATAATTGACTTTGTTACCATGAGATTGTTTACTTCGTATTCTAAATGCTTTTTTTATTGTATTGAAAATACCTTTGTTCTCATTTTCGAATTCATCCTCTGTACTATTACTCGAAAGTAGCAGAGCATTAGCAAGAACAGTCTGCTCTGTTACAGTAAGATCTAATAAATTCTTAGTTACTTCTTGTAAAGTTTTTTCGATTTTTGTACTCTTCATTCCTTCAAGTGCATATATACATTGAAGGACTTGCATATAAAAATCGATTTTCACTGATAATTGACCACTTCTTCGAGCATTCTGTAAATTAAGTAGCGCTCTAACAAAACTAGATTCCTTACTACGATCCAATTTATCATTTTCTATTGTTGAAGCTCTGGTAGAGTGATGTATAACAGGCGGAGTAACTGGCAGAGTTTTTGTCATTATAGGATACAGTAAGAAGTAATTTTGTTCTACCTTTTTCAGCTCTTCTTCAGTCAATTCAATCGTTTTATGTTCTCCATTCGCCAAAGTATATGGCATTTCAATACTAGCCTGTTTTTGATATCCACTTTGTGTAATAAAATAGGTATTATTCTCCTGGACACATGAATCTTTAACCAGCCAAATCGCAGTTGATAAAACAATAATATTTTTATACTGCCTAAAGAAGAATAGGTTATATATCTTATCGACTTCTTGCTTTAATTTAAAATCCTTATTTTCTATAACAACTTTACCGAAATCGTACAGCTGTTTCTCTATTTCTTCAGGTAACCCAAAAGAAAAGCATATTCCTGCTTTACTTTTGAGTTCGTCTAATCTCATTTTTCCATAAAGTTTTGAAAAATATTTTTCAGTCCATTTATGCTTCCTAAAAAACGATTTATTATTAATAAGCTCTGTATGTTCTATTGGAAGCTTTGTATCTATCTGCGAATCCAAAAAAAGTATTTTTTTTGTTATTTTAAGATAGCTAATTTCCATTAGTATAAAATTCATTTTAACTTTCCCTCATTCAAGTTCCTCTTTTACAATAACCACTGATGGGTAGTGATCCAATGTATTTAGGTCTTTATCCAGTGGCAAATCATAAATCGCCAAATAGTTTTCTGGGTGCTGAGCTACTAGCTCTTCATACTTAGCTTTCACTTTTTCTTGATCACTACTAGCAAACAAGACTTCAACGACCGCTCCAGTCTTATCCTTCTCAACAAATGCATTTACGATTATTTGAATCATAGGTTTCTCCTAAAAATCAATCCCTTTCCAGCAGTAGTTGACTGACTTCTCTTGCTGACTTTATCAGCTACGACAAGCCTAGTCAACTTTGCAGGGGTAAGACGACGGACCTTATAACTGGGGTCCTGTCTTACTCCCCAAACTCAACCACACTATCCGGCACATCACTAAACAAAGTCACATGTCCCATCTTGCGGTTGTTCTTGTCTTCTATAATCATTTATTTATCGCCCACTCCGCTGCTTTCTCTGCATGGATCACCGTTGTGTCGTAAAGAGGCAGGTCAGTATCGAATTGCTTGACGAGGAGACCAATCTCGGTACAACCCAAGATAACAGCTTCTGCGCCTGCTTTTTTCAAATCATCTATAACGGCAAGATAAGTCTGCTTTGAGCTTTCTTTGATGTTCCCTAGGCAAAGTTCGTCATAAATGATTCGATTGACCTCTGTAATTCCAGCTTGGTCTGGAATCAGCACTTCTAACCCAGACTCTATTAATTTCTCCTTGTAAAAATCTTGAGTCATGGTGTACTTGGTCCCTAGGAGACCGACTTTTTGAATACCGTCAGCTAACAAGGCCTGCGCAGTTGCCTGCGCAATATGCAAGATTGGAATCGTAATCTTGTCTTGTATCTGCGGTGCAACCTTGTGCATGGTGTTGGTGCAAATAACAATGAAATCCGCACCAGCTTGCTCCAGGCGCTTAGCAACATCTGCCAAAAGTTGACCGCTTTTCTCCCAGTCTCCGACTGCCTGATAATGCTCAATCTCTGCAAAATCAACACTATAAAGTAGAATCTTAGCAGAATGCAGGCCACCCAGCTCTTTTTTAATGGTTTCGTTGATAATTTGGTAGTAAGATGTGGTGCTTTCCCAACTCATACCACCAATCAGACCGATAGTTTTCATAGACTAATTAAACTCCTCCTTGCTTATCGCCACCGACGGATAGTGTGGCAAGCTACTCAGTTCTGTATCCAATGGCAAATCATAGATAGCCAGATAATTGTTTGGATATTGAATCTTTAATTCCTGATATTTGGCTTTGACTTTTTCATGGTCGGCGCTGGCAAAGAGCACTTCCACAACGGCAGTTTCTTTGCCTTCTTCCACAAAAGCATTGACGATGATTTGAATCATAAACTGGTCTCCATTTAACTTTAAAGATTATCATTTTCTGAGTCTTCATGTATAGAAAATTCAAATGAAATTCTCTCAGGATGTCTAGGCAGGCCGTAACTACTCAGATAATCCTTAACTTCCTTCACGGAACAAGAATATTCTAAGACTAGCTGATTGCCAACTCTCTCTAAAATATGAATCCCCTCTCTATCCGCAATCTCTGGAACAATCAAATCGTCCGTATAAGTCAGTGTTACGGTCGTTATTTCATCATCTAGCAATTCATCAAATTCTTCTGTCATTTCAAAAATCAATCCCCTCACCAAACTCAACCACGCTATCCGGCACATCACTAAACAAAGTCACATGCCCCATCTTGCGGTTGTGCTTCACTTCTATTTTACCATACAGGTGGAGGTGGGCGCTTGGATTTTCTGTGATATATTTTTCAGCAGCCTCGACATGCTGGCCGAGAACATTGAGCATGACGGCTGGCGCATGCAGTTGGATAGCTGGCAATGGTGCTCCAAAAACACCCAAGATATGGGTGTCAAACTGCGAGAAGTCGCAGGCTTCGATTGAGTAGTGGCCAGAGTTATGTGGGCGTGGAGCAATTTCATTGACAATGATGTCATCAGCAGTCGCAAACATTTCCACACAAAGGGTGCCAGACAAGTTGAGTTGGTCAGCGATTCGCACCGCCATGGCCATGGCCTTGTCAGCCAGACTTGCTGAAATACGGGCTGGCACGATGGTTTTAGACAGGATATTGTTGCGGTGGATATTTTCCTGAACTGGGAAAACCGCCACGTCCTTACCATTCCCTGACACGATGACGGAAATTTCAAGGTCAAAGTTGACAAACTCTTCCAAGACACAGTCTGCTGAGTCGGCTAACGCATAGGCTTCTTCCAAATCTGCTTCTGAGCGAATGACCTTTTGCCCATGTCCATCATAGCCACCAGTCGCAGTCTTGAGGACATAGTTTTTCGACAGGTCGATATCTGCCAAGTCTTGGCTAGAAGTCACGACCTTATAAGGTGCCACGGTTACTTGAGCCTTGTTTGACAAAAAGTCCTTTTCAAAGATGCGATTTTGGGAAATGCGGAGCAGGTCCGTCCCTTGAGGGAGCTGACCATCCTTGATAACGGCATCCAAACCGTCGGCATCGACATTTTCAAACTCATAGGTCAGGACATCGCAACGCTCAGCCAGCTGACGCAGGGCATCCACATCGTTATAAGGAGCCACGATGATTTCCGCCACACGAGAAGCTGGGCAATCCGCCGCAGGATCCAGCGCGATAACCTTATGCCCCATGTAGATAGCAGAAATGGCCATCATCTGCCCCAGCTGACCGCCACCGATAATTCCGATTGTTTTAGATGAGCTCATTGCTAGACTCCTCAGCGATTTTTCCTTGTTCTTCTGCAAAATCTGCTAGCGCTGTTGCCAGGTCTTGATCTTCAATCGCCAAGATCCGCAGGGCAGTCAGGGCAGCGTTTGTCGCACCTGCTTCACCGATAGCCATGGTTGCGACAGGTACACCACCCGGCATCTGTACGATAGAGTAAAGGGAGTCCAGACCGCTGAGCGCGCGTGATTTGACGGGTACACCGATGACAGGCAGAGTGGTTTTAGCCGCTACCATTCCTGGCAAATGCGCGGCACCACCAGCACCTGCAATAATGACCTTGATACCGCGACTACGTGCTTCCTCCGCATGTCTGAACATGAGATCAGGTGTACGGTGGGCAGAGACAACTTTCTTTTCGTAGGCAACACCGAAGCGATCTAAAACTTCAGCTGTTTTTTGCATGGTGGCCCAGTCAGACTTGGACCCCATGATGATGGAAATAATTGGTTTCATATTTTCTCCTCTGAATAAACTAATTCTTTTGCTCAATATTTTTTACAGTAGCTGATTCAACACTATAATGTTGAACAGTCTGATTAACCAGATTTTCAACGCTCTTAGGTTTTATCAATAAACGAAGTATAATTGTCACAAGAGGTATAATGCTCGGCAAATCCTTCCAGACAGGTGTCAACACTTCTTCACTATCACGTCTTAAAAGCCAGTACTTTATTGTCTGCAATATTTTTCTTCTACTTTTCGTCTTCTCAGCTGTTCCAATAATCAAAGCCATCAGACTATGCGTCTCAACACCTGCTTGACCAAGAATGACCTCAGATTTAGCGTAGCTGTGACTGGCTAGTTCTATCATGATTTTTGGAAAATTAACTCCTGCTTTATAGGCGTTAGCAGGCTCTACCATTCTAGGGTTACACTCTATATAGTAAAATTGGTCTCCCCTACGTATAAAATCTAGGGTTAGGCAACCATGCCATTGTATATATTGTCCTAATTTTTCAACATGCTCTCTCGTTCTTTTAGATTCTATGCTTAATCTTGCCGCAGCCGAACCACCCGCGCCAGAACCTACTTTTACGCTAGAGTGCACTGCGAGTAATTCTCCATGATCAAACACTGCTTGAACCTGACCATAGTCTCCAACTATGTCTTGCTGAACCATCCATTCCTCATCACTCGCTGTTAATTTGCTCGTCACTTCAGCCAAATCTTTCTTACTTGAAATCTTATAAACCGAGCGACCGGCAGTACCATAATCTGCTTTCAGCCAATAAGGATAGTCTAGCCGGATGGAGTCTGCATCTTTCACGTGCTCCCACTTAGGTGTGGGGAGTCCTAACAAATCCGCAGTTTCAGCAAAAGCAATCTTCCCAGCTAACTTTTCAAACTGCTCTTTATCAGCAAGGGCGATTGGTAGCGATTGAGGTAAAAATTGCTTTCCATTTGCTAATAACCAGCCTTCCTCATGTGTTGGCAAAATGGCCTTGTAATTGGTTTTACGAAGCAACTGACTAACCTGTCTCAAATAATCTACAGGAAAACGGTTCACATCAACTATCGGAACTCTATGGGTTAGACGACTGAAGTGTGCAATGGAAAATCTTCTAGGAGATAATACATCAATTTTATAGCCTTCTTTCAACAAAACTGTCAAAGTTTCTCGTGAGGTCAAGCTTGAACCTTCTAAAAATAGCAACCTATTTTTCATTTTTCAAACACCTGAATTCTATATTTAAGTCTCACGGCTAAAAGTTTCATTGATTTACAAAGCCTTACCACCAATGTCATGCCTATAAAAGAGGCCTGTGGTGTCTTGTTTTTCTAGTTGGTTGTAGATTTTTTCCTGCGCAGCTGAGACGGTATCTGCTGTGGTAACAAGCATGTACACTCGGCCGCCATTCGACAGCAGTGCTCTGCTATTTTCCGCAAACTTAGCCACAGCATAGTAGGTGATGATGTCGCCGTCTGTCTTCCCTGGCAGAGGCAGGCCTTTCTCATAGTCTAGCGGGTAGCCCTCTGAGGCGACAACCACGCCAAGTGTCACGCCCTCATCCAGCCAAGTGATAGCAGGCTCTTTCTTGTCCAAAATGTCCGTGATGTTTTGTGCAAAATCAGACGTCAAACGCGGCAGGATAATCTGGGTCTCTGGGTCGCCAAAGCGCGAGTTGAACTCGATGACCTTAGGACCATCTGCTGTCAGAATCAGCCCAGCGTAGAGCACGCCAAGATAAGGTCGGCCCTCAGCTATCATGCCTTTGAGAACGGGCTTGATAATCGTCTCAACTGACTGGTCCACCACGCTTTGTGGCAGGTGAGGCACTGGCGCATAAGCTCCCATGCCGCCTGTATTGGGCCCCTTGTCTCCATCGTAGGCCCGCTTATGGTCCTGGGCCGTCGGCAGGATGTAAAACTTATCGCCATTGACAAAGGCAAAGAGGGAGAACTCCTCGCCGTCCAGGAACTCTTCGACAACCACACGCGCACCCGAATCGCCAAATTTATTATCCAAGAGCATATCGTGAGCCGCTTCGACCGCCTGCTCCACGGTCTCCGCTACGACCACGCCCTTACCCAGAGCTAGGCCGTCCGCCTTGACCACGATAGGCGCTCCTTGCTTTTCGATGTAGGATTTGGCTTCCTCAAAGTCGGAAAATGTGCCATAGGCTGCTGTCGGAACACCGTATTTGACCATGATTTCCTTGGCAAAATCCTTGGACCACTCCAGTTCCGCTGCTAAACGAGATGGACCGAAAGCCTTGAGGCCAGCTGCTTCAAAATCATCGACAATCCCTGCAGCTAGAGCATCATCCGGACCGATAAAGGACCAAGCAACATCATTCTCATTGGCAAATTCGATTAGTTTAGAATGTTCGGAAATTCCAATGTTTACTAAATCCAGACCATCTAAGGTCATGCCATCATTTCCAGGAGCGACAAACACCTGCTCCACACCCTGAGACTCCAATAACTTCTTGGCAATCGCATGCTCACGACCGCCTGAACCAACAACTAAAAGCTTCATAGCCAAGATACCTCTATGTTCATATCACAGGCGCTTACGCACCAAGCTAACACATCACGCAAAAACCATTGCCATTTTCACGAATTATTTATCTAAATTATAACACAATCGTTCGTTTTATTCCATTCTAATGAGAAAAAGAATATCTCTTCCATATGATTGCCATTGCCGTAATTATTGTTGTCTTCAATCTTCTCCTTTTTGAGTGGATTGTACACATTTTAGAAAAAAACAATCATGACTTGCCAAATTTACTATCATTTTCAAATAAGTTTTCCGAATAATACAGGTGGGCCCATCCAAAACCATTCTCACAAAGGAGTTTTATGAAGAAATATCAAAAACTGTTTTTATTATCTGGAGCTGTCCTAGGTCTCTTTGCAAGCCACTCTACAGCTCAGGCAGTTGAATCAACCGAATCCGAAGTCAAAATTCTAGGCCCCACTGATCGTGCCAGCAATGTCGATGTGACTGTGAACGATCGTACAGCCTCTATTAGTTATACCCGTTCCCAAGCTCAAGAACCTCATCGTATTCTCCACGCTGTTTGGTCTGACGAGAACGGACAGGATGATATCAAATGGTATGAAGCACCGTCAACAACTACCACTAACACTGACATTGACCTAAGTAACCATCCCGGTTACGGAACTTTTCATGTTCATACTTATATTGACATCTATGGAAAATTAATTGGACTGAATGGAACGACCTTTACTCTCAACAAACCAGCCGTTAATGTCACTTCTAATATCCTAGGGAAAACTGCTCAAATTAACTTTAATCGCAATAAAGACCAAATAAATTCTAATATTTTACATGCTGTTTGGTCTGATGAAAATGGACAAGATGATATCAAATGGTACAATGCAGGACAAGATATTACTGAATTTGAACTTTCAAATCACAAAGGCTATGGAACTTATCATATTCATACTTATGAAAATAAAGATGGTAAGATGATTGGCTTAAACGGAACCACTTTCAATTTAGAAAAACCTAATCCTACTGTTGAGACCAGCTTCCCTCAGACCGGTATCATGGAAATTACTGTCAAAAACGTACCTGATACCATGCATCGAATTGTTCTTCCAACTTGGTCTGATAAGAAAGGGCAAGATGATCTACAATGGTACGAAGCAAGCAAAAATCTGGATGGCAGCTACAGCGCTCGGGTGGAACTCAGAAAGCATAACTACGACACTGGGACTTACAATATCCACCTTTACGGCCAAAGCTATGTTCAACCGGAATCAACTGGTATAACAGGAACGACAGTTCAAGTTGACAGCGGAAAATTACCTTCGGACGAGGAACAGAAACCTCTTTTTACAGTGGAAAATATCAACCCCAAACAAGGGACCTACACCGTGAAAACTACCGAAACTAGCTTATCTAAACCTATTCAATCTGTTCGGGTGCCAATTTGGAGCACTAGCAATCAGAGTAATCTTAAATGGTATAAGGCAACGCCTAACGGAGACGGAACCTTCATCGCAACCTTTGATATCCGTAATCATCAGGCTTTGTCTGGGACCTATAACAACCATGTGTATATCACCTATAAGGACGGCAGTGAGCGTAGCTACGCAGCAGATTCTGTCTCAATGTCTACCGACCAAATTCAAGCCAAGGTTGCAGTCAGGAAAACTGAGGCTAATCGCTATGAGGTGACAGTGACAGACGCCTACGGAGATGGCGATATTATTCTGCCAACTTGGTCAGAAGTCAATGGGCAAGATGATATCAAATGGTATACCGCCAATAAGGTCGGCAATGGAACATACAAGTTTACCGTAGATACTCAGAATCACAAGGGGAGCGGTCTATTTAACACCCATGTCTATCGTAGAAAAGCGGGACAGTTAATCGGCCTGACTGGAACTAGCTATCAGGTTGAGAAATCAAGCGTTCAATCAGCTAATATTCAGCCTAACTATGCCGCTGCTAATGCGACAACTTATCCTGTCGGCCAATGCACTTGGGGAGCTAAAGCTCTAGCTCCTTGGGCAGGAAATTACTGGGGCAACGGCGGTCAATGGGCAGCTAGTGCCAGAAGAGCTGGATTCCGTACCGGCAGTAGGCCTGAGGTTGGCGCCATCGCCTGCTGGGATGACGGCGGCTACGGCCACGTCGGTGTTGTGACTCATGTCGAATCCAACACCCGCATCCAGATCCAAGAGTCTAACTACCTCGGCAAGCAGTACATCAGCAACTTCCGTGGCTGGTTTGACCCAACTGCTTCCTACTGGGGCCGCCTGACCTATATCTATCCTAAATAAGTCGCTTTCGCACTCCTCAAAACCACTTCAAACCAGTGCTTTGAGCAGACTGCTCCTGCTTAGTTTATTCATGAATTTCATTGAGTATAAGACTACTCAAAAATCCTCGGTTCGACCCGAGGATTTTTTATAGTTTTTAATGCCTAAAATGCCGTACACCGGTGAAAATCATAGTCAAGCCGTGCTTGTCAGCCGCAATAATAGATTCCTCATCACGGACAGATCCACCTGGCTGGATGATAGATTTGATGCCAGCGGCTGCGATTTCTTCGATATTGTCCGCAAAGGGGAAGAAAGCGTCAGAAGCCAGAGCAGCACCGTCAAGGCGATCTTTAGCCTGATCAATAGCAATCTTGACAGAAGCCACACGGTTGGTCTGACCGGGACCGACTCCCAGCACCTGACGGTCATTAGTGATGATGATACCATTGGATTTGACATATTTGACGGACTTCCAGGCAAATTCCAAAGCCACGCGCTCCTGCTCACTCGGCTGGCGCTTAGTCACGACCTGCCAATCAGCTGGTTTTTCCTCAATAACATCTTGATTTTGCACAAGGAGACCACCCAGAACACCAGTCACTTCCTTCTCAGCTCCAGAAACTGCCTGAGCATCAAAAGCCAACTCCAAAATCCGCAGATTTTTCTTTTTATTGGTCAAAATCGCTAGCGCTTCTGCCGTGTAGCTCGGTGCGATGATGATTTCCAGAAAAATACCGTGCATCTTCTCAGCTGTCGCAGCGTCTACTTCGCGGTTGAGGACGACAATCCCACCAAAAATAGAAACCGGATCAGACTCATAAGCATAGTCCCAAGCTGTCTCAATATCATCCGCCTGACCAATGCCACAAGGATTCATGTGCTTCAGGGCCACAACAGTTGGCCGATCCTTAAAATCTCGAATAATCCGAATGGCCGCGTCGGCATCGCGAATGTTGTTGAAAGACAACTCTTTTCCATTCCGCTGCTTGGCGGAAGAGATGGAATAGTCCAGTGGTAAAGCAGTCTGATAGAAATCAGCATCCTGCTGGGGATTTTCCCCGTAGCGCATGGGCTGCTTGAGTTCATAGGTCAAGGTCAGCTTTTCAGGCTTACTTTCGCCCACCTGATTCGTGAAATAGTCTGCAATCAAGGCATCATAAGCTGCTGTGTGACGGAAAACCTTAGCTGCTAAGCGCTGCCGCGTTTCATAGGTCGTTTGGCCATTTGCTGCCAACTCTTCCAGAACAAGAGCATAATCAGCCGGATCTACAACAACTGTCACGCTTGCATGATTTTTAGCCGCAGAGCGCAGCATAGAGGGTCCACCGATGTCAATATTTTCCACCGCATCCGCATACTCTACACCTGGCTTGAGAATAGTTTCCTTAAAAGGATAGAGGTTGACCACAACGAGGTCAATGAGCTCAATCTGATTCTCCTTGGCCGCTTGTAGGTGGCTATCTAAATCCCGACGAGCCAAGAGACCGCCGTGAATGTTTGGATGGAGGGTCTTGACACGGCCATCCATCATCTCTGGAAAACCAGTCACATCATCGATAGCAATGGTGCCCACCCCTTCATTGTCTAGAGCCACCTTTGTTCCACCGGTTGAGATGATATCCCAGCCCAGAGCTTTCAGCTCTTTCGCAAATTCTACAATGCCTGTCTTGTCTGAGACACTGATTAAGGCTTTTTTCGTCATTCTATTCCTCTTTCTTTAGGTCCAAGCGCATAGCGACTTCGTTATTTTCTTCTATAAATCCTGTTTCCTGAAAACCCAGACTAGTCAGCAGGTGCTTCATCTTTTCATTTCCAACCACATAATCTGCAATAATATGACTGCAATCTCTATTCATCTGAGCCTCTTTGATTAGAACTTCCAAGGCTTTTCGACCATAACCTCTTCCTTGGTACTGCTGACCAATCATTATCCGCCAGATAAAGTATTCTGCTTCATCCTTGTCTATTTCCAGCAGGAGAAAGCCAACCACTTGCTTATCCCAATAGATTGCCATCGGAAACACATCTTCATTTTTCCGGTAGAGCCATGCGTCAGCTAAAGAGCGCACATTTGGAGCTACGAAACGTGCTCGTTCATCAGCTTCAGAGATTTTCAAATCCAGCACTGCCTGAAAACTGCTCTCATCTACTAATTTCAGCTCAATCATTTTTTTCCTAGCAATATTGCACAATCAAAACTTGATTTACTTCTTATCTTCTCCCCACCCCTAAACTCTCAAGTACTTGTGGATAGAGTTGATACTCGGCGGCATGGATGCGTTCTTCAAAACTTTCAATCGTATCATCAGCTAGTCGCGGCACGCGCACTTGCTGGATAATCTTACCAGTGTCAACGCCCGAGTCCACCCAGTGAATGGTCACGCCACTTTCAGAGACGCCAGCCTGCCAAGCATCCTCGATGCCATGAGCCCCTGGAAACTCTGGCAGGTAGGCCGGGTGAATATTGATAATACGGCCTTCATAGGCGCCAAGCAAGGTCGGCCCGACAATTTTCATATAGCCTGCTAGGCAAACCAAGTCAATCTGGTGCTCTTCTAGCAGGTCTACAATAGCTTGCTCGTAAGCCGCCTTACTGTCAAACTCTCTAAGCTCAAAGGCATAGCTTTTGACACCTAGCTTATCCGCCCGCTCGAGCACATAGGCATCTCGATGGTCTGAAAAGACAAATTCAACAGGAAACTGCTCAGCAATCACTTGGAAATTTGATCCATTGCCCGAAGCAATAACGGTAATTTTTTTCATTTGATAAGGACACTTTCACTTTCTTTTTTGACAATCCGGCCAACTTCATAAACAGGCTCGTCAAGAAGTTCTTTGACACGATTCACATTTTCAGGAGCTACGGCCAAAATCATCCCTAGCCCCATATTGAAGATTTCAAACATTTCTTGGTGCTTGATGTGACCATATGTTTCTAGGGCCTTAAAAATCGGCAAGACTGGAATCTTGTCTTCTTCAATCTCAGCAGCCAAGTCATCAGCAAACATGCGGGGCACATTTTCTATAAAACCGCCACCAGTAATATGGGCAATCCCATGAACCAGCTTTTCCTTAATCAGCGGCAGCAAAGCCTTGACATAGATACGAGTCGGCTCAAGCAGGACTTCCTTAAGTTTCTTACCTTCCAATTCTGGCAGTTCTTCCTCACCCGTATAGTCAGCAAAGACACGGCGGACAAGCGAATAACCATTTGAATGGATACCACTGGAAGCCAGCCCCAGAAGGACATCGCCCTCAGCTACTTTAGAGCCGTCAATAATTTCTGACTTCTCAGCAACTCCGACTGCAAAACCAGCCAGGTCATAATCATCTTCACCGTACATGCCAGGCATTTCAGCGGTTTCCCCGCCAATCAAGGCAGCTCCAGACTGAACGCAGCCTTCAGCCACACCAGCCACCACCTGCTCTAGTTTAGCTGGTTCATTTTTCCCAGTGGCAATATAGTCCAGGAAGTAAAGAGGCTCAGCCCCTGCAGCGATGATGTCATTGACACACATAGCCACACAGTCCTGCCCAATGGTATCGTGCTTGTCATACTGAATGGCCAGCATGAGCTTGGTTCCGACCCCATCCGTACCAGAAATCAGCACCGGCTCCTTGACCCCAGTCTGAGATAGGTCAAACATGCCGCCAAAGCCACCCAGTGCTCCCATGACACCAGCCCGCTCTGTACGTGCCACATGCTTTTTGATTCGCTCAACAACTTCATAACCTGCTTCAACATCCACACCGGATTGAGCGTATGCATTTTTATTTGTCATAACTTTCTTCCTTACTCTTATTTTTGAAAAAGATTGCGACAAGAACCGCTGACCTTGTTTTAATAAAAACTCGTCTTTTCCTTCAGGCTTTCCAGATAGCGCTCTTCATAGTCATAGAGCGGAGTTGGGTACTGACCATCAAAGTAAGCCACACAAAGCCCGCCATTCGGAGCATCCGTCTCAATTCCAACTGATTCAATGAGGCCTTCCAGCGACAGGTAGGTCAGACTATCTGCCCCGATAATCTCACAGACCTCATCAACCGTATGATTGGCCGAGATGAGCTCACGCCGATTCTGAATATCAATGCCATAGAAACATGGATATTTAAGTTCTGGACTGCCGATAGCCACATGGACTTCAGCTGCACCTGCATCTCGTAGGAGCTGGATGATGCGTCGGCTGGTTGTTCCCCGCACGATAGAGTCATCCACCATGACCACGCGCTTGCCCTTGACAATGCTGGAAACAGCAGATAATTTCATACGAACTCCTTGCTCTCGCAACTCCTGCGTCGGTTGGATAAAAGTCCGTTGGATGTATTGATTTTTAATCAGACCCATTTCATTTGGCAGGCCAGACTCTTCAGAAAAGCCAGAGGCCGCTGACAAGGAAGAATTAGGCACACCGACAACGATATCTGCCTCATGTTGGAATTCCTGAGCCAGTCTGCGGCCCATTCGTTTGCGGGCTGCATGGACATTGACCCCGTGAATGACGCTGTCCGGCCGAGCGAAATAGACATATTCCATTGAGCAAATAGCCAGCTGGGTATCTGTCGTATAGCTGTCATAGGTCACGCCTTCATCATCGATAATTACGATTTCACCTGGCTCAAGGTCGCGCACCCATTCAGCACCCACCACTTCAAAAGCACAGGTTTCACTGGAAACGACCCAGGCTCCATTTTTCATGCGGCCGATGGACAGAGGACGAAAGCCATTAGGATCCAGCGCAGCGTAGAGCTTGTCCTCTCTCATGATGAGATAGGCAAAGCCGCCCTGAACTCGTCTCAAGGATTCCTTGAGCTTATCTAAGAAATTTTCCTGCTTACTATGGCGAATCAAGTGCATGAGAATTTCCGTATCAGACGAGCTGGCAAAGATGGAACCCTTCTTTTCCAACTCCCGTCTCAGTGAGTGGGCATTGGTCAGATTGCCATTATGCGCCAAGCCCATCTGCATATCATAGAAACTGAAGAAGAAAGGCTGGACATTGTTGATAGAGGCCCCGCCAGATGTCGCATAGCGGACATGGCCGATAGCTGCTTCTCCTGTCAGATTGTCCAAATCTGCTGGGTTTTTAAAAACCTCTGCAACCAATCCCAAATCACGGTGGCGTTTGAGCTTTCCGTGGTCGTTTGACAGAATGCCTGCTCCTTCCTGACCGCGGTGCTGCAGACTATGTAGTCCGAAATAGGTGACCTGAGCCGCCTGTTGATGCCCCCAGATTCCAAAAATACCGCACTCTTCATTCAGTGACTTTACTTCGTATGTCATTGTTTTACCTAAATTCTTTTGTCTTGTAAAAGGGAGAAAACCTGGCCTTTCAGGCCAAGCAGACTCCTTTTTTGATTGATCGC
The DNA here is from genome assembly GCA_965245685.1 of uncultured Streptococcus sp. Classification (GTDB taxonomy): domain Bacteria; phylum Bacillota; class Bacilli; order Lactobacillales; family Streptococcaceae; genus Streptococcus. The sequence continues at coordinate 13,662 of CBDFAZ010000002.1, read as the reverse complement.
TCTTGCAAGCCAACTTTATTCATGACTCGCTTGGAAATAACGAACGGCGCTTTCAAACAATTTCTGGTCTTTCTGACCTGGAATATTTTGGAAAAGACCGTCTTCATAACGCTCTGAGTGGCCCATCTTCCCAATGATTTGACCGTTCTTGCTCATAATCCCTTCGATAGCGTAAAGCGAGCCGTTTGGATTATACTTACTATCCATGCTTGGCTTACCATCGAAGTCTACGTACTGACTCCAAATCTGACCATTGTCACGCAGATCAGCAAACTCCTCAGCCGTCACGACAAATTTCCCTTCACCATGTGAAACCGGAATGGCATGGATATCTCCCACTTGCACACCAGCCAGCCAAGGCGAGTTGGTATTGGCAATGCGAGTCTCCACCATCTTGGCCACGTGCTGGTTGGCATCATTGTAAAAGAGAGTTGGGCTGCTAGCACCTGCTTCTTCAAAGTTTCCGTAAGGAAGAAGACCAGATTTAACTAGGGCCTGGAAGCCATTACAGATACCAATGATGAGACCGCCGCGAGCGATGAAAGCATCAATGGCTTTCTTGACCTTCTCGTTTAGAAGGATATTGACGATAAACTTAGCTGAGCCATCTGGCTCATCTGCAGCAGAGAAGCCGCCTGCAAAGAAGATGATATTTGCCTTGTCAATGTTGCCAACCATGCTGTCAACGGACTTGACAATGGCTGCTTCATCCAAAGTAACGAATGGAACTAGATTGACCTTGGCTCCAGCTGCTTCAAAGGCTTTGGCTGAGTCATATTCTGAGTTAGTTCCAGGGAAGACTGGGATGTAAACCAGTGGCTCCGCCACTGTCTCTTTGGCTTTGATAACTGTATCAGCGACAAGAGCTGGCACTTCCTCAATAACTGTTTCCTGTTTAAATTCTGTCGGGTAGATAGGCTCTAGTCGGCCTTCAAAACTTGCCAAAAGCTCTGCTCCCTCAAGCTGGACACCATTGACAATCAGTGTAAAGTCTGGCTTGGTCTGACCGATCTTCACTGCACCTGGAATATCCTGCTCAGGACTGGTAAAGACAAATCCGCCCAACTGCGCCTGCAAAACGGAAGGCAAGTCAGCAACATCCACTTGAGCACCGATGCGATTGCCAAAGCTCATCAAGGCCAGACTCTCTGCCAGACCGCCATATTTGACAGCGATGGCTGCTGTAATCTCGTACTTAGCCTGAATATCCGCAAAATTTTCAAAGTTTTTCTTGATTAAGTCAAAGTCAATATCCTGAGACAGGACCTGCCCTGGCAGATAGTAGATGGACTCTCCTGCTGCCTTAAACTCTGGAGACAGGATGCGCCCAGCAGTAGAAGTAGTCACGCCAAAAGCTACCAAGGTCGGCGGCACGGTCAATTCTTCAAAAGTTCCGCTCATGGAATCCTTACCACCAATAGACGGCAAACCTAGCTGAATCTGGGCTTCAATCGAACCAAGCAGAGCAGAGACTGGCTGTCCAAAACGCTCGGCCTGCTTGTCCATCCGCTCGAAGTATTCCTGATAAGAGAAACGAGCCTTGGACCAGTCCGAACCAGCAGCAACCAAGCGAGCTGTCGCTTCAATCACTGCATAAGCTGCTCCATGATAAGGCGACCAAGCTGCCACATAAGGATTGTAGCCCTGCGCCATCACAGAGACCGTCTCAGTCTTGCCATGCTCAACTGGCAGTTTCTGCACAGAAGCCTCAGTCGGCGTGATTTGGTAGCGCCCGCCAATTGGATGATTGACAGTAGAACGGCCAACAGAGCTGTCAAAGATGGTCTGCAGCCCCTTTTGACTGGTATGGTTGAGGTCGCTGAGCAAGCTCTTGAGGTCCTGCTCCAAAGTCTCTTCGGAAGTCACAGCTTGCCTTGGCAGTGCTTCTTGGGCATCCACAACCTTGGCATCCACAACCACGCGCACACCATTGGTATCCAGAAAACTCCGCTCTATATCGACGATGGTTTCCCCGTTCCAGTGCATGACCAGATTTGGCTTTTCCGTCACTTTAGCCACAACGACTGCCAATAGATTTTCCTTGGCTGCTGCAGCGATAAATTGTTCCACATCTTCTGGGCGGACCACTACTGCCATCCGCTCCTGAGACTCGGAAATCGCGATTTCTGTACCGTTAAGTCCTTGGTATTTGAGCGGTACCTTGTCAAGGTCAATTTCCAGCCCGTCTGCCAATTCGCCAATAGCTACGCAGACACCGCCGGCCCCAAAGTCATTGGATTTCTTAATGAGGCGAGTTACATTGCCATCGCGGAAAAGGCGCTGAATCTTGCGCTCCTCAATAGCATTTCCTTTTTGGACTTCTGCGCCAGCCGTCTCCACAGACGCGGCTGTCTGCACCTTGGATGAGCCAGTTGCTCCACCGACACCATCACGACCCGTCTTGCCTCCCAGCAAGATGACCACATCACCTGCTGCTGGTTTTTCACGGACAACATTTTCCTTAGGAGCCGCACCAACAACTGCACCTAGCTCCATCCGCTTAGCCACAAATCCTGGATGGAAATACTCACGGACATAGGTCGTTGCTAGACCAATTTGATTCCCATAGGAAGAATAGCCGTGCGCTGCAGTTTTTGAAATGACCTGCTGAGGGAGCTTGCCAGCCCGCGTTTCAGCAATCGGTTGAGTAATATCTCCCGCACCTGAAATCCGCATAGCCTGATAAACATAAGAACGGCCAGAAAGCGGATCACGAATAGCTCCGCCGATACAGGTCGCAGCCCCACCAAAGGGCTCAATTTCTGTTGGGTGGTTGTGGGTTTCATTTTTAAACATCAGCAGCCAAGGCTCTTTGACGCCATCCACATCCACTTCAATCTCTACTGAGCAGGCATTGATCTCATCAGACACTTCCATGTCATCCAGACGGCCATTAGCTCGCTCATAGCGCCCAAAAATAGTCGCCATATCCATGAGAGTCTGCGGTTTGTCACCACGTCCCAGCTCATCGCGCATAGCCAAGTATTTATCATAAGTAGCCTGGAGCTGCTTTTCAAATTTAGAAGCCGAAAAATCAATCTTCTTCAACTCCGTCTCAAAGGTCGTATGTCGACAGTGGTCGGACCAATAAGTATCTAAAACCTTAAGCTCTGTCTCCGTCGGGAAACGGCCAATCGATTTGAAATAGTCCTGAATAAAGAGCAAATCTGCTACTTCCATAGCCAGACCATGCTCCTGCTTGTAGGCTTTAAAGTCCGCTTCCGTATAGTCCTTAAAGAAGTCCAGAACCGGAATGGTCTTATCTGACTCGGAGAATTGCTCCAGCTGGATAGGTTGCTCAATATCTTTAAAGCGTGAATCAACTGGATTCAGCAAGTATTTCTTGATTGCTGCCAACTCGCTGTCTGAGATGTCTTTATTGACCAAATAAAGCTGAGCGGTTCTCACCAGAACATCTGTCCCAGCACCGAGCAAAAAGAGGGCCTCCTGAGAGCTGGCTGCCCGCTGGTCAAACTGACCCGGCAGCGCTTCGATGGCAAAAAACGCTGTCTCTGCAAGTGCAGCCTCTACTTCCCCTTCCGCCAGCAATCTATCAGTCACCTGCTCGGAGAAAATATGCTTTTCAGCACGAGAAACCAAGTCTTCTGCCAGATGAAAGACATCATAAACTTGAATCATCCGAAGATCTGACAATGTTTTCAACTGAAGATTGTGCGTCAGCTCTCTCACCAAGCTCTGTGACTTCACACCGAAGTTGCTCTTCTTCTCTACAAAAATACGCTTGTCCATGATTTTTCGCACCCTGCCCTTACTTAATCGCCTGCAATTTTTCCCAAACAACCTGATAGACATCCGTCAGTTCACCAAGGCCACGCCGGAAAACGTCCTTGTCCATGTGATGGCCTTCCGCATCCCAGAGACGGCAATTGTCTGGTGAAAATTCATCCGCCAGAATAATCTTGCCATCTTTGTCAAAGCCGAACTCTAACTTGAAATCAATCAATTTCAGTCCGATTTGGCGGAACCAGTCTGACAAGAGCTCATTGATCCGACGAGTCTCCTCTTTCAAAAAGGCAATTTCTTGATCGCTGGCAATCTTCAAGAATTTCACATGTTCGTCATTGATAAAAGGATCGTCTAAATCATCATTTTTGTAGTAAAATTCCACAATCGGAGTTTCAAGCGCGATGCCCTCTTCTACTCCAAAACGTTTGGAAAAAGAACCCGCTGTGTAGTTGCGCAGCACCACTTCCAAAGGAATAATCTCCACTTTTTTATTTAGCTGGTCTGTATCCGAAACCTTCTCAATGAAATGCGTCGCCACACCAGCTGCATTGAGTTTCTCAAAAATAAAAGATGAAATCTGGTTGTTGAGCACTCCTTTACCAGCAATCTGCTCCTTCTTGACTCCATTAAAGGCCGTTGCCTGGTCCTTGTAGCGTGCCAGAATGACTTGCTCATCATCTGTAGAGAAAATATCCTTGGCTTTTCCCGAATATAACAACTTATTAGACATTTTAATATTCGCCTTTCGTGGTTTTATACCCTCATTTTATCATCTTTGAATACATTTTACAAGAAATTCCGTATAAACTTTCTGTATCCAGTTAAAGAAATCGTTTCCTTTCCAAGATACGAAAAAAGACCGGAAGATACCGATCTTTGATTTTTAATGTTGCTTCCTCAGTTTCTCATGGATATAAGCCACCACATCGGAAATTGTTTTGAAGTTATCCATATCCTCATCAGGAATCTCAATATCAAAAGCTTCTTCCAGATTGATGATAAATTCCATCAAATCAACAGAGTCCACTCCCAGCTCCTCTTTCAAGCTGAGTTCTGGAGTGATATGCAGCTTACTGCTGTCATGTTCTTGAATGATTTCGACAATTTTTGCATAAATTTCTTTTTCGCTCATAGTTACTCCTTTGCATCTGAAAATTCAATGACCGATTTACCAACAACATCCGTTTCCAGCATAGTCCGAATCTGACGAATCGTGCTATAAACAGCCTTAGCATCGCTAGAGCCATGCGTTTTGACAACTGGCGCTTTCAAGCCGAATAGAACTGCACCGCCTGCACTAGAATAGTCCAGACTATTCTTGAGCCCTCGCAAGCTATCCTTGAGCAGCCAAGCTCCCAATTTAGCCTTAAAACCACCGCCCAAAATAGACTTCTTCAGCTGACCCATGATACTGATAGCAGTTCCTTCGATTGATTTCAGAACAGCATTACCAGTAAAGCCATCTGCAACGACAACATCCGCTACATCATCCATCAAATCACGCGCTTCCACATTGCCGATAAAGTTCAGTGTTGAATCCCCAGCTAAAAGCTCATAGGCTTCCTTGCGCAGAGGGTCGCCTTTGCTGCTTTCTGTTCCGTTATTCAAGAGCCCCACCCTCGGCTTCTTGATTCCTCGGACATTTTCAGCATAGAAAGAACCCAAAGTCGCATACTGGTGTAAATGATGGGCTGTGTTTTCAGCATTGGCTCCCAGATCCAGCATATCAAATCCCTGACCTCCAACCGTTGGCATAGTAGATAAGAGCCCAGGCCGATCAATGTTCTTGATACGCCCAACGATAAAGAAACCTGCCGCCAGAAGCGCTCCAGTATTTCCAGCAGACAGCATGGCATCTGCTTCCCCTGCCTTGACAGCCTTGGCTGCCAGCACCATACTAGCCTCTTTCTTCTGACGGATGGCCTTGGTCGGCTCGTCATCCGAGTCAATCTTTTCCTCCGTGTGGATGATGCGGACCCGCTCACTAGCAGTCAGATATGGCTTGATTTTCGCTTCATCGCCATAAAGGAGAATTTCAATATCCGAAAACTCCTGTACTGCTCGATTGGCTCCTTCGACCAGAGCCTGAGGGGCATTATCTCCGCCCATAGCATCAACAGCTATTCTTTTCATTCGATTTATTCCTCGTTCTTATCTTTTAAAATACTTCCCCAGTCCCCCAGAGAATCTATAAATTTTTTGGATTTGAGATGGATGCCGACATATTCATCATAGAGCAGGTCGATAAAATCCCGCAGCTGCTTTTTAATATCTGGCTTCAAAGAAATGGTCTCCAATTCGCTAAAGCGGACCGCCTGAAATTGGTCCAGCAGAAAAGGAAGATTGGGATTCAGATGACAGCGCCGTTCATCCTGATGGTAATGATCAGGGCAAAGGACTCCGCTATATTTAAAAGAGAAGTCAAAAGGTAGACCCGTCCGATGACAAAAGGCACAGTCATGGAAGTTCAGCGAAACCCCGAAGCGTGACAAAATCTGAATCTCAAAGATATTGGTCAGCACTTCATAGTCCAGACCATCATTCATCAGTTCCAGGGTTTTCTGTAGAAAAGCAAAGAGAGCTGGATCCGGCTGATTGTCCTGAAGACTGGCATCTGCCAAGGCTGCCACATAGCTGGCATAAGACATGATGAACAAGTCCTCATTGATGCGATGGTAGGCGACTACATCCTGATAGTCCTCAATATAGCTAAGGCCATCATCATTGATTTTCATTAGCAAGTTTGCCGCGGTCAAAGGCTGAATGACGGGTGCTAGCTTAGATTTCCCAGCATGCTTGACGAAAAACATAAGCTTACCAGCCTGTTCCGTAAAGATCTTGACCAGCTTATCATCCTCACGGAAATTGCGGTTATAGAGAACCAGACCTTGACTTGTTAGAGATTTAAGCATAGTCCTCCATGTAGTCCTTGAGGCGTTTCAGAGCTTCTTGAATCGTCTCCATACTAGCCGCGTAGGACAGGCGGATATAGCCTTCCCCGTATTGACCAAAAGCCGCCCCCGGGATAAAGGCCACAGCCTTCTTCTCTGCAAAATCCTGCAGAAAGGCGAAAGAATCTTGATTATAACCATCTGGTATCTTAGCAAAAATATAAAAAGCCCCGTCTGGTTTGATGATCTTAAAGCCTAACTCTGCCATTTTCTCTATGATATAATCGCGACGCTGGATATACTCAGCCTTCATTGGTTCCGCATCATCTTTCCCAACTGTCAGAGCTTCAATGCCTGCAAACTGAGCCATAGTATTGGCCGCTGTTACGAGATACTGATGGCTCTTAATCAGCTGGGCAGTGAAAACTGCTGGAGCAAAGATAAACCCCAACCGCCAGCCAGTCATGGCATGAGACTTAGACAGGCCGTTGATGACAATGGTTTGGTCTGGCAGATACTCCGCAATGGAAACATGCCCCTCTTCTGTATAGGTCAGCTCAGAATAAACCTCATCGCAGACCACAAAGACTTGGTATTTTCCTAGAACATCCGCCAGAGCTTTTATCTGCTCCCGCGAATAAGTCACGCCAGTCGGATTGGCTGGATAATTAAGAATGACCGCTTTTAGCTGCTCACCCTGTTCCAAAATAGCTGCTTCTAGCATCTCTGGAGTAAGGACAAAGTTATTGGCTGTTGTATCAATCTCGACAATCTCCGCCCCAACTAGATTGACAATGGGCTCATAGCCTGGATAAGCAGGAGCTGGCAGCAAGACCTTGTCACCTTCTTCTAGAATGGCTGTCAGCGTAGCCGACAAGGCCTCTGTTGCGCCAATAGTGACCAAGACCTCATCTTCTGGGCGATAGTTCAGATTGTACTTTTCTTTTACAAAGCTGCTGGCCGCCTGACGCAGCTCCAAGAGACCGCTCATGCCAGTGTAGTGGCTTTGATTAGCATCAATTGCTGCCTTGGCCGCTTCTTTGATATGATCCGGTGTCGTAAAATCCGGCTCTCCTAAGGTCAGCCGAAGAACCCCAGGAATTGCAGAAATCGATTGGTCAAACTGACGAATCAGCGAAATTTCTATTTTTCCTAAGTTTTTATTAAATTTCTTACTTAAATCCATACATACCTCCAGCCGCTCAATAGAACTATTATACTATAAATGCAGAAGCATAGCAAAAGCTATTACATGATTTCTTATGCAAAAAAAGGACTAAGCTTGCACTCAGTCCCTTTTTCCTTGCCTTAAAATTCTTTACTGGCAAATAATGGATATAGCCACATCTCACGTGACTGACCAATCAACGAGTCGGAGTATAGGTCAATTCCTTGCCATGCTTGGCCAGAAAATCTGGCAGTTCCGAATCAGGAATCTGCCGCAAATAAAGGTTAGAACGAATCGTGTCATCTTCCTCACGGCAGGTTGAGAGAACTAAATACCGGTCACTCGCCTTAATCTGGATCTTGGGATCCTTAGTACGAGCAGCCTCGTAGATATTTCTAAGCTGAGTTGTAAAGTCCTCATCATCCTTAAACTCCGTCCGATAAAAAGCTGTCTCTTCCGGCACAATAACCAGTCCCATGGCCTGATAATAATACTTACGCTCAGGAGTCTCAATCACGACATATCTATGTTTGTCAAAATAATCCTGACGATCATAGTAGTTGACATCATTAAACATGCGATGATCTCCTGCCTTGCTGCCCCGAGCATGCCCGAAAAGCCAAGTCAGTCGATCACTGAAATCTTTATGATTATCTTTATCCATGAAAACCGCACCCATATAAGGCTCATGATTGCCTTCAAAGGTCTTCAGCAGATAAGTCGCATTATCTTTCGTTTGCACCACTGGCTCATCCAGCTGTGTACCAGGAGCATAGACATAGCCTATCGTTTCTGAATTCACAGCCTTCAGTTTAGCAAAACGCTCTGCTAAATAATCCTTTTCTGTCTGACTGGAGTCTGCTGTAGAAGAGCTTGATGTTTCAATCCTGCTGGGAGGCGAAACTCGAGGCTTACTGCCTGTTCCTGAAGAACGGAAAGCATAAAAAACAGAAAAAATAACCAGAACAATCAACAGGGGGCAGATGCCAACAACAAGGAGCTGTTTCTTATTCGAAGCTTGACTCCTATCTTTTTCTTGCATAATTTAAAAATCCTTTATTTTTCATTTTTGATAAAAAATATCACCGAACGAAGGCTCAGTGATATTTAGGCGTTAGCACAAATTAAAGACAAAATTATTTGACTGCACTTGTTTTAGGAAGTGACTTGTCTTCAGAGTTTTCCTCATTTTCCTTGTTTTCTTCTTTTACTTCCGGAGCTTTTTTTGCTTTATTTTCTGATTTTTTAGTCCTCTTTTTACCTGCTGCTGAAGAGGATGACGCCGAAGATTGAGATGGTACCGGAAAAGTCGGAACTGATGAAGAGGCTGTGGAGTATGGTGCTGCCGAATAAGCCGGTGTAGATGGATCTGTAGTAGACGGTGTCGCTGAAGACTGATCTGCATTAGCCGACTCTCCTTCACCAATAACAAGAACTTTGTTACCAGCCTGATCCTCCATCACTGCACTTTTACCAACTGGAGCTTTCTTAGCTTCAGCAACTTGCTGATCCAGAGCTGATTGTGCGTCTCTATAGGCCTGCAGTTCATCCATAACTTTGCTGGATTCTGCGTCCGTACTCCCTTGGGGAACTTCATTATTATCAATGTCATTAACCCAAAGACTGCCTGTACCCTCAGCAAATACTGGTGCAGCAGCCGCAAAAAGAGAAAGGGCTACAGCACTTGAAAGTAAAACCTTTTTCATTATCTCATCTCCTCTTTACTTTTCAAAAATAATTGTAACTCCCCGTTACCTAATATTACCTACTATTAAGTATAGTTCGAACTCCGAAAAAAGTCAAGAATTTTACTACATAAAAATTTCTAAAATCAAAGAATACCAAGGGATGAGACAAATTGTCAATTTACCAACTATTTAAATGGTCATTTATTTATATTTGAAACATCAAGTAGTTTGAGCCATCTTCCAAAGTTAATGTTAGATTTTTTTAAAAAGTAGGAATAAAATAAAAAGAAGCTAGGAATCAAACTTCCCAGCCATACATATCAGATTATTTTTTCCCTATTTCAAATAAGGGTGACAGCGGCCGTTTCTCATGAATACGGACAATGGCTTCCCCTAAAAGATGCGCAATGGAAATCTGATCAATCTTATCAATCAAGCGCTCTTGAGGTAGATAAATCGTATCCAACACAACCAATTTTTTAATCGCCGACTTTTGGATATTATCCATAGCCGGACCAGACAAGACTGGATGCGTACAGCTAGCATAGACTTCTACAGCCCCCGCTTCAGCTAAAGCGTCAGCTGCATGACAGATTGTTCCCGCTGTATCAATCATATCATCAATCAGGATACAGGTTTTTCCTTCTACCTTACCGATAATGTTCATGACTTCGCTGCTATTCATCTTGTCCACACTGCGACGCTTATCAATAATCGCAATAGGAGTTTTCAGAAATTCCGCCAACTTACGGGCCCGACTCACACCGCCATGGTCAGGACTTACTACCACATAGTCGCCCCCTGTCATATTACGGCGCTCAAAGTAGTCAGCAATCAAAGGTGCACCCATCAAGTGATCTACTGGAATGTCAAAGAAGCCCTGGATTTGCGCTGCGTGCAAGTCAATAGTCAGCATCCGATCCACACCAGCAATTTCCAACATATTAGCAACTAATTTAGATGTAATTGGCTCACGAGCTCTAGCCTTGCGATCCTGTCGAGCATAGCCATAGTAAGGCATGACAACATTGATTGATTCAGCACTAGCCCGTTTCAAAGCATCTACCATAATCAAGATTTCCATCAAATTATCATTGACCGGCGAACTGGTAGACTGCAAAATAAAGACGTGTTTCCCGCGAATAGATTCTTCAATATTCACTTGAATCTCTCCATCAGAGAACTGACGGACAGTTGATTTCCCAAGTGGCAATCCAATCTCTTGAGCAACACGCTGCGCTAATTCTTGATTAGAAGAAAGAGCAAAGAGTTTTAAATCAGAAAAAGACATGATTCCCTCCAGATTCTAAATCGTCTTTCATTGTCCAATTACAACTTTTCCCAACTACCATTGTAACTTTTTTCAGTTGATTTTTCAATTAAAAATAAAAAACGCCAGAGGCGCTTTTTACTGATTAGTTCGGATAGATATATGAAACTGTACCTTGTGCAGTTGTTGGGTTAAACCATCCACGGTAATTACCGATTGATTGTTGTCCAAGGTAGTTTGCTTCTGATACTTGGATGCTTGTAGTAGATTGAACAGCTGTTACTACTGCAACGTGTCCGTATCCACCGTCAGTCCAACATGCAATTGCGCCAACTTCTGGCTGTGAACCAACACGGAAGCCTGCTGCTGCTGCACTTGCAGACCATTGTCCACCATTACCCCAATAATCGCCAGCCCAAGGAGCTAATGTCTTAGCACCCCAAGTACATTGACCTACTGGATAAGAAGAGGCAGATGAGCTATAAACTGGTCTATTCGCACGGGCAACAGATTGAGTTACTGCAGGTGCTGCTGGAGCGGCTGCTTCAGCTGCTGGAGCTGAATTCACAACTGCTTGAACTTGAGCTTGCAGGGTGGTATTTCCTGAAGCTTCAATTGCTTGGCGTTTTGATTCTTGCTCTGCTTTATAAGCTGCTTCACGGGCCGCTGCTTCAGCGGCTGCTTTTTCAGCGGCTGCTTTTTCTTCAAGAAGAGAATTCTTTTCGTTTTCAGCAGTCGCTTTTTCAGCTGCAAGACTTGCCTGAGCTGCTTTCAGTTCAGCTTGTTTTGTTGCCAAAGTTTGCTCATCATCAGCTAACTTTTCTTGGTTGGCAATAACAGTATTAATAGCTTCGTTATTTGCAACTTGCTTTTCAGCAATCGCTTCTTTATCTTTCTTTTGTTGTTCCAGCATCTTGTTATTTGCTGAAACAATTTCGCTCATAGCTGCTACACGAGAGATAGCTTCTGTAATAGAGCTAGAATTTACAACTGTATTAATGTAGCTAGTAGCAGTTCCATTTGTTTGGGTACTGCGTGCTTGATTTGCAAGTGACTCATTACGAGCTACAATATTTTTAGACAGTTCGTCAATCTCAGCAGAAAGTTTTGCAGATTCAGCAGACAATTTTTCATTTTCTGCTTTAAGCTCTTCTTGTTGCTTTTGAATAGCAGACACTTGACCTTGAATTTCGTCAACTTGCGTCTGAGCTGATTGTTGTTGCTCTGTCAAGCTATTAATCTTGCTGTCTTGTGCAGCAATCTTTTCATCAGTTGTCTCCGCTTTAACGCTCACAAGTGCAGCTCCTTGTGAAAGGATAACCGTACTCAATAAAATTGATGTGAGTAGTTTTTTCTTCATAAAAATAATACACTCCTTCTTATAAGACATTAACTAGTATACCAGAAAATGCTGTATCATATGTTACGCCTTTATTACATTTTTATTTCTTGTTTATCATAAATACATTTTTTCGAAAATAGGCTGAAAAATGAGGAATATCAGGCCATTGAGAAGGATAGTCGGTACCAGACTGCTAAGGACAAAATCCTGTAAATTCAAACTAGAAAGATTCAAAAATACTGCAAAAGCAAAGCTAGTTAATTCAAATAAAAATACAAGAATCAGAACAGATAAAAAGCGAGTAAATTTATTTAAAAGCATAGTCGAACTAGACTGACAAACCAAGAGACTTAAAAGAGCAAAAAGAATAAGAGCAATACCGATGGTATGAAAATAGTAAACATCATAAATCAGCCCCAGACAGCAAAACAAGAGAATATTGTAGTTTCTAGAAAGGTTGATGGACACAAAAAGCATGAAAATAAAGATAAAATGACTAACTAAATGCCATTGTAAAGGCAGAATATTAGCCAGAAAAGTCGAAATCTGCCCGTCGATCAATAAAACAAAAAATAAAATAATAGGAGTCAAAAGATGTTCTTTAATATCTCTCATATCAGTTCCCTACCAACATTACAGCACGGATATCCGACAAATCAGCAGCCGGCTTAACCAGGACAACCTTGTTTAGCTGATCCTTAGCCTCAGACATGGAAAGTACCTTACCGACAGGAATATTTTCTGCATTATAAGCGCCCAAGCCACTGGTTGCAACATCATCTCCCTCTTTTATATCTTCAGCACTATTTAACTGACTGATGATATAAGCTGAGTTTTTTGCATCATATCCAGTAATAATCCCATAAACTGGACCAGACTTAGTTTGAATTCTAACAGAAATTTTAGTTGAGTTTTCCTCGTTAGTCAGTAGAGATACTAAGCTAGACTGACTACTGGTTTCAGAAACACTTCCGACCAGACCACCATTAGCGACTACTAGCATAGCATCTGTCACATGATCAGATGTCCCCTTGTCAATAGTCAGCTCATTTTTCCAAGATGCTGGCGTACGGGCAATCACTTCGCTGGCAATTTGTATTTGATTTTTATCAGCCTCTTTAAATTCCAGAAGTTTTCGCAACTGCTCATTCTCATCTTCTAAGGAATCTGCCTTCCCAGCCTTTTCCTCAACCTCATAAAGATTTTTCTTGAGTTGTTGATTCTCTCTGTAAGTAGACATCAAATCTGACATTTCTTCCTTTTTATCGGCTACAAAAGCAAAAGGAGAACCGACATGTCTATCTACCAATGAAATAATATTTGAAGTAGTTGATACAAACCAACTAGAAGAGGTAGATAGGATGAGTATCGTCATTGCAACAACTAATACAAAAAAAGAAATCAGAAACTTAGACTTTTTAAATCGATTCATCAGAAAAACCTCACTAAACAGGACAAGAAAGTATAAGAAAAGGAGATAGCAAATGCTAAACTCCTCATTATACGGAGAATGGGGGATTCGAACCCCCGCGCCAGTTACCCGACCTAACGATTTA
>CBDFAZ010000001.1:0-57114 GCA_965245685.1 uncultured Streptococcus sp. | reverse complement strand
CAAGATGCCGCAAGTCCCGAAAAGTACCAGCTTTTTCATACCAAAAGCAATCAAATCTTCCAGAATAGCCACACAGGCCGGAGCTCCAACCGGTGCATTAAAGAGAGCCAGTTCCCGTCCATCCACGAAAACACGATAGATAGGAATTTCAATATTTGCCATGCTGGTCGTCGTAATCAGCTCATGCTCAAAATCCGCTAGCATCCGCGCAAAAGTCTCTCTGGCAAAGCAGGAAACAGCTGTCTCCGGAAAACCCTCTATGGACTCATTCAAATCTTCTGGATTGATGATAGCCTTGCGACTTTGGTCAAATTCTTCAAGTATCATAGGCTTGCTTTCTTATCCCTTTCTTCCTGATGAAACAGCCAGCAGTTCTCTGCTGACTTCATCTTACCATTGTATCATAAAAAGGCGGTCTGCTGAATGCTGCCCTCATATTTTCTAGATAGCACAAGCTATAGGCAGACTTTATAGCGAGATTGCAGTCAATGCTTTTCAAAGGTAAGCCACAAAAAAAGACTGGGCATAACTCCCAATCTCATCTTACATAAGGGCTGTTGCAGCAGTAATCAAGCCAAATACGATGCCTGGCATATTAGCCGCTGCCAAAGGAATGTCCCGCTTCTCTTTAAATAGACCATAAATGACCCAGAGAGTACAGTTTAGAGCAGCTACTGAAGGCTGGATAAAGTCACCCTTATTGCCAGCTAGATTATTCATAATCTGTGGGATATAGGAAACATACATCATAACAGACATAAACGTGGCCACCCAGCCCAAGATTAGCATGTGTTTTTCTTTCATTTCGTTCTCCTTTTTATAAAACTGACCTCTATTCTATAGTTTCTTTCTGAAATTTTCAAGATATTTTCAACAATGTTATCAAAACGAAAAGAGTCACAAAATTGTGAGAACTGCTGACAGCCCTAAAAAAGCCACCTTTCGGCAGCTCTGTTAAGATACAAAAAGTAAATTTTCCTAGCGCTAAAACTTCGGTTCTCCATCGGGAAGTTGATCCAAAATGGCTTCCAGTTCCAGCCGATTGAGTGGCTGAATCCGGATCTGACTGGAATCCAGATAGGTATGGTGAGTCTCTGGAATCTTCTCCAAAAAAGCTTTTAAATCCTTTGTTGTCAGATATTTATAGCCCTGGGGACTGCTGGCATCCTCTATCAGGATATGAAGATGCCATTCCATGTCTTGACTAGCACCGCTCTCAATCATCTCTTTAACCAAGTAGCCCTTGGGCATGGGCTGAGTTGGAAGGACTGTGTCCACTCCTTCTGCCAAGACATAAGAACCCAGGTATTTCCCACCCTGATCCTTATAGTACTTTGGAGTAGAAAATTGACTCTGAACCTGCTGCATCTCGGTTAACTGCCTGCCAAACTCCTCCACAGGATCTTCAGATTTGAATAGTTCCAGAAGCTTTTCCTGCGACATGTACAAATCATGAGCATAACCTTCGAAAACATGCATAGGCGCAGCTGCTACTCTGGCATCGTTCAGGCCATAGAGAATATCCGCTTCAAAATCAATATTAAAAATCCCGTCAGCGGTGTAAGTATTGCCATATTCATCGACAATATCCTGCTTCATCTTCTGAGCCAAACGACTCATGAAGAGGATAGCCCCTTTCCAGTCGCCCACCGTTGATGGTGTCAAGACGCGGACCTGGTAGGTTTCCCGGTCTGGCAGATAATAAACTTCAAACCCTCGGCCTGCCCCTTCCCAGTAGACAGCCAGAAAAGTTCCGACCTGATCCAAGGATTGATAAGCCTTATCGCCCTCGAGGCCTATGACCTCAAGCCCTTCTACTAAGGAAACCAGAGACAAGGGTGTTTCGACCGCCTTATAGCTAAACAAGCCCTTTCGGTTCTGAATGTAAAAAGAAATACTCATACCATGCTCCTTTCTAACGACAAAAGCCTTTCTGAAAGCGAGAAAATGCAAAATTAAAACTCAATACTGGTACAAACTAGTTTTTCTCCAAGGCTTTTAAGACATGCTCCATTCTTAAAACGGACTCTGGTATTAGTATAACATTTTTGGAAGAAAAAGACGAAAAAACCTGTATCCATGAAGATACTTTTCGATTGAAAGCTTCATCAATACAGATTCTAAGAATATATTTGAATTTCATAAAAAGGCAATGAATAAACTTCTAAGAAAGCCAAACTCATCTGAGCACTTCTCATTTTTTATTCTGCTGCGTCAGCTCCTGATTGTAGGACAAGGCTAGCTTGATCCAGTAAGACAGTTCTTTTTGTCCTTCGCCATCTAAATCAATATAGCCATGATAAAGCCTACCCTTCATTAAAGTCACGCTAGCACCATTTTTAGGCAGAACCTGCTTTTCCATTTCCTTACCAATGCGTACCATGACAAGCTCTTGACTTCTCGAACTCACAGTAACGGTCATCTTACCTCGAACCATAAAAGCCAAGCCACCAAACATCTTCTTCTCTTCTACCTCTTCTTCAAAAACATGAGGGGGAAGATCAGTAGCTAAAATGGCACGGACTTGCTGGGCTAAGGATTCACTATAAGCCATCCTCCTACCTCATTTCATCACATCCCAGCCGATACCAAAACGGTCAATCAAGCGGCCATAAAACTCTGCGAAAGCTTGTTCCTCTAAAGGATAGAGAATTTGCCCACCTTCAGCAAGCTTGGCAAAAAGCTCATCGGCTTCTTCTCTACTGCCTGGGCTCAGAACTAACCATTGATTGGGCTGATGGTGGCTAGGAATAGACAGGTCATTAAAAACACCTACATCCTCACCATTAAGGGTCAAGTTTTCTGTATCTAAAGCAATCCAGGCAATCTTATCTCGTTTTTCTGCAGGAAGGTTTGCTGGATCCATCATCTCACTGGCTCGTACAAGTCCCTTTATCTCTATCTGAAAAAGATCTGCATAAAAACGAAAAGCTTCTTCTGCCTGACCATTAAAACTTAAAAACACGTCTAATTTCATTATTGTTCCTCCAATTTTTTATAGCTGAGAATAAATCTCTATCATCAGTTTATCAATTAGGATAAAAATTTTCTTATTCTCAATTGCGCTTGTTTGGCTAGGGAACGCATGATTAAAACTGGAAGATTAACTGTAATAGGTGGATCACTAGGCAAGGGCCTGCGCATGCTGATTTCCTCTTGATAGATGCTATCGCCTGCAAAAGTGAGAGGCTCATCGCTGCCCCAGCGAAAGTTATGCTTCAAGACATAGTTTTTAGTTAGGCGTAAATCCTCCAGCAATTCACAGGCCAAAAGATAGTAGCGACCATCCGGTACATTTTCAAAAGTAAACCGTCTCTCCTGACTCAGCGCTACTCCGATAACCGGCTCTTCTTTGGGTATGCGGGTTTTAAACAGCCCGACACAGCTAATGCGTGGTTCATATCCCTCAGGATAAGATATCGCCACAGTCAGCCTATTGCCACTTTTACAGTCGGGATCCTGATGTAACAAAGCTCCCTTCTCATCCAGCTGTTTTACCATAAAATCATAAGCCTTGGTTGATTCTTGGTAGTATTTTTTAGGCGAAAGTCCAGTATGCCGCTTAAAAGTATTGGAAAAACTGCCTAGACTATCATAACCAGCTTCCATAGAGGTCTCGGTCACATTTTGCCGGCTTTCTACAATCTCCTGAATCCCTTTTTCCATCTTAAGAGCTTCCACATATTGCTTGATAGAAAAACCCATCTTTTTCTTGAAAGTTCTGGATAGATGGGAAGGACTATAATGGAAATGCTCAGCCAAATCGGTCAGACTCAGCTCTTCATCTGCATGCTGACGCAGATAGGCTGCCACTTCTTCCATGATAGCTTTAGACATAGACTTGCTCCTTTCCCATTTATTTAAGCTCATTATATCACATCATAAAGAAAGGACAAAAAATCAGAACTGTGGAAAGAAAACCAGAAATCAAGTGATAATCCGCGAGATGCCCCAAGAACTGGCAGAAATAGTCTGCTTTCCCAAATCTCTGTCCAACAAGACTTTTACCTGTAGATAAATGACGAAAAAAACTTTAGACGCTTGAAACATCTAAAGTTTTTAGTTTTTCTTAGGAATTTAGAAACTTGCCTTACCATCAAAAATAGTCAGCTTATGCAAATTTTCCATGCCTGCAATAATGGGTCTAGCTTTTGCAATGAGATTTTGAAAAACTTCCAAGGTTAGGCTATCATTGTGAGCTTGCTCGCTCTCCCAAACTTCGTAAATATAGATGCTGTTGGGTTCGTCTGCTCTCTCTCCTAAGATATAGCAGAAACAAGTATCAAGATTTTGCATTTCTTTGACAACTTCTTGCATATAAGCAGCAAATTCCTGCGCCTTTCCTTCTTTGGCAATTAATTTACCATAAACGCAAAATTTTTCCATTAGGATCTCTCCTTATTACTGAGCCACTAGTGTTTCCAAGTTTTCTCCAATCGCAGCCAAACGCTCCACCACATCTGCCTGGCTCAAGCCGTTTTCAGCCACATAGCGGTTACGAGGGTGAACACGACATTCATGAGAACAGCCACGGAGGTACTTGTCTTCGTTTTCTTCTGAAGTCAGGATGCGGCGGTTACACTCTGGATTGCCACAGTTGACATAGCGCTCGCAAGGAGTCCCGTCAAACCAGTCTTTCCCAATCACGACTGGGTCAACATGGTTGATGTCAACGGAAATACGCTCATCAAAGACATACATCTTGCCGTCCCAAAGCTCACCTTGAACTTCTGGATCCTTGCCGTAAGTCGCGATACCGCCATGAAGCTGACCAACATCTTTGTATCCTTCACGGACCATCCAGCCTGAGAATTTCTCACAGCGAACACCACCGGTACAGTAAACAACCACGCGCTTGTCCATGAACTTCTCTTTGTTATCACGAACCCATTGCGGCAATTCGCGGAAATTGCGGATGTCTGGACGGATGGCACCGCGGAAGTGTCCCAAATCGTACTCATAGTCGTTACGAGTGTCTAAGACAACAGTGTCTTCGTCCAATAGAGCTTCCTTAAATTCCTTAGGTGACAAGTAAGCTCCTGTCGTCTCCAGCGGGTTGATGTCATTATCAAAATCATTGTCTTCCAAGCCCAAGTGGACAATTTCTTTCTTGTAGCGAACAAACATTTTCTTGAAAGCTTGCTCGTTTTCTTCGTCAATCTTGAACCAAAGGTCTTCCATGCCCGGAAGGCTGTGCACATAGTCCATGTATTTTTGAGTGGTTTCATAGTCACCAGAAACCGTTCCGTTGATTCCTTCATCTGCTACCAGGATACGGCCTTTCAGACCGATAGATTTACAGAAGGCCAGATGATCAGCTGCAAATTTCTCAGCATTCTCAATTGGAACATATTTGTAGTAAAGTAGGACGCGAATATCTTTTGCCATAAGATTTCAACTCTCTTTTCTCTATAAAATTTTCTGAATTTTTTAATTCATCTATTTATTATAACGCGAGAAGAAAAGCTGAGCAAAATATTTGTTTGAAAAATAGCAGAGCTGGAAAGTTTAAATGAGAAGGACAGGTTATCGCTCTTCTTCCAATTGATCCAAATACTTTTCAAAGCGTTTTTTTCTTCTATTCTCTTACAGATTCTCCTTTCACTTTATAAATCTCTATAATGCAATATATAATTTACATTATGTCTTTTATTTTGTACAAAAAAAGACTGGGAGTTCTCCCAATCTTTCAATTTTTGATGTAATCAATCCTTTTTCAAACTTCCTGCGCGGGTACGGGTGCGAGCATAGGCAGTCAGCAAGACAGTTCCGATGACTGCTACTGTCGCAGAATTCACTAGAATTGCTACAATACTTTGAGCAATAACCTTATTGACCGGTTCACCAGACACAATCACGTCACCAATTGGGCCGATTAGCCAAGCGATTGCATTTGCTCCAAACTGAATCAAGTTAAAGCGAATAATATCCTTGACTTCAAATTTTCCTTCTTCCACTTGGAAGAATTTTCTAAAGAAGCCAACTAATAGACCGAAGACTCCGCTACCGGCAATCCAGAACCACCAGAGTCCTCCACCGCTCATAGCGTCTTTAATGGCGTGGCCAATGAAGCCCATCAGGAAACCGACGATTGGACCAAAGATGACGCTAAAAAGAGCTTGCAGGGGGTATTGGAGCTGGATGCTGGTATTGGGTACAGGCGTTGGAATATTGATCATTCCGATGACCACGAATAGGGCTGCTCCAATTCCTGTTGCGACTACGTTTCTGATTGTATTATTTTTCATGTTCTTCTTCCTTAATTTTCAATTCTCTTGATTTCAATATGCCATTGGGCACCGACGCCAACATTATAGGCCTTAGCAAAGGAACCTTGGTTAATCGCTAAGCCAACCCGATAGAGGGAGTTGATATAGAGGATAGGCTGACCGATGCGGACATCCGCAAAGGACTTGCCATAGGTTACTTGGTTTTGATAAACCAGCATGTCATTGTTGTAGATGGTAACCTCGAAGCGGTCGCCAAATTCTGGTTTCAAGGTGCAGAATTCCTCGCGGGTGATAGAGGTCCAAAGAGAGCCAAAGCGGACATCCAGGATATCAATAGCTCCGCTGACATAAGTATCCGCAAGCGTGGTCTCTACTACCTGAATTTCGACAATGTCTTCGACCTTGAGCTCTGGTCCAACTTCTTCAAAGCTGATATGGCCGCTGGCCAGCTTAGCACCCGTATAGGCATAGACATCACGACCGTGGAAAGTATAAGAATCCTCCGTATCCTTGCGGCGATTTTCCACCTCAGAAATTTCCCGAATAGCCTCAATGCCGACATGCTTCTTGATGAAAGACAGGGTGCCATTGTCAGGAGTGACGATGTATTGGCCCTTTTTAGTCTTGGCTACCACACTCTTACGCTTGGAGCCCACACCCGGATCCACTACTGACACAAAGGTCGTTCCTGCTGGCCAGTAATTAACTGTCTGAAAGAGACGATAGCTTCCCTCAAAGATATTGTAAGGGGTGATATCGTGAGTCAGATGATGAATTTTCAGAGTGGACGACTCTTCTAGCGCCACTCCGATCATGGCTGACACAGCTCCATCTACCAGACCAAAGTCCGACTGGAGCACGAGTAAATTGTTCATATTTTCTCCTTAGTTATATTTTCAATGGTATTTAGACCGAAGCTGACTTGGAATGTCTAGCTTTAAGGATTTTTCTACCTAACAGGGATCCAAGTAAAGCGCCCAGTAAAATGCTGGCTACAAACCAAAGGACTAAGCTGGGTTCTGGTTTAAGCATGACTTGCTCGATATAAGCCTGAGTCTTTCCTCTGGCAAGAAGACTAGCTTCATACTGCTTGGGAGCCAGCCACATTAGGAAAATAGGACCCGCTGTGCTAAAGCTGAAAACCATAAAAGCCAGCAAGCCTCTAACAGTCTTTTGATAGCTGCCTGACCGAGATATAAGATCCGCTAAAATACCACAAATCAAACCTGGTAGAAAGGCTCCAAAGCCATGTCGACTGAGCAGAAAGAAGAAACCTAGCAGACAGCCTAAGCCGCTGATCAGACCGAAGGTCTTTATTTTCTCTGTATAGAAGATGAACAGAACTCCGCCAAAGAAAGCTGTAAAAGCTGGAGCGTAAAACATATTGCCGGAGCGGTCAAATAGAAGCCCAACCAAGACGCCTAAGATCATGGCTAGGAAATAAAAGAGGTAAAAGAAGCCAGCCTGCTTCAGTTTGTCTTTTCTTATAGAGTATAGCATAAGCCTTCCTTTCCCGCTAGTCAACTCGACGATAACTGCCAATCAGCTCCTGAATGAGCTCTATATGCGTATAATAATCAGCAATCTTCACATTCTCATCTCCGCCATGGTCTCGGCTATTGGCATTGCCAAGTCCAAAAGCCGCCATAGGAACCTCCAAGGCTTCATAAACCGTGTGCATCGGACCAGTTCCAGCTGAGGTCGGCAGAACAGAGATGCCCTCTTGGTAATAATCTTTAGCCAGCTCGATAAGATTGAGAATGGAAGGTGCGCTCATGTCGCTGCGATAGCTCATTTCTCCCAAGGTATAGGTCAGCTCAACTGCCGGATAGCCATTTTTATCCAGCTGCTGACGAATCTTGTCTAACACATCCTCTGGCTCCAGACCAGGCACCAGACGAACCTCCATCTTAGCCTGGGCATCTGAAGGTAAAATGGTTTTAACCCCTTGGCCTTGATAACCTGATCCGAAGCCTTCAATATTCAGCGAAGGTTCAAAGTAAAAGCGACGGAGAAATTCCTTCCGCTCGTCCAGCAAAACCGGTAATTTCAAGCCATAGACTTGACTCAACTCTTCAGGAGTCCGCAGGGCATATTCCTCAATTAGGGCCATCTCCCGTTCATTAGGCTCTTGAACCTGCTCATAGATGCCTTCAACTAAGATGCGGCCGTCTGGACTGCGCAAGCTGGATAAAGCATTGAGCAAATACCAGGAAGCGGAATTGATAACGCCACCGAAGCTGGAATGAATGTCTACATCTGCACTTTTGACCGTCATGTCAAAGGTAACAATCCCCTTGTTACCGCCTGAGATTTCCAGCTGTCCTAGATTATTGCGACTACCTTGCTCCCAGACCAGCAAATCCGCTCCTCGCAGGCGTTTGCGATGCTTGGCCAAATATTTATCCAAGTCTGTCGAAGCGGACTCTTCTGCCCCTTCCATCATAAAGATGATATTGACTGGCAAATCACCGTGCTCTCGAATATACTTGCGAACGGCTGTCAGACGAGCAGTAATGTGCCCCTTGTCATCATCCACTCCTCGCCCATACATAACTCCGTAATGAACTGACAATGTAAAAGGATCATTGGTCCAAGGCTGGTCATCATCTGCCGGCACTGTATCGTAGTGGTTGTAGAAAATAATGGTCTTAGCAGCAGGATTTGAAGAACGAAACTCCGCCAAAATAAATGGAGCAGTATAGCTGTCGTCAATCATGACCTTGGCACCTGCAGCTGTAAAAATCTCTCCCAAATAGTTGGCTACTTCCTGCAAGCCAACCTGCTGGGCAAAGATCGATTTTTTAGAGATCAAGGTCCGTAGCACTTCAAAATAGTGCTGGGCTACCTCGTCGTTTTCAAATTTCTTGATTTGTTCAGTCTCAGTTGAGAAAGGCATGCGTTACTCCTATTAACAGCAGATAAAG
The DNA here is from genome assembly GCA_965245685.1 of uncultured Streptococcus sp. Lineage (GTDB taxonomy): Bacteria > Bacillota > Bacilli > Lactobacillales > Streptococcaceae > Streptococcus. The sequence goes on along the minus strand of CBDFAZ010000001.1, from coordinate 47,957 downwards.
GGCTGGGGAAATAAGCTTCCCCGCCCTTATCGTATTTCTTGTATCAAAGTCTAGTCAGCCAAATGCAAACCGAACTTGATGGGATTTCTTACTTGATATCTTTTGCATCTGGCAGGTAAGAGCCGCCAAAGAATTCTTGAGATAGCTTTTCAAGCGTACCATCCTCATAGAGTTCTTTGATTCGCTTGTTGACAAATTTTTGCAAGTCTTCCTGACCGCTTGCAATAATCGGATAGACATAAGGCTGCTGGTCGCTTGGAAGTTCAATCACTTCCAGATTTTTCAAGTCTTGGTCTTTGATAATAGACTCTACAGTTATGCGCTCAAAAATCTTATAGTCCGTACGGCCGTCATTGAGATTGGCCAAGATTTGCTGAATGGTTCCGTCCGTATAATTGATTTTTGTCGGTTTATCACTATGCTCCTTGTTGTAGTCCTCTAGTTGCTGAGCTGTTGAAGTCCCCTGAACAACCTCAGTAGACTTGCCGCCAATGTCATCCAGCGATTTGATGCCTTCACCCTTACGGACAACTAAAACTGTTGGATTTTTCGCATATGGACTAGCATAGAGATATTTGTTAGCCCGTTCTTCGGAATAGCTGATATTATTGGCACCGATCTGGTAGCGGTCGCTGTCCAAACCTGAGAAAATAGAAGCCCACTTGGTCTTATTGAAATTGACTTCATACTTGTCTGAGTCCTTAAAGATAGCACGAAGGACTTCGATATCATAGCCAGTCAGTTTACCGTCTTTATCCTCGTATGAAAATGGTTTGGTCGTTCCCACTGTTCCGACTTCTACCTTTGTTTTCTCTGTTTTCTTCTCACTTGATGATGAGCAAGCCACCAAGGCACCAATGGCCAAGACACTCACAGCTGCCAGAGAGAAGTATTTCAAGGTTTTCTTCAGGTTCATATTTCGAATTCCTCCTAAAAAGTCTTTCTTTATCATATCAAATAAGAAGAAGCTTGACCATTATATATTTTTTATGGAGGTGATAGCTTTTCTTTATCAGCTTTGAAGCAGTCATTTACTCGACTTTCTGCCTGTAGTGCTGCAGGAGAAAGAGGGCACTTTCCACATAGTAAGGAACGGAGACTTTGAAGGCTTCGTCATCAATGACCATACTGTCATGATGGAGGTCAGGAGCATTTTCCGCCCCATTTGAGCCGATAAAGGCAAAGACGCCTGGAAGCTTCTCCTGATAAAAGGCAAAATCTTCTCCAGCCGAGGATGGACTGGCAGGTAGGACCTCAGCCAGATTCTGTGAGTGCTCATAAAGCAGATCGGCCAATTCAGGATCATTATAGGTCACTGGCGGTGTATGGTCCCAAGAAATCCTGACCTGAGCTCCAAAATTCTCCGCTGTATTCTCTACAATTCGGATAAAGTCTTCCTTGAGACGCTGCTGCAAGGTCGGATTGAAGCTGCGAATGGTCCCTTCAAAAAAGCCCGACTGCGGCAGTACATTCCAGGTCGCTCCTGCTTCGATATGAGTCACAGATAAGACAGCCGCTTCAAAAGGAGACACTGTACGGGCCACTAGAGCCTGCAGGTTTTGAATCATACTGGTCAAGGCCAATACTGTATCAACACCCAAATCCGGTCTAGCCGCATGGCTGCTGACTCCTTCTACCTCAACCTTGAACTTCTCAACCCCAGCCATCATGGCTCCAGCTTTAAGTGCCAGCTGTCCCGCCTTCAGCTGGGGCATATTGTGAAAGCCGATAATAGCAGACACATCGTCCAACAGGCCAGTCGCAAGAACCCGGCTGGCTCCCTGAGAAGTTTCCTCAGCCGGCTGAAAAATCAAACGAACCGTTCCTCTCAAATCACCTTCCATAGCCTTGAGCAGCTCTGCTGCCCCCAAAAGGCTGGTCTGATGAAAATCATGGCCGCAAGCGTGCATGGCGCCTGAATTCTGACTGGCGTACGGCAGACCTGTCTGCTCCAAAATAGGCAGAGCATCGATATCTGCTCTCAGGGCGATAACAGGCTTGCCAGAACCAACCTCGGCAACTAGGCCGGTTTTCAGACCGGATTCTAAAATCCTAATCTCCAAATCTTCCAAATAGCCTTTTAGAAAAGCTGTCGTTTCAAATTCCTGCCCAGACAGCTCTGGATGCTGATGAAGATAATGCCGCGTTTGCATCAGTTTATCATAAAATTTTTTCATGGCCGACTCCTTTACTCGAATACACCTATCTACCATCCAGTATAGCACAAAGCTGGACGCGGACACAAAAATAGAGAGCAAATAATCAATAATCAGCCCTCTATTTTTTGTATTATGAGATATCACCTTCGAAGGAGATGACAATGGATTCATAAGAAAAATCACGCTCCAAGACCCACTTGCCATCTGTCTTGACAAATTTCAACTGATAATCTCGTTCTGGGGTGAGAAGCGGACGTGAGTCCAATCCAGCCATCATGTCATCAGCATAATTCTTATCTTGTGCTTTATAGAATTCCGAAAGATTCGCATACTCAGAACGATGCTTGTCAGAAAACTCTTTACTGTAGTTCAGGATGGTTTTGCTTAGACTGACCGTTCTCGGTTTAATCTTGATCACTATCTCGTTCGGCATGTACTGGGCTACTGTATAAGAAATTTCGGATCGTTTTGCATTATTTTCCACATAGGCATCGATAAAGGCATTGACTTCCTTATCAGTAAAGGGATAGTCATGCAATTTACGTTTGAAGTCTTCAGCAAAAGCTGCTCTAAAGTCATTTTTATCTTGCTCCAAATCACCGCCCAAGACAAAATCTTCCTTGCCCTTGGATGACTTTGCCTTGTCTTTGCTTTTGGCGTCTCCACCCAAGAAAACGGCATTCAGATAATCAGAAGCTAGTTTCTTTGACTCTTCGATTTGATCAGGATAGCTCGAAGGATCAACATTTAGCTTGATTTCTTCTGTTTTCTCATCAGCATCATAAGTTTTCTTCTCATAGTGCAGTTCATATTTTTTATCCTTTTCAACCTTAAATACAAGATAACCAGAAAGAGTCTTTCCCTTAGCTAAATCTTCATATTTCAGTATTTTAAAGTTTTCTGCATCATCATAAACTCCGACCGGCTGGATTTTCTCACCTTCTGAATCATAAAAGCCAATGTCTGAAGAGGAAATCATGATTTTTTCATCCGTTTTATTCTTAATTTCCAATGACAAAGCTAAGTATTTTGAATCAGCGGCCCCATTGCTTGGCAAAATAAACTGGCCTTCCTTAATCTTGACCTCTACTTGCCCATTGCTGGCTGCTTTCTTGTCCTTCTTCTCCTGACTTTGCTTACTTGGAATATCCTGATTTGAAGTCGGAAGCAAGGCACAGGCTGTTAAGCTCATTCCTGCTAGAAGCAAGGTCGCGTATTGAAATACTTTTTTCATCATTGTCTCCTTAATAACTTAATAATATGACCTTTCTATTCTACCATACTTATCTTGACTGGTAAACACAGTCTGAAAGTTATTATCATATAAAAAACCTGTAGCTCCAACTACAGGTCAAGTATCTTTAGAATCCATCTACATTCGTATAGATTTTTTGGACATCTTCGTCGTCTTCTAAAACGCTATAAAGTTTTTCAAAGGTTTCGAGGTCTTCGCCGGTCAACTCTACTTCAGACTGAGGAATCATTTCAAGCTCAGTTACTTGGAACTCTTGGATGCCAGACTCGCGCAGAGCCACGATGGCCTTGTGAAGGTCCGTTGGCGCTGTATAGACAGTGATGCTGCCTTCTTCTGCTTCAACATCATCTACATCTACATCTGCTACCAGCAGCTGTTCAAAGACGCTGTCAGCGACGTCACCCGCAAAGACAATCACACCTTTATTATCAAAAAGATAAGATACCGAGCCGCTAGCTCCCATATTGCCGCCATTTTTACCAAAAGCAGCACGGACATTGGCTGCAGTCCGATTGACATTTGAAGTCAGAGTATCGACAATCAGCATAGAACCGCTTGGCCCAAATCCTTCATAGCGGCCTTCAGTAAATGTTTCGTCAGTGTTTCCTTTTGCCTTATCGATAGCCTTGTCAATGACATGCTTCGGCACCTGAGCCTGCTTAGCTCGGTCGATAACGAATTTCAAAGCTGTGTTAGACTCTGGATCTGGATCACCCTTTTTAGCAGCTACATAGATTTCCACACCAAACTTAGCATATACTTTTGAGTTTGCGCCGTCTTTGGCTGTTTTCTTTGCCACAATATTGGCCCATTTACGTCCCATTGGAGATTCTCCTTTTGATAAATTACATTTTTAATCTTTCTTATTATAACACAGGGAATCAGAAAAATCACTAAGAAAAAATGATAGCTTCTAGAAGATTCTGGTTGTATTCTTCAACTTCTGCTGGGCTGAAATCGAGACAAATTTGATTTCTGTTTTCAATTCCATAAAAAATCCAGTCGCTAAAAGAGCAACTGGACGATAAATTCTATTTCCCGAATCCGGCAGGTCTGTCATAGCGGACCTTTACCGAAATCCATCAAAAATATTACTGATAATTTTTCACAATAGGCAAATCCGGTTTGCACCTGCTTAAACAGGCAAAAACATCCTCTATTCTGCCATCTAAAAAAGTGACATCTACTCGAACAGACTTGCCATGATAAGGCTTGACATATAGGTAGTCTCTCCGATAGTACCTGACTCCCAGTCGAAAAGAAGCCTGCCCATCAGAAGTTCTTCCCCAAGCTGGCCGGTAAAAGACACTTTCCAGCTGACTCCAAGCAAAGCTATGCTCTTTCAAAAAAGCACCTCGCACGGTCAAGCCCCATTCTGTTCCCGCAAGAACAAAGCACTTTTTACTCAGCTTTCGTCCCGCATGGACAATTATAAAAATTTCAAGTAGACTGGCTAAGAGAAAGGTAAGGAAAGAAGGCAAACCGAATGAAATAATTCCTGATCCAGGCATGGCTTTATCAATTGAAAACAAGAGCAAGGAAGCTAAAGCACCGAAAATGATGCCTGAGACTAAGAAGACAGAGGTCAAGATTACTATGGTCAAATAGAATCCTCTACGGTAGCGAAAAGCAAACAATAAAGGCATGACTTTTCCTTTCTTTCTCAGCTAATAGTTTAGAAGCTATTCTGTCAATGCTTTACTGAGGTGCTTTTATCTCATCTTCATCTATAGTGTTCCAGTCAGAATAATGAGTATCTGTTTGAACATCCATACTACCTTTTTCACCTTTATAAGATAAACCTAGCTTAAAGTCTTTTAAGAATAAGGTCTTTTTATCCAAGCGTACTTCTAACTTCTTATCCATATCTGCCTGAGTAACACCTGACAGCTCTAGTTTGAATTCTTCACCAAAGAGCCCCAGTAAATCAGCATTTTTACTGCTTAATTTAAAAACATATTCATCTCCGCTTTCCTTTACAGTGACATCATCAGCCATTTGATAAAAGCCATCCATAAGTTTGAAATAATCGGGCTGAACATAATAATCTGCCCCACTTCCCATTTCTTGCTTAGACCATGTTCCATTTTTAGAAGAACGAGTATACAAAAGTTTATCCTCTCCGCCTGGCATAATCGCTTCTTGATAACTCTCCTGACCGCTCTCTTTTCCATCTATTACTAAATGTCCCTTGGCCAATTCATCAGTGCTTTTATCATAGAGAAGGTCTCCGCTCATCGTTTGAGTTTTATTGGAACCATCTACAGTGATAGATAGTTTTACCTTCATTTTCATTGAAGTTAGATCTTCATTCGCAGTTTCTGCTTTCTCCAAGAGTTCTTCAATATCGTCAGAAGAAGTATTCTTTTGGCTCTCACGGGAGCTATTTTCAGTCCCACCCTGATTCTTTTGAGAATGCTTCTGCCCAATTAAGCTACAAGCCCCTAAACTAAGCGTCAGTATAGCTGTAAGGGCCATAAAGGTAATCTTTTGAATTTTCATGAGTCTTCCTCCTTTGAGACATGGATAGGAAAGATAATCATTCAATCAAGCCCAGCAATGTTTTATTGACCGAATACTAGCTTTCATACCTACAGTCAAACCGCTAAAAAGCAAATCATGCTCTTTAGTGAAAACAAGTTTATTTGTTTATTATACCATTTTTTATTTACCGCCGCAAACAAAGCAAAAAGGCTGAACATTCAGCCTTACTTGTCTTTCATAATCGGAACCCGACCAAAATTCTGCTCTAAAAGTTCAGGATTACCCAGCTGATAGACCTTGTCTGCCTGCTGGGTGAGACTATCCCAAGGTTCCTTGCCGATTCGGCTGACTAATTCAACCTTTCCCTTAAGCTGGGACAAATGCTGGCGCCCCTGCTCGGAAAAGCCTAAAATATGAACACCTGACGGAAGCTCTTCTTGCCTAGCTCCGACTAGGATATAGGTCAGCAGACGCCGGACCCGAGCCTTGGTATAGCGTTTGGTCGCCACCTGTTCAACTAGCTCTTCTATGGTCTCACTGCTTTTCAAGGCCACTCTAATCCTGACGGCCAACTCCTGATTGTCCTGATAAAAGTCTGTTAAATCCGGACAGGTCACTATCTGGTAACGGAGATAAGGAAAGAGGTCCGACCAGGTCACCTTGGGAGCCGTTTCAAGCAAGTGATAGGCTGGAGTATATTTTTTGAGAAAGTCTAGCTGATCCAACTTCTGACGGAGGGCAGTTGCAGAGGCGAATTCCTGATTAGCTGATAAGGAATGGTAGCCAGCCCCCTGACGTTGAATCGGGCACAGCTTTATATCTTTTCCCGCCACGGCCTTGGCATAAGCCAATCCTAGAATATGATTGGGCGTAGAGCCTGAAAAATTGAGCCCTGCAAACTCCTGCCACATGGCCTGAGTCTTCTGGGGATAGGATAGGGAATCAGGCAAACCAGCCAGATAAGCCCCCATCTGCTCTGCCTTTTGACCATAGACTCTAGAGATACTCTCATAGTCCAGCACTTCCTCGGTCCCAAAAGTCAGATGCTCAATGCCCAGTCTCTCTAAGATGTCTACTGCCCCCTTAGCGAAAAAGTCTGCCGCCTGAACGCTGACCAAGAAAGGCAGCTCAAGGACCAAATCCGCTCCAGCTTCCAAAGCCATCTGTGCCCGAGTCCACTTGTCCACGATAGCTGGCTCCCCTCGCTGAACAAAATTGCCGCTCATAGCGATAATTTTCAGACCAGAAGCCTGCTCCAGCAGATATTTGTGCCCATTATGAAAAGGATTAAACTCTGCGATAATACCAGTGATAGGCATTAATTCCTCCTCGAATATAGAATTATTACTATTTAAATATTGTTAATCATATCTTTTGACTGAATGATTTCGTCAGTTGATTTATAATCAGCCAAAGCAATCCTTATTTTTTCTTCCTCGCCGCTACCATTTGTTGCTAACCTTAGTAAAGGAAGTTGATAATTTTTGAAAATATTATTTTTCATCGAATCTCGCTTCATTTGGTCAGGATTATTATGATACTTAACTCCATCAACTTCAATTGCTAGAACTGGAACTTTTGTAACCTTATTAAATATCATGAAATCTACACTGGTTCGACTCTGATTAACAAATGTTGCTTCATCAGATGACAGCAATGAAAAATCTTTTATCAAATGTTTTAATCGGTACTGTGTGATAAAGTCAAGCTCTGAATATGAAGTAAGAATTTCTTTTAGTAATTCAAACATCAAATTTTCTGAATCATATTTTGAATGTTTGATTCGATTTTTAAAATAATTTAGTCTACGTTCTTCATATTGTTTATACAGATAATCAAATACTGATCTAACCATACTGTCTTTGATATCACAATTTTGATATGCAATATAGTCTATTAAATCTGTTATATTCATATTTGATTTTTGTTTATTACCAGAAGTAACTAAAATAAGTCGATTTTTAGCTCTTGAAACAGCCACATTCAATAGGTGAGGATCATCAGTAAAATGTGTTATTTGATTATCTACTGTAGAAAGGATTATTGTTTCACATTCTCTACCTTGAAATTTATGTACAGTTTCACTAATATATTCCTCCAGTTGATTTTGAGACAACTCAATCTGATTACGATATGGAGCAATAATTCCTGTAGTATTATTATCTAATAGATAATAATCAATCACCTCTTTTTTTATGATATCAATTTCTCTCTGATTTGAGTGCTGGCGCGCATGATTCCCCGCTACAGACTTACAAGCAATAAGCACATCTTTCTCGCCATAATCTTTAGTCATAATACATAATTTCCCATTATAGAATTTTTGATTACAAAACTGAATAATTTTAGGATGACAGCGATAATGCTCTTTCAATAAGGTAGCAGGCTCTTCAGGAAATAATTCTACCATTACTTCCAAAAGGCTCTTTTTAAAGCTATATACAGGTTTTATCTTCAAATCCTTTCGTAAACATTCTGACTTTTCTTTTGCTTCCCTTGTAACAATATTTGGTAATTGCTTAAGATCTCCAACAATTACTACATTTTTAGCACATGATAAAGCTAATGCTCCTGTAGCAATATCGACTTGTGAGGCTTCATCAATAATTAAATAGTCGTACAACATAGAATCAGCTACACAGTTTCTGGCAGAAAATGTTGTACTTAAGATTATAGGATAATCTTTTAAAATTTTTTTAGAAAAATTTAGCCTATTCTTTGCAGAGTTATCTGTATTATTTACTTTCCGAGGCGCCCAAGGAATATATTTTTCTAACAAAGCACTTTTCAAAATAGACTTTGAATATTCTATCATATTGGCTATATATTCATCGCCCAAATTCGTTTTATAATCATTTTCGAGTTTTGATAACTTTTTATTAAGTTTTTCCAACTCAGTCTCATAGAATTTCTTCTGAATCGTTGCAGCTAAAAAATCTGGATTTTGCTTATAAAAACTAAAATTCCTTATTTTATATTTAAAAATACTTTTTATTTTAAATATAAAACCGATTTTTCTATTTTGTTCAAAAATTTTTTCACACTCTAACAATAAATCCAAAAGAACTTTTGGAGATAACTTTGATAAATCTACTTCAAAGAGATCCTTATCAGACATGTAATCTTGAAAATGTTGATATTCTATCTCAATAAAAGAGATCTGTGATTTTATATTTGCGATTTCTTCTTTTAGCCAAAAAGCTTTTTTAACCAGTTCAAACTTTAGATTTCTTTCTTTATTTTCAAGAATATCTGGTAAATAATTAGGATAATGAGAAGATTGATTTTTTAAAAATTTTTCTTTATTTTTTTTACTGCCCAGCGTAGCTGTCAAAAAATCTAAAGCTATCTCTGGTTGAGATAATTTTTCTTTAATATTAGCAATTGCAGAATTATTATTTGACACCACTAAAGCTGTCTGATTTCTGTAAATAATATTCGACAAAATATTTAAAATTGTTTGAGTTTTTCCTGTTCCGGGAGGTCCCTCAATGAAGCTAATTTGATTTTTCAAAGCTCTTTCCGTCGCAATGAGTTGACTATTATTACAACCGAAAGGAAATATTAGACTTTGATCATCAGATTTAGATTCCGATTCAGCTTTTGTACTTGATGCTGATAGGAAACGATGTAAGACAGATTGTTGTGAAACAAAAGTAACTCTTTCATAATTCTTACCTAAGAGAGAACTACCATCATCAGATTTTATATTATTTAAATTGGCAAGTTTTTTAAGATACTCAAAGACGTCATTAGCCTTTTTTTCAAATAAGGCGGATTGTTCAATTTTAAAATTCTCTTGATTTAAAATAACGTTCTTGCCATGTTCAAAACAAACTTTTATTTTATTTTTTTCTAAATATGAGTATTTTTCAACAGAGATAACATTATTATAGGCGCCATATCCTGAGCGACTAAATTGATAATTTTCTACAGGTAATTTTTCCAAAAATTGATATTCTTCAACATCTTCTTTGTTATAGTAATATTCTTTATTATTTGTATACCTCACCTTAATTTTGCCCTCTATTCCCGGCTTAATTGATAAAACATCATCTGTCCGATTTTTCTGTTGTATAAAAATTAAAGTCTGTTTATTTTCCAAATTCAACTCCTCAAAACATATTGCTAGGTTTTATTTCTCCACCACAAAGAACCAGCGAGCGCTCTTGTCTGTTGGCTCCTTGTCCTCAAAGTCCGCGTAAACCTTGACATTCTTAAAGCCAGCCTGCTCCAGCAAGATATCATAGGTCAGAATCTCATAGGTCCGCTCCTCATGCACCTCATCATGGCGCGTGAATCGCCCATCCTCATCTTGGACAAAGAAGGTCAGCTCATGCACGATGGAATGAGGCGGTTCGTCCGCATAGGAATCCCACACCATGGCAAAGGTTTCAGCATTTTCATGATAAGAATAGACTGGAAAAACCTCGTCAATCTGGTAAATCGAGTGCGCATCGAAGATAAAACGACCGCCCTCATTTAGATGCTGGTAGACTTGAGTGAAAACCTGACCGACATCGACTTCGTCCTCCATATAGCAAATCGAGTCTGAATAACAAGTCACCAAATCAAACCGACCGATGCCACTCAAATCCAGCATATTGCCCTGGACAAAGGGAATGTCAAAACCAGCCTCTCTGCTGCGCTTTTCTGCCAAGTCCAGCATCTCCTGACTCAGATCCAGCCCCGTCACATCAAAACCAGCCTGCTTAAAATAAATAGACTGAATGCCCGTACCACAGGCCAGCTCCAGCAGCTTTTTCTTATCCTTGGGAAAATGACGCAGGCTGAAATCCGTCCACTTCTCATACAAAGAATCATCCATAATCGCATCGTAAACCGACGCGAAGGTTTCATAAGTTGCCATACTTTTCCTTTCAAAAATAGCCCAGCCAGCAGGCTGACTGAGCTAAATTCTGCTTTCTGCCTAAGGGCAAAAAATTACTTGTTTTTTTCTTCCAATAAGGCCGCAACATCCACACCAGTTGCTTCATGCCACAACTTTTCCAGATTGTAATGCGCCCGCATTTCCTCAGAAAAGACATGGACGACCACGCCACTCAGGTCCAAGAGAACCCAGCCACCAGCTGCGTCTCCCTCAACATGACCAGCAGAAACACCCGCCGCTGCAGCTTTCTCACGGATATTTTCAGCTACCGCATCCAGCTGACGACTGTTCATTGAGCTGACGATGACAAAGTAATCTGTCACAGTAGTCAGGCCTTGCAAGTCCAAAGCCACAATATCTTCTGCACGCTTTTCATCAGCCGCTTTCACGACCAGTTCCAATAATTCTTGTTCTTTCATAGTTCCTCTTTAATTAAAAATGTTTTTGTAATCTCGAACATCCGCAAAACGTCCGTCCCAAATTTTTTGATAAAAAGTATTTATTTTTTCTGCCGAAGCCTCTTCTCCATCAAAAGTTGTAAAAGCACCTTCTGGAATGATAAGTTTATAATCAAATTCAAATCCAACTTTAACCGATGCATCTACACAATATTCCGTCTGCATTCCACATAAAACTAGACGACCAATATCTTCTTTATCCAAATAGTCTTTTAAACCAGTCCCTTTAAATATACTATTATACTTCTTCTGAAAGACCTTTTCGTCTGACTTCCGATTCAAGAGAGGAGACAACTCCCAAGTTTCCAATTCACTATCTTCTGGATTTTCAATATGCTGAATATAGATAATTTCGACACCTTTACTCCTAGCCTGATGCTGCAGAAAGGAAATTTTATCCATCATTTTATCAGACTGAAAACCTGTCTCCACTAAGATATTTTGTACATCTATAATGATTAGAGCTGTTTTCATTCTTCTATTTCCTTTAAATACCCTACAAAGGCATTGTAGGTCTCCAAGGTCTGCGGATAGATGGGCATTCCTTTGTGAGCCAAATGCTCCACAGTCCTTGCTGTTTCATAAGCTACAGCTAGATTGAGCGACCGCTGAGCCAGCTCTCTGGCCTTGTCCACTCCAGGAAAGTCCCGGTTGTGCTCGATATAGTCGGCCACATAGACGACCTTGTCCAGCTCAGACATGGTGCTACTCCCCACTGTATGAACCTCGATGGCTCGCAGAATCTCAGCATCTTTGATGCCTAAATCTTCCTGAATCTTGTAAATGCCCACCATGCCATGCCAGACATTGTTGCCCCAGTTTTTCAGGTCAGGATCCAGCTGATATTTGTCAATCAAGCCCAGAAATTCCTCATCTGAAACCTTTTTAGCATAGTCGTGTAGAAGTCCTGCCAGCCCTGCTTTTTCGACGTCAAGACCGAAGCGCTCCGCTAATTCACGGGCAGCCCTTTCCACACCTAGACAATGCCGCAGGCGCTTCTCAGACATGACTGTTTCCATCTTAGCCAGCAAGGCCTCACGGCCCATACTGATATAACTTTCATAGGTCATAGGTAAAGCCCCTCTTTCTTGATATAGTCTAGCACTGACTGAGGCAGCAGAAAATTAGGAGTCCGTCCCTGAGCCAGAAAATCCCGCACCATACTGGAGGAAATATCCATAAGCGGCACATCCACCCAGATGACAGGGTAAGAAGTCCCCGCCTTGTAACGCGGTCGCTGAACACCGACAAACTGAACCAGCTCAACCAGCTCATCAATCCGGTACCACTTAGGCAGATAATCCACCATATCCGCACCGATGATAAAATAATAATCTGTATCTGGATGCTGCTCTGTCAAGAGCTTCATGGTGTCATAGGTGTAAGAAATTCCCTTTCGCTCCAACTCAATGGGCTCAATCCCTAGGCCTTCAATGCCCTCAATAGCCAGCTCCAGCATCTTCAGTCGATGCTGTTCATCAATTGTCTCTTTCTTATCCACATGGGGCGGCTCGTACTCTGGCATGAGCAGGACCTGATCCAAGCCTAACTGTTGCCGCACCTGATCCGCCACGACCAAATGAGCATTGTGGACAGGGTTGAAATTCCCACCTAGTATGCCAATCTGCTTGCGTTTTTTATCTTTAACTTCTGGTTCTAATTCCACCTTGGTAAAGGGGGTCAGTAATTCAATAGCCATAAGCTGACATCTCCACAGAAATTTGTTCTTAAATTTGCTTTACTTTGACAGAGAGTTTGCGATTTTCCTTTTTGCTGGACTGCTTGTAGAGAATCAAAATCCGGCCAATCTTCTGCACCGTATCCACTCCGATTTCCTCTTCCAAAATCTCAGCAACCTCGTGGATATTTTCATCCGTATTTTGCAAGAGCGTAACCTTAATCAACTCTCGCGCATCCAGTGCCTGACGGACGCTGGTTTTGATTTGGTCGTTGAGTCCATTTTTCCCAATCTGAATGATGGGTTTGAGACTGTGTGCCTGACTGTTGAGAAAGGCGCGTTGTTTTGATGTTAGTGTCATGTTCTTCTATAAGGCCTGAGTCAGTTGGGACTTGCTTGTCTCATCACTGTTCACGGCCTTTTCCTTCCTTATTTTAAGGGGATTTATTCCCCTTGGTTTCTTGAGTATTATATAATAGCTTTCCGAGTGACAACCGCTACACCCTCTGGCGCCCAACCAGCTACTCGGGCAGGTCCACTGACGCGAATCCAGCCCAGACCAGAGAAGACGATATCCGTCTTGTCCTTGATGGTAAATTCATGCTTGACCAAGGTTGGAAATTCTTCCTTTTCCTTGCCAACCGGCGGTACTAAGAGACTGCCGACATGCTTGTCATAAAAGCCACTGGCACCTTCCAACTTGGTCCGGTGGAGCTTGAGCTCATTGTCAAAATAAGCCGTGAAGCCTTGCTTGTCACCTGCCACAAAATCAAAGCGGCCTAAACCACCCAAAAATAGGGTTTGCTCAGGATTGAGCTGGTATGTTTTGGGCTTGATTTCCTTTTTAGGACTGATGTATTTGAGATTCTTAGCAGAGAGATAATGAGCCATCTGGTGACGATGGATAATGCCCGGCGTATCATAAATATGACTGCCGTCTGCCAAAGGAATTTCGATTTTATCCAGAGTTGTTCCCGGAAAGCGCGAAGTCGTAATAATATCCTTATCGCCCGTGATTTCCTGAATAATCGCATTAATCAAAGTGGACTTGCCCACATTGGTCACGCCGACTACATAAACATCACGTCCCTTGCGGCAATACTCAATCTTGTCAATCAAGTCCTTGATGGCCTGCTTGTTCTGAGCAGAAATCAATACCACATCGACTGGACGCAGGCCTTCTTCGTGAGCCCGCTCCGTCAGCCACTGGGTCACCTTGCTATCCTTGACCGACTTAGGCAGAATGTCCTTTTTATTCCCAACCAAGAGAACATCATTTCCTGCGACAAAGCGAGGCAGGCCAGGAATAACCGATCCATTAAAGTCAAAAATATCGATAACATTGACGACCAAGGCGTCGCTATCTCCAACCTCATGCAGAAGCCGCAGAAAGTCATCATCCGTCAGTTGGACGTCGCTGATTTCATTATAATGGCGCAGGCGGAAACAGCGCTGGCAATAGAGTTCGCCCGTCTCCAAGCCTTTTTCTAGGGCTGACTGGGGCGTGTAGCCTAGCTTGCCCATATCTTCTGTCTGGATAGTGGCTCCGCAGCCGATACAGAGAAGTTCTTCCATGCTTAAATTCCTTTTTTGTACTGAATTGGGCCGTATTTTTCAGTGATTTTCTTGAGCACACGGCGTTCACGCGCCCGATTGATCTGGGTTTTGATAGAGTCGTGCTCAACCAGCGGTTTGACCAAAATCGAACGAATCCCAGCCCTATGAGCTGCCCGAATATCCGTCATAAGCTGGTCGCCCACCATAACCACTTCCTTTTTTTCAGATTGAAAAAGCTTGAGCGCTCGGTCAATTCCCCAAGTGAAAGGTTTCATCGCCCAGTAGACATAGTCAATTTCAAACTTTTCAACAGCCCGCTTGACCCGTTTTTGGTTATTATTGGACACCACGATAATCCGAATGCCCGCGTCCCGCAAATCATGGAGCCACTTCTTCATCTCTGGGGTTCCATCAGGATTATTCCAAGCAATCAAGGTGTTATCTAAATCCACCAAAACCGCTTTGATGCCTTGCTTTTTCAAACTCTCTACTGTCAAATCGTAAACTGCCTCGACCGCAAAGTCCGGCATATAATCTTCAATCGCCACATCTCTCTCCAAAAATTCGTATTCTCATTATTATAGCATAAAATGGGCTTTTTGGCACTCATGGTCCTATTTCTTCTAGAGCGAATAGGTGATGTTCACTTTTCTATTTTTCAAACAAATAAAAATAGCTCCCCAAATGGGGAACTTCATCTTAAAATGGGACAAAAACTCATACTCACAGTCTAGGCCAGTGGCCATCTTTTTCTTTCCGTAATTTTAATTCATAAAATTCTTGAAGATCGAGAATAATACCAGTAGCACCCTCTGCTTCACCTTTTTTAATGTGAAGAACCTTAGAAAATTTCTGAAAATCCTTCTCCTCAATACCCGGGGCAATACGAATATCAACAGATTTCCATTCACCATTTTTCTCTTCATAGCCTACTAATGCAACTAGAAAATCTGTTCCTATTTTATACTCACCGGTTAATAACATTGCTATATCATTAAAAAGACCGTCGTAGTAGCTAGGATTCGACACTGCAAACAATATAATATCTTCTCTCTTGAGCTCTCCATCAACACTAGCTAGGGGAATCTCATCTACATGCTCAAGCATCGGAAGAACGGTTTCATGTCTTAATGAAGCAATGCTTAAAGAATTGTTGTATGGAGAAGATGGATTCATAATTTTGCTATAGCTATTCACATACTCTGCGACTCCTCCCAAAAGGAACAAGAAGAAATAACTAACTACAAATAGTAAAGTACGTGTTTTTCCGAAAAATAAGAAACAAATTAAGGAACAAATAATTAAAAATAATACAAAGAGAATAATTGTATGAGGGTGGGAAAATACTCTTATGAGATTATCATATGCAATTTCCCACAATTTTTGATGATATAAATTTAGATATTCTTCCACTATAGGCTCTCCTCTTACGCATTTTTCATTAATTTTGAACGATTATTTGACAGTTTATGGTTCACTAATTACATCATTATATCATCTTTCAAGCTTTTTGGCATCTTCAGTCTCTAAGGTTACAAAAAGAGCAAAAGATGATATTATAGTGGTGATAGTATAAATGTCCTGGAGGTTTGTATGGCAGACAAAAACAGACAGATGCAGGCTGTTTCCCCTCTTTTGCAAAAGATTATCAACTGGTCGTCCGCCATTGGCGCTCTAGGAACGGTGGCCTTTTGTCTTTGGGCCTATTTCGCTGGCATCCTCCAGTCCAAGGAAACTCTCTCTGCCTTTATCCAACAGGCGGGCATCTGGGGACCGCCCCTCTTTATCTTTCTGCAGATCCTACAGACGGTCGTGCCCATTATCCCTGGCGCCCTGACCTCTGTCGCTGGCGTTTTCATTTACGGCCATATCGTCGGCACCATTTATAACTATATCGGCATTGTCATTGGCTGCGCCTTGATATTTTATCTGGCGCGCACCTATGGTCCGGCTTTTGTCCAGTCTGTCGTCAGCAAGCGCACTTATGATAAATACATCGGCTGGCTGGATAAGGGCAATCGCCTTGAGCACTTCTTTATCTTCATGATGATTTGGCCCATCAGTCCAGCCGACTTTCTCTGCATGTTGGCGGCCCTGACCAAGATGACTTTCAAAAAGTACATGCTGATTATCCTTCTCTGCAAGCCCATCACCCTCGTCATCTATACTTATGGACTGACTTATATCATTGATTTTTTCTGGAAAATGATCTCCAAATAAAAAGGAGTTGAATAAAATCAACTTCTTTTTTATCTATCTTTTTTGTCTCTAAGATATAATAGTTCAACTAAGAGAGCCCGCAAGACTTTTTCTTCTTTTGCAGCCATAAGTCTTTAAGGGAAATAAGCGAAACAGCTATTAAAATCATAGCAATCCCTACCAGGTCAACGATATAAAAATGCTCATTCATCAGAAAAAAGGCAAAGAAGACCGCTGAAATAGGCTCAGCGGAAGCTAGAAGACTGGATTTGACAGGACCTATCAAGGAAGTCCCCTTTAAAAAGACCGTGTAGGAAAAGATGGTCCCCTTCAAAACTTTTGACATCCCAAACCTCTTTCTATATCTTTGCTTATTATAGCACAAACCACAAAGAAAAATCAGCCAGTTTTGACTGATTTTCATCTCATGATTAAGCAAAAATTTATTCTGGCGATACCAAAATCTTGATCTGCGCCTTGTCCTGAGTCAGCTCGATAAAGCCTTCTTGCACAATATCTTCCAGCTTAATCTTCTTGGTCACAAGCTTGTCTGCAGAGAAATAGCCCTGCTCCATCAGTTCCAACACCTTAGGGAAAATATGCCGATAGGCGATAATACCCTTGAGCGTTTTTTCTTGAATGGCAAATTCATTAGGATTGACGCTGGCTTCTCGCTCCCAGATAGAAACCACCATACATTCTCCGGCCTTGTGAACAGCAGCCAAAGCCTGCCCCAGCACGACTGGCACTCCAGTCACTTCATAAGACACATCTGCCCCGCCACCAGTTAAACGATGGATAGCAGCTACCACATCTTCACCTTCTTCTGGTCGCACAATGATGGCCCCAAGCTCCTCTGCCTTTGCTTGGCGTTCTGGAGATAACTCGACACCATAAATCTTAGAGGCCCCGGCTGCCCGCAAAGCCTCAACAATCAAGAGCCCGATTGGGCCCAAACCGAAGACCACCGCGGTATCGCCCGTCTTAAGAGCTGACTGACGGACTGCGTAAACAGCCACAGCAGCAGGTTCTGTCAAGGCTGCCTGCTCATAGCTAAGGCTGTCTGGAACTTTGTGAACAATGTCACCGTCCAAGACACAGTATTTGGCAAAACCACCGTCTGCCGCCAAACCGACAAAGTTTAGATTAGGGTCCAGATTGTAATCACCGACAAGATTATGCTTAGCCAAAATAGGCTCAACTGTTACTCGATCGCCAACCTTGACCCGTGTCACGGCACTGCCGACCTCAACAATTTCTCCAGCAAATTCATGTCCCAAGGTCACAGGCGCTTTCTGACCAGAGTAGACATGCTCTGTTTCTGTCGGAATAAAAATCGGTCCATCCAGATATTCATGCAAGTCAGTTCCGCAGATTCCTGTGAACTTGACCGCAATTTTAACCTGATGCGGTTTGACTTCCGGTACATCCACTTCTTCAATACGAACATCTTTAGCGCCATACCAACGCGCAGCATTCATTTTTGCCATAAACATACCTCACTTTATAATTTGTTAGTTTTATTGTAAACCCTTTCAGAAATCTTGTCAAAAGATTAGCTACATTTTCAAAAAATAACATACAAAAAACCAGCATCTGCTGGTCTCAAGTTTATTCTGCAATTCTAGCAGAGTAGAAAGGAAGAAGGAACATTAAAACAATATAAAGAATCAAGAGAATCGCACGAAGCAATCCACCAAATAGAAGAGCAACTACTAAAGTTCCCAAACAAATAGAAAAATTAGTAAAATTTGTTTCAATCAGCAAGGTTTGCCCTGCTTTAACTGTCACTGGCTTAGTTTTCATAGGAGCTGCTCCTACACGAACAACAGCTTCTTCTCCCTCAATAGGAAAAATAGCCTCGTCACCATTCTTAATTGCGCCAACTTTCTGATCATTGATAAAGACTGGAAACTTTCCAATAATCCCTACAAAACCTGTCTCGCGTTTGATCTTAATTTCTGACATAAAGACTCCTTTGTTTTTTTAATTATTTTAACACAACTGATGGATAAAGAAAAGATTAAAAAACCAGCCTCACGACTGGTTTTCTACTTATTTCTACAATTTCTCCAACTCTTCATTGAGCAGTTTTTGTGCTATTTGTGGGTTGGCTTGACCTTTAGTGGCCTTCATAAGCTGACCAATTAGTGACTTGGCCGCATTCTTGTTACCGCCTTTATAGTCATTGATAGCTTTTTCATTATCCGCAAAGACTTGCTGGATAATAGGAAGAAGCTGGGCAGGGTCTGAAATTTGAATCAGGCCTGCTTTTTGAACATATTCCTTGGCAGAACCGCCATTTTTAGCTAGATGGACAAAGACCTTCTTAGCAATCTTAGAGGAAATCGTTCCGTCTGCAATCAGAGCAATCATCTCCGTCAGGTTCTCAGGTGTCAGCTCAATCTCAGAGATAGTCTTGCCTTCGGCATTGAGGTATTGCGCCACTTCTCCTTGGAGCCAGTTAGAAACAGCCTTAGCGTCACCACCTGCGGCAACAGCTGCTTCAAAGAAGTCCGACACAGCCTTCGTCGCTGTCAGCTGCTTGGCGTCGTAGTCAGACAGACCGTAGTCGCCCACATACTTGGCACGGCGCTCTTTTGGAAAGGCTGGCAAGCTACTGCGTACTTGCTCAATCCAAGCATCTTCAATCTCAAAGATAGGCAGATCAGGCTCTGGGAAGTAACGGTAGTCCGCTGAACCTTCCTTCACCCGCATGAGCAAGGTTTCGCCAGTCGCTTCATCATAACGACGGGTTTCCTGACGAATCTGACCGCCACTGCGTAGGATTTCTGCTTGGCGTTTTTCCTCAAATGCTAGACCCTTACGGACAAAGTTGAAAGAGTTAAGGTTTTTCAGCTCAGTCTTGGTACCAAATTCTTCCTGGCCGTAAGGACGGATGGAAATATTGGCGTCGACACGCATGGAGCCCTCTTCCATCTTGACATCAGAAATGCCCGTGTACTGGATGATTTCCTTGAGGGCAGTCAAATAGGCATAAGCTTCTTCTGGACTTCGCATATCCGCTTCTGAGACAATCTCAATCAGCGGCACCCCTTGGCGGTTGAGGTCCACATAAGAGTATCCATCGCTGCCATGGGTATTCTTTCCAGCATCTTCTTCCAAGTGAGCCCGCTCGATACGGATTTTCTTGGTCGTTCCATCTTCTAGCTCAATCTCAATCCAGCCATTGTAACCAATCGGCTCATCAAACTGAGAAATTTGATAGGCTTTTGGATTGTCCGGATAGAAGTAATTCTTGCGGTCAAAGTGCATCTTCTGGTGAATATCCATGTTCAAAGCCAGAGCAGCCTTGATACCATAGTCAATAACACCCTTGTTCATAACAGGCAAAACACCTGGGAAGGACCAGTCAATGATATTGGTGTTGGCATTTGGATCTTCACCGAAGTGAGCTGGAGCCGGAGAGAAAATTTTTGAATTGGTCTTCAATTCAACATGGACTTCCAGTCCGATAACTGTTTCAAAGTTCATTATTTTTCACCTCCAAAGATAGCTGGCTGCTGTTTGTGGTAGTCAGTCGTCGCTTCAAATGCTGCGGCTGCCTGATAGATGGTCGCCTCATCAAAGTGGTTCCCAATCATCTGCAAGCCGACAGGAAGACCATCTGCAAAGCCAGCTGGGATTGAAATGCCCGGCAGGCCAGCCAGATTGACTGGAATGGTCAAAAGGTCGGCCAGATACATGGCCACTGGATCTTGGTTTTGACTGCCCAAGTCATAAGCTACAGTTGGTGCAGTTGGGCCTAAGATTAAGTCATATTTTTCAAAAACCTTTGCAAAATCCTGCATAATCAAGGTCCGAACCTGACCAGCTTTCTTGAAGTAAGCATCGTAGTAACCAGATGACAAGCTGAATGTCCCCAGCATGATGCGGCGTTTCACCTCTTCACCAAAGCCTTCGCTGCGGGATTTGACATAGACATCTTCTAGATTTTCAATGCCTTCTGCGCGGTAGCCATAGCGAATACCGTCAAAACGCTGCAGGTTAGAGCTAGCTTCAGAGGAAGCGATAATATAGTAGACTGCTACTCCATACTTACTGTGGGGCAAGCTGACTTCTTCAACGATAGCACCTAGGCTTTCCAAATGCTTTGCTGCTGCTAAAATTGTTTCCTTAACCTTGCTGTCAATTCCCTCACCCATGTATTCCTTAGGCAGGGCGATCTTCATGCCCTTAATGTCTTGGCCAACCTTGCTGGTAAAGTCTGGCACTGTCTCTTGTGATGATGTAGAGTCCTTAGGATCATTACCAGAAATAACATTCAGAAGCTGTGCATTTTCCTTAACCGTTTGAGAGAAAGGCCCAATCTGGTCTAAAGAAGATCCAAAAGCAATGAGACCAAAACGAGAAACCCGTCCGTAGGTTGGCTTGAGGCCGACTACACCGTTAAAGGAAGCGGGCTGACGAATGGAGCCACCCGTATCTGACCCCAGTGACAGACGAACCTGACCAGAGGCAACAGCTGTCGCTGAACCACCAGATGAGCCACCAGGAACCTTGCTGCTGTCCCAAGCATTCTTAGTCGTCTTAAAGTAAGAGTTTTCACTGGAACCACCCATGGCAAACTCGTCCATGTTGGTCTTCCCAAAGATAATCATGTCCTTACCATAGAGCTTCTCCACGCTGGTCGCATCGAAAATCGGTTTGTAATTGTAAAGTATCTTGGAGGCAGCCGTCGTCAAGATTCCCTTGGTTGAGATATTGTCCTTGACTGCCAGCGGAATCCCGCTCATAAGATTGTCAGCATCAATGCCCTTAGCATCCAGAGCCGCAGCCTGAGCTAAAGCCTCCTCTTCGCTGACAGTAATGAAGCTGTCCACAGCCGCTTCACGTTCTTTGATGTCTGCCAAAGTTGCCTGAGTTAACTCTACCGCAGAAATTTCTTTCTTGACCAGCAAGTCGTGCAGTTCTTCAATGGTCTTGTGATTAAAAGTCATTAGGCATCTCCTCCGTCATCTAGGATGGCAGGCACTTTGATGTAGCCCCGCCCTTTTTCAGGTACATTTTGGAAAAGCTCTTCCCGGTTCCAGCCTGGCTGAGCCACATCCTCTCGCATATAGTTGATATTGGCAGCTACATTAGAAGTGAAAGGCACACCCTCCGTGTCCACTTCATTGAGCAATTCGACCATGTCGACAATCTTGGTTAAGGTCGTCGCAAACTCAGCAGTTTCTTCTGGTGAAAAAGCTAGTTTTGACAGCTTAGCAACGTGACTTACTTCTTCTTGAGTAATCTTCATCTCTGATTCCTTTCATAAGATATGTGAGCTTTAGCGACTGAAAATAACAATTTCTAGATGACATCTTTATTTCCAAACTTCAGCTCACCTTTACTTTGACAAGCCAGGGACGCTGATTTATTTGACATCCACTAGCTCTTTTCTTCAGCTTCTTCCTGCTATTCTTCAGGAATTCGCATCATTTCATTTTACCATATTTCAGGCTAATTCTTCAATTCCAAATGCAGTTCTTTGATCTGTCTTTGGTCCACCAAACTTGGACTTTCCAACATAGGATCAAAGCCAGTACCATTTTTCGGAAAAGCGATGACTTGACGGATATTTTCTTCCCCAGCCAAAATCATAACCAAGCGATCTAAGCCCAGAGCCAAGCCGCCGTGCGGTGGGAAGCCGTACTCTAAGGCCTCTAGGAAGAAACCAAAGTCCCGCTCATAGTCTTCCTGGCTCATGCCCAATAGCTCAAACATCGCTTCCTGAGCCTTCCGATTATGAATCCGCAGACTCCCTCCGCCAATCTCATAGCCGTTTAAGACGATGTCGTAAGCGTGGCTGCGGAATTGGTCTGGCCCTTGTCCATCTTCAAAGATTCCCTGTGTGAAAGGATGGTGCATGGCTTGATAGCGGTTTTGGTCTTCATTCCACTCCAGCAGCGGCCAGTCCACAACCCAAAGGAACTGAAGCAGACTCGGGTCAATCAAATCCAAAGCTTTTGCGACTTCTATACGCAGATGTCCCAAAGCTTCCTGAGCCCGACGCTTCTTAGCCATGACTAACAGGATGAGGTCTCCATCCTTGGCTTCAAAACGTACCTGCAAATCCTGACTTTCAGCTTCAAAGGTGCTAGCCAAATCACCAACTAACTGGCCATTTTCAACCTTGAGACTGGCGAAACGACTGCAGCCAAATTCCTTCATTTCCTGGTAAAAATGACTCAGCTGTTTCTTGCTAAAAGCACTAGCCGCATCTGGCACACAGATTCCCATCACTTCCTCTTGGTTATCCAAAGCTTTCTTGATGAGAAGAGAATCATTGGACTGGCACAAATCCGTCAAACTCTTTAGCTCTAAACCAAAGCGCGTATCTGGCTTATCAGAGCCGAAGCGGCTTATAGCCTCTTCATAGCTGATAGTCGGAAAAACTTCCGTCAGCTCTAAACCATGAGTTTTCTTGACAACAGCCTTGAGCATAGCTTCAACCAGATCTCGGATTTCTTCCTCGCTGGCAAAACTCAGCTCTATGTCCACCTGGGTAAACTCTGGCTGACGATCGCCTCGCAAGTCTTCGTCACGGAAACAACGAACAATCTGATAATAGCGCTCAAGGCCAGCTCCCATCAGCAACTGCTTGAGAATCTGAGGGCTCTGCGGCAAGGCGTAGAATTGATTTTTAAAGACCCGACTAGGAACTAAAAAGTCTCTAGCCCCTTCAGGAGTTGACTTGGTCAGATAAGGCGTCTCCACTTCCAAAAAGTCCAAACCGTTCAAATATTCCCGAATGGTTGAGGTGACCTGATGACGAAGTTTGAGGTTCTGTGTCATCTTCTCACGGCGCAAGTCCAGGTAGCGGTATTTCTGACGCAGGTCTTCCCCTGTATGGGCATGCTGGTCCAGCTCAAAAGGCAGGGCCTTGCTGCTAGCAATAACCTCAATCTTCTCTGCCCTCAGCTCAATCTGACCAGACTTGATGGACTTATTGACAAAACGCTCTTCCCGCTGAACCACTTGCCCCGTCACTGCAATGATATCCTCTTTGCCAATGTCTTCCAGCTTAGCAAAATCTTCAATCTCACCGCCAACGAAGACCTGAAGCAAGCCCTCGCAGTCCCGCAATTCAATAAAGGCCAGTTTGCCGTGATTGCGGATATTGGCCACCCAGCCAGTTGCGGTCATGGTCTGTCCGACCTGCTCTAAACCATAGTTTCCGATAAAAATTTCTTTCATGTTCTTTCCCTCTCAAATCAATTTGTAGCTCCGCCCTGCTGTCAAGGATATTTGAAGCATTCTTTTATCATCTTCACTGGATCTACTACAAAATAAAAAGCTTCCGTCTCTAAAACAGACGAAAGCCGTGGTACCACTGTTATTCGCCGCCCTAAAAGGCAGCCTCTGAGCTCGTAACGTGAGCGACGTTTGTGCTTAATCACACAAAAGATTACGAAACATGTTCTTCGGTTTTTGCTTTCTTGGTGCTGCTCTCAGCTATCAGCACTCTCTGTGCAAGTCAGCAAGCCTACTCTGCTTCTCTTTTACTCTTAAATTGTATCTATTATAGTCGAACCCAGGACATTTTGCAAGTGGTTTAAGGCAAATTTGTGATTTTCCTCTGACAGAGAAGCCACAGCTGGCTCTACCACCTGAATCTTATAACCAAGATTATAGGCATCAATCGCTGTATGCAAGACGCAAATATCCGTCAAGACTCCAGTCAAAATGACCGTATCTACCTTTCTTTCCCGCAGGCGGATATCTAAATCCGTGCCGGAAAAAGCAGAATAATGGCGCTTATCCATCCAAAATACCCGCGAGTCTGCTTGATGATTCTCATAAAAATCAGCCAAAGGGCCATAAAGATTGCGACCGCTAGTCCCTTTGATATTATGAGGCGGAAACAGCTTGCTTTCAGGGTGAAAGGCATCATTCTCATCATGGGCATCAATAGCAAAGAAGATATAATCTCCTCGGTCAAAAGCTGCCTCCGTCACTTGAGCAATGGCTTCAGAAATCGCCTGAGCTGGCGCCCCAGCTGTCAACTTGCCCTCATCTGCGACAAAATCAACTGTATAATCAATGGAAATCAGTGCTTTTGGCATTAGTAGTCCCTCTTTTTAATTTCATCAAAGACATCGGGAATCAGGACTTTTAGATAAGTTCCTTTCATCCCTAGCGAGCGGCTTTCAATAATCCCCGCACTTTCTAGCTTGCGCAAGGCATTGACAATCACTGAGCGGGTAATCCCAATGCGATCAGCGATGACAGACGCTGTCAGCTGGCCTTCATTGCCATTGAGCTCGCCCAGAATAGCTGAAACAGCTCTCAGTTCTGAGTAAGACAGAGTATTGACTGCCATGGTCACTGCTGTCCGGCGGCGGATATTTTTCTCATCCTCTTCCCTCTGGAAGTTAAGCAGCTGGATACCAACCACTGTGCTGGCAATCTCAATCAAAATCAGATCATCGTCCGCAAATTCCTTGTCATTGCGCCAGATAATCAGTGAGCCTAGACGAATCCCTGAAACATGGATAGAGGCAATGGTTGTCAGCCCGTCTGGAAACTCATCCTTGGTCTCTACCGGGAAAATCGTCAAATCATGTGCAACTGGCAGATTAGCCTCTGTTTCATAGACCAGATTGGCTTCGTGAACGTATTCCTCTGGGAAATTCTTATCCTGGAAAAAAGCTTCCACTCGGTCATTATTGGTCTTGTAGCGCATAAAATAGCCTAAAAGACGGCCCTTGCTATTGATAATGCAGGCATTGCAGTGGATAATATCAGCCAACTGACGCGTAATAGCATTGTAGGGCAGTTCTTCCTGCATCTGCTCCTCCGAGCGCTTCAAAATTGACGTAATTTTTCGTGTTTTTTCTAGTAAATTGGCCATGTTTTTACCTCATATTTATTAGCTTCATTGTAACATAAAAGCAGTAAAATTTCAATAATTATCTGAAAATTTTTTATTGAAAAACAATTACATACAATTCGATAAAATAAAGAATTTTTCAAGTATATGACTTGATATATCAAGCCATATTAAACAAAAAACAGTCAAGAATTTGACTGTTTTTGATTGATTTTGTTCTTTCTAATCAAGAGAACGTTTCTTATAGAACAATTTCATAGTCATGAGCAGAAGCATTTGGCCTGCTAGAAGAAGCCAAGAAGAGTTTTCTCCTGTCTTAGGCAAGACATGACCTGAAGCAACTGCCTGTTTATGGTTTACAGGGCTAGCACTTCCAGCAGTTCCAGTTCCAACAGTTCCACTTTCAGTAATTCCAGTTCCAGTAGTTGAAACAGTCGTATGTTGAGGAGCTCTTGCTTGTCCAGTTGGCAGAGAGCGAGCGAAGCGCTCCTCTGTATGAGCCAAAACAGACTGGTAATAGCGAATATCTTCTTCCTTATTTTGTTCTGCATAAGTTTGAGCTAGCAAGTCGTATGTCGCCTTAGCTTGTGCTTGAACTGCAGTTAAAACTGCTACTTTTGCTTCTTGATCTGTTTGAGCTGTAAGAGCCGCTTGGTAAGCTGCCTGAGCTACAGCTAACTTGCTTTTAGCTTGTTCCAAGTTTTCTTTTGCATTTTCAAGATTTGACAATGACTCTTTAGCTGTTTGCAAGGCTGCTTCAGCTGCTGTAAGAGCATTTTCAAGGTTAGTCTTTCTTTCTTTTGCTGCATTCAAAGCTGCTTCTAGCTGAGCCAACTTATCTGATTCAGTTTTTAGAGCTTCTTGAGCTGCGGCAACTGTTGCTTGAACAGCAGTCAGAGCTTCTTGAGCCTGAGTTAATTTGTCCGCTTTAGTCTTGTCATCCAAGTTTGAGTTTTGCAGAGCCGCTTGTGCTGCTGCCAAAGCTGCTTGATCAGCTGTCAACTTCTCTTGAACTGCTGCAAGAGCTGCTTGAGCCTGAGCAGTTGCTGACTCACCTGCTTGAGCTTGCGCCTGAGCAAGTTGCTGGTTGGCTTGCTCTAAAGCTGCAGCTCTCCGATTATAAGTAGATTGGGCAACTCCCTTAGATGCCAGAGCCAGTTGATTGGCCTTGAAGGCAGCATCATAGGCTGTTTGAGCCTTGGCTACTTCTTGCGGATCTACTTTTGCTGTTGGAGCTTTTCCTGTAATAGGGCTGGCATTGAAGTTCTTTTTGCTAGCATACTTGACTTGATCT
Source organism: uncultured Streptococcus sp. (assembly GCA_965245685.1). Lineage (GTDB taxonomy): Bacteria > Bacillota > Bacilli > Lactobacillales > Streptococcaceae > Streptococcus. The sequence continues at coordinate 21,143 of CBDFAZ010000001.1, read as the reverse complement.
TCTGACACCATGGTGAAATGAGCCATAGTGATGTCGCCTTCCATTGAGAAATCAACTCCCAGATAGTTTTTCTGGCGACCAGTATTGAGACCAGAGATAGATGTAGCATGCAGCCATTCATAGCCATTAAACATGAATTCAACAACGGAATCATAGACCCGTCTCTTCATTTCAGCCACACTCATCTGATTAGCATTTTCTCTCCAGATGTAGGCGTTTTCATAGTACTGGAGACCTTTACTCTCCTGCTCAGCACTTGTGGTCATCAAACCATATTCACGCGCTACGCGGTTAATTCCTCGAGCGTCGTGATGGTATTCCTCCATCAAATCCCAGTTCCAGTTGTCTTTGCGGTATTCTGTTGCCACTTTATCAGCGAAATCAATTGAAGATGGTGTCACAACTACTTCACCTGTTCCCATCTGAGCACGCAGTTGGTTGATGAGTTCTGAAGCAAACTGTGAAAGTTCCTGACGAACATTCTGTGGAATATTGTTGGTATCAATCAAAGCTTTGCTATCTGTAGGATCAGCCACATAACGATTGAGAGCCTTAGCGCTAGCATTAAGTGCAGCCAGTCTCTTTTCAATCTCTTTAGTTTTTTGCTCTGATAAATTCGGTGCAATTAGCTCTCTCAAGGCTGCAATGTATTCCGGAGTCATTGACACACGGTTTTTATTGCTAGAAGCTTCAGTAGTAATCGTTCCAGCTTGAGCCTTTTTCAAAGCCTGTTGAGCTTGATTCAAGTCTGACTGAGTCTTCTCAGCTGCAGCAGTTTTGTCCTGCAAGTTCTTCTGAGAAGCATCACGAGCCGTCTTAGCCTGAGTCTGGTTAGTCTGAGCTTTTGCAACCTCAGCCTGCTTCTGACTGTCAGTCTGACGAGCTGTAGCTACTTTTGCTTGAGCTGTTTCAACAGCAGACTGGTCAGCTGCTACCTTGTCTTGGGCTGCTTTCACATTCTTTTCTGCCTTAGCTGTAGCTTCACCGCTTAGGTTGGCCTGAGCTTCCTTCACGTCATTTTGAGCTTTAGCAAGGCGTCCTTCTTGACTTTTCGCTTGCTCTTGAGCCTCTTTAGTCTTGGCAGCCTGAGCATCGCGCTCAGCTTCAGCCGTCTTAGTTGCTTGGTCAGCTTTAGCCAGTTCTGACTTGTTGCTGTCCACTTGAGCTTTTTGATTGCTCTCTTCTTGCTTAGCTGTTTCAATAGCTTCCGGACCAGCTTTATCAGCTGCCTCCTGTGCCCGGTTAGCATCAGCTTGTGCTTGCTCGACCTGACTTTGAGCCGCAGCAGTATTTGCCTGAGCTTGAGCCAAATCAGCTTTCCCTTGTGCAACATTGCTGTCGGCTTCTTGTACAAGAGCCTGAGCAGCGTCTACCTGTTCTTTCGAAACAGATTCATCCTTCTGTGTGTTTTCTGCCTGTGGTTGGCTTTGACTAACGGGCGCATCAGAATAAGACTGATTATCAACTAATTGATCAGCCTGAACTCCTTCTGCGAGCACCAAAGACAATGCCGCTGCACTGACAGAAAAAGCACTAAGTGTCTTTTTCATTGTCAATATAATCTCCTCCACTTTTTCATCATTGTTTAAAACATTGACAAACACATTCTATCACGTTTGTCTTCAAGAAGGAAGACGCTAACACATTTTTTTAAGCATTTTTGGACAGATACATAAAAAATGTTGGACAAAATCCTAAAAAATGTCGGTAAAAGCACCTATACTTTTTACCAAACAGGCTCAAATTGAATTTCCAGAGCATCTAAATTTTTTTGTTTCAATTCCAATTCAGTTATAAAGGTAAAATAAATTAAGTATAATAAAGAAGAAAAAGACTGGAACATTGTCTAGCCTTATTTTCTTATCATTTTTTCAATTTTAACGACGGTATTGTTGTAAGAAGCGCGTCATTTTTTCTTGGATTTGAGCTAGTTCATCTACTCGAGGCAGATAAACGATGCGGAAATGATCTGGTTCCTGCCAGTTAAAGCCTCGTCCATGGACGAGAAGGACTTTCTCCTGCTTGAGGAAATTGAGCACAAACTGCTCATCATCGTCGATGCGATACATGTTACGGTCAATTTTCGGGAAAATATAGAGACCAGCTTTAGGTTTTACAGCTGATAGCCCTGGAATATCCTGAATGGCCTGATAGATGAAATTACGCTGCTCATAGATACGGCCACCTGGCAAGAGCAGTTCATCTACAGATTGGTGACCGCCAAGTGAGGTTTGGACGACCTGTTGAGCCAAGACATTGGAGCACAGGCGCATGTTGGAGAGCATATTTAATCCTTCAATATAACCCTTAACATGATGCTTAGGTCCAGATAGCACCATCCAGCCAACCCTGAAGCCTGCAATGCGGTGCGACTTGGAAAGACCATTCATGCTGACGCAGAAAAGGTCGGGTGCTAGACTAGCTACAGAGGTGTGGAGATTGCCGTCCATCACCATGCGGTCATAAATTTCATCCGCAAAGATAATGAGATTATTTTGACGAGCAATTTCCACAATTTCCAGCAGAAGCTCCTTAGGATAAAGCGCTCCCGTTGGATTGTTAGGATTGATGATAATGATAGCCTTGGTATTAGATGTGATTTTTGACTTGATATCGTCAATATCTGGATACCATTCTGCCTGCTCATCACAGACATAGTGAACAGCATTCCCACCAGCCAGACTGACTGCTGCCGTCCAGAGTGGGTAGTCTGGCATCGGCACCAGCACCTCATCCCCATCATCCAGCAATCCCTGCATAGACATGACAATCAGCTCGCTGACACCATTTCCCAGATAAATGTCATCAATATCTACATTAGGAAAATTCTTAAGCTGGCAATATTGCATAATGGCTTTACGGGCTGAAAAAATTCCCTTGGAGTCAGAGTAACCTTCACTGTCACGCGCATTCATAATCAAATCATGAATGACCTCATCAGGAGCGGTAAAACCAAATTCAGCCGGATTTCCTGTATTGAGGCGGAGAATCTTTTCACCGTTGGCCCGCATGCGCATAGCTTCATCCAAAACCGGACCGCGAATATCATAGGCAACATGTTCCAGCTTGCTGGACTTGTCAAATTCTTTCATTCTTATTTTTCCTCTATTCATCAGAATGTTATCATTATACCACCAGAAAAAGCGATTGACAACAATAAAATAAGTTCACTTTTCATCCAATTATGAAGCGATTGATAAGATAAAGAGCACTATTCCTTTTCTAATCCCCTAAAGCAAAGGAATCTTTTTCGGCTTGTAATTTTCTGGCAGCATTTCCATTTTATCTTTACTTTTTTTCTGAAAAGGGTTACAATAGAAACAAGAAAATAGTTGCAAATCACTCGGACGTTATGGACTGATTGATTTTCGGTCAGCCCAATCATTCTGTGAATGATGCGACGTCCTTTACCAACCATTTTAAAGGAGGTAGCTCTATGACTCAGAAATATGAAAACATTATGGTTGCTGTGGACGGTTCTCACGAATCCGAACTAGCCTTTGAAAAGGGCGTTAACGTGGCTCTCCGAAACGGCTCTCGTCTCACCATCGCCCATGTCATTGATACCCGAGCTTTGCAAAGTGTCTCAACCTTTGATGCAGATGTCTATGAGGACTTGCAGGAAGATGCCAAAAAGCTGACAGCTGAGTTGAAAGAAAAGGCTCAAAAATCCGGTATTAAGTATGTTGACATTGTCATTGAGATGGGCAATCCCAAGACTCTCTTGGCTACAGATATCCCAGAAGAGCACAAGGTAGATTTGATCATGGTTGGTGCTACCGGTCTCAATGCATTTGAACGGCTGCTAGTTGGCTCTTCCTCCGAATATATCTTGCGCCACGCCAAGGTTGACTTGCTCGTGGTCAGAGACCCAGAAAAGACTTTATAAAAACTAGAGCAGTTCAGTAACTGCTCTAGGTTTTTTCTTTCTGGTCTATGGTTCGGTGGTAGGCCTGAATCTGTCGTTCCAGTTCTTCTTTGATAGCTCCTTCAGGAGCGTATTTTTCTTCCCAGTCATCTGGTTTGAGGATTTTATGGGTGATGGGGTCGAAGTGAGCCTTCCCGTCTGGGAAAATTTTGCCCATATTAGCCTGATGGACAATGTCGAACAGCTTCTCTGGATCGACTCCCATCAGGACAAAGCTGCCATAAGTGAAGTAAAGAGTATCAATCAAAGCATCTACCTGACCGACTAAAGAAACCTCAGCCTGACTCTTGGAACGAACCTTGTCGGCAGCCTTGTCAAGCGCTTGATGGAGATAGGCTACAGAACTGTCAAAGTCTTCCTCAGACTTACTAGCTGCTCGCAGAAACTCGACCAGCTCTTCCAGTTTGAAACCTGCCCGATAGCGAGCGTCCTGAGGCGTCCAAGCAATAGGTTCTTCTTGAGTGCTTTCATCCATGACACTATGGAACTCTTTAACCTTATTAAAGTGATGGTCGCTGCTGGTAAAGACCTTTTCCCTAGCTAGGATACCAAAATGCTCCAGAGCCTTGTGAATCCCATCCTGACTATTGCTGGTGGTTGTGTGCTTGGCCACTTCCTTGACCGAGCTGGTTCCATTTCCCATAGCAATGGACAGGCCAACTCCCGATAGCATTTCCAGGTCATTGTCAGAGTCACCGAAGGCCATGACCTGATGAATGTCAAAACCATATTCCTTGCCGACTCGGCGAATTCCCTCTAGCTTAGATGTATCTTTATTGATAATATCGACCGCATAGGGGCTGCTACGGGTAAATTTCAAATCAGGAAAGTCTGCTTCAATCTTACGGCTTTCTTCTGGGCTAGCTAAAATCAAAGCTTGGTAAATCGGCTCCTGTATCAACTGCAGGAGATCCTTTTCATGCTGGGGCAGCGCCTTGCTGATGACTTTATTAAAACCGTGACTGACCGTTCGCGCCATTCGCTTAGGGATGAAGCGGCTAGTCCACTGGGAGAAAGGGCTCATGCCGAAGGACATAATCTTGGAGCCCAGCATAGCCTCAGCTGTTCCCAAGGAAATTTCTTTTCGGTGTTTCTTAGCATAGGCGATTAAATCCCGCAAACTCTGCTTGTCAATGGGACTGGCAGAAATTACCCTGTCTCTTGAAAAAATATACTGGCCATTGTAGGTCACAGCAAAGTCTAAGTCCAATTGCTCCATAAAAGGTTTGACAAAGAACGGACCGCGGCCGGTTGCCAAACCGACCAATATTCCTTGCTCCTTTAAACTCTGAATAGCCTTTTCTGTAGATTTCAAAACCGTTCGACTGTCATTGACCAGTGTCCCATCAATATCAAAAAAGACGGCCTTTACTTCCATTGATTTTCTCATTCTTTCCTTTTATGATACAATAAATTATAACACAAAAATGACATACAATCACATGAATTGCAGAAAAGAAAAACTGGAGTAATATCTATGCAACAGGATTGAGAACTCTATGAAAACAGACTGTAAGTTTTCGAATCTGCGTCATGACTACAAGGAGAAAAAGGATTTATGACAAAGACAATCTTGGTCCTGCATACAGGAGGAACCATTTCCATGCAGGCTGACGGCTCTGGGGCTGTCGTTACCAATGCTGATAACCCTATGAACCATGTGACAGTTCCGCTTGAAGGGATTGAGACGGAAGTCATTGACTTTTTTAATATTCCCAGTCCTCATATCACGCCCCAGCACATGCTCAAACTTTACCAGAAAATCAAAGCCAGTGCTGATCAATTTGACGGAGTGGTCATTACTCATGGGACGGACACTTTAGAAGAGACGGCTTACTTTCTTGATACTATGCAGCTGCCGAAGATTCCAGTCGTTCTGACCGGAGCTATGCGCAGTTCCAATGAGCTGGGGAGCGACGGAGTCTATAACTATCTGACAGCCCTGCGGGTGGCTAGTGATGAAAAAGCTAGTGATAAAGGCGTACTTGTCGTTATGAATGACGAGGCACATGCTGCCAAATATGTAACCAAAACCCACACGACCAATGTCAGCACCTTCCAGACACCGACTCACGGACCGCTTGGCTTGATTATGAAGCAGGAAATTCTCTATTTTAAGACAGCGGAGCCTCGAGTCCGCTTTGACTTAAACAGCATCTCTGGTCTGGTGCCTATCATTCCAGCTTATGCGGGTATGAAGACAGAACTTCTGGACATGCTGGATTTAGACAAGATAGATGGCCTCATCATAGAGGCATTCGGTGCTGGCAATCTTCCCAAAGAAGTGGCTGACAAACTGGCTGATATGATAGCGGCCGGCTTGCCAGTTGCTCTGGTCTCTCGCTGCTTTAACGGAATCGCTGAGCCAGTCTATGCTTATGAAGGAGGCGGCGTTCAGCTGCACCAGGCTGGTGTCTTCTTCGTCAAAGAGCTCAATGCCCAAAAGGCCAGAATCAAACTGCTCATCGCCCTGAATGCTGGACTCAAAGGCCAAGAACTCCGGGATTATATGGAAGGCTGAGAGAAAAAGTCCCTATTTATTTTCTTTAAATCAAAAAGAGAGTGGGACAGAAATCGGTAATTCGTTAGAATTCGATTTCGTCGTCCCACCTCCGCACAGTTGAGTAGGGCTGTAAAAGCTGATGAAATCAGCGTAGTAGAGCCCACTCAACCACTGCGTCTTGCTCGACAATCCTAAGACAATTGAGAGGCTAGGACTTTTGTCCCAGCCTCTTTTTTGACTCTTTCATATTCTAACACTGGGAAAACTTCATTAAATCGCTTGACTTAGAAGATAACCTCAAACAGAGACTCTAGAATTTCAAAAATATAATCACTTACCATAGGTCACCTCCGTTTTCTGAGCTTGCTTAAATGTCTTCGGATAGTGGACTTTGATTGTAACTTTCATAGCTTTTACCTCGCTTATCATTCATTCTTTAAGAGCAAAAACGAAACTCTTGGAGCGTTTGACCTCAAGTTTGATCCTTAATCTTTTTGTTCTTACTTGGATATAAGGATACAGCCCTAAACTTAAGAATCTCTTATAGATTTCTTAGGGAAAGCTTATAGTCAAAGAAATCCGGCAGCAATCCCTATCTACTATTTGAAACGAACAAGTCTTTTCAACCAAATACAAAAAAACTTCACCGATTGGGTGAAGCTTGTGATTTGTTAGGAGATTTATGATGAAAAAATTCTAAATTATTCTTATTCTTTGAGTGGCTCATACCTCGCAGATCTTCTAATCTTCAAGCTTTGGTTACAGGATTTTAAGGGATGTTTACATTGTCATTGGTCCTACCTCCTTCTTTGATATGACAATAGTATAATCCATCAAACTTAAAGCCTACTTATAAATAACTTGCAGGAAACTTAATCCAAAGAACTCTTAATCTAGGTAATCTTTCTTGTCCAAATGAAGAGCAATCAAGTGCCAATTAGGATCTGTCCGCCAGTTCGGATCAGCTGTAATCTGACTGGCAACCTTTCTGGCTTCTTCTAAAATCGGATAATCTTCCACGATGTCTGCCACTTGGAACTCAGGAATACCAGACTGCCGAGTGCCAAAGATTTCTCCAGATCCTCGCATTTTCAAATCCTCCTCAGCCAGCAGGAATCCATCAGTCGTCTCAGTCATTATTTTCATGCGGCACTTGCCCGACTCCGTCTTAGGATTGGCAACAAGGACGGCATAAGACTGCTTGCTCCCTCGGCCGACACGGCCTCTTAGCTGATGAAGCTGGCTGAGTCCGAAGCGGTCCGCATCCATGATGACCATCACCGTAGCATTTGGGACATTGACTCCAACCTCAATGACCGTGGTAGAGACCAGAATATCAGTTCGTCCTTCCTTGAAGTCCTGCATAATCGCCTCTTTTTCCTCGCTCTTCATCTTGCCATGAAGCAGAGCCACTTGGGCTTGCTGACCAAAATAGGCTGTCAGTTCTTCTTCTAGGGCAATGGCATTCTTAAGATCTAGCGCCTCAGATTCCTCAATCAAGGGAGAAATAAAATAGACCTGAGCGCCCTTCTGGAGCTCTTTTTTTAGCCAGTCAAGGACGACTTCCAGCTGCTCATGCTTGACCCAGCGGGTGATGATAGGCTTGCGTCCTGCCGGCATTTGGTCAATGATGGACACATCCATATCGCCAAATGCTGTAATAGCAAGGGTTCTGGGAATAGGTGTCGCCGTCATCATGAGGACATCAGGATTGTCTCCCTTTTCCCGTAAAATCCGGCGTTGCTCCACCCCAAAGCGATGCTGCTCGTCAATAATGACCAAGCCCAATGCATGGTAACGAACTCCTTCCTGAATCAGGGCATGGGTTCCGACAATCATGTCCACCTGACCCTTTTCAATCGCTGCCAAGGTCTTTCGGCGTTCAGCTGCTTTCATTCCCCCAGTAAGTAGGGCTAGCTTCAATTCTGGAAATAGCTGAGCTAGGCTGTCAAAATGCTGCTCAGCCAAAATTTCTGTGGGAACCATCAGAGCTGACTGAAAGCCAGCTGTATAAACAGCATACATAGCCAGACCAGCGACTACAGTCTTTCCGCTTCCCACATCCCCCTGCAGCAGGCGATTCATGTGCCCAGGAGACCGCAAATCCTGCAAAATCTCTGTCAGACTGCGCTCCTGAGCCGGAGTTAGCTCGAAAGGCAAGCTGTCTTTTTTCTCGGCTACAGCATCCGACTGCCAATCAATCTTCAATCCATTGCTGACAGCCTTGGTTTCTCTCTTTAAGACCTGCAGCTGCATCTGGAAATAAAAGAGTTCTTCAAATTTAACCCGCCGAAGAGCCTGCTTGTAATCAGCCAAGTCCTTTGGAAAATGCATAGCCCTTACAGCCTCAACTCTGCTCACTAGCTGGTAGCGTTCCAGCAGGGGCTGGGGCAGATTTTCCTCTAAGAGCAAGTCCAATCCTTGGTCAAAGGCAGTCTTAATCAGCTTGACCAGACTGGCCTGACTAATTCCCTGAGCTAGCCGATAGACAGGCTGCAAGTCGTCCCCTACCTGAGCCAGCAGTTTCATTCCAGTCAGACTGGCCTTGGCTTTGTCCCACTTTCCAAAGACGGCTATATTAGCTCCCACTTCAATCTTGTCCGCCAGATAAGGCTGGTTAAAGAAGTTAACTGCCAGAGCGACTTCTCCCTGCTTGATAGTGAAGCGCAGGCGATTGCGTTTGTAGCCATAATACTGGACATTGGCCGGGGTTACGACCTGACCAGAAACAACTGCCTTTTCTCCATCCTCCAAGTCTAGGACATTCTTACTTTTAAAATCCTCATAACGAAAAGGAAAATAAAGCAGCAAATCCTGCAAAGTCTCTAGACCCAGCTTGGTAAATTTTTCTGCTGATTTCGGTCCCACACCAGGCAGAACCGTCAAAGGTTGGTGTAAATTCATAATTCCTCTTTCAGTTCTGATACTGCTGCGGTACTGACATCACAGACAAGGGGACCAAGCTAGAATATTATCAAATACTTCAATCGGTTCCCTGCATTAATCATCTTAGTCTTTATAGACCCTCGGTACGCGGTCACTAATAAGGCAAACCACCTCATAGTTAATGGTGCCACGCTTTTCTGCCACATCTGTCGCCGTAATGGTCTCTGCTCCGCTATTCCCAATCAACACAACTGGAGTGCCAAGGGGATAAGCCTGAGGCAGGCGCACTGTAATCTGGTCCATGGAAACCCGGCCGACAATAGGACAGCGCTGACCATCAATCAAGACATCAAAGCCCTGCATATCGCGTGTCCAGCCATCCGCATAACCCAAAGGAATGGTGCCAATCCACTCTTGAGACTTGCTCGTATAGGTGGCTCCATAGCCAACATCTGCTCCAGCCTCTACTTCCTTGACATGTACCAATTCTGAGACCAGAGATAAGGCCGGCTTGAATTCATAAGGAAGTTCCAAGACTCTTCCGCTGGGGTTGAGACCATAGATGATATCCCCTAGCCGAACGGCATTTAGAACAGTCTCGCTGTGCCAGAGAGTGGTGGCGGAATTACTAGCGTGAACGAGAGGTGGCACATTGTCCAGCTCAGATAAGATCTGATGAAAACGAGTCAGCTGGGCTTCAAACTTATGGTGTTCCGCTTCATCTGCTGTAGCAAAGTGGGTGAAAATTCCCTCCGCGACAGCCCCAGCAGCCTGCAAGCGATGGATTGCCTCCTGAGCTTCCTGACTATCTCGAAATCCAATCCGCCCCATACCAGAGTCAATCTTGATATGAAAATTCAATCCAGTCAAGTCTTCTTCAGCGTCTAAAGCTAGATCCAGCCATTCTAAACTGGCTACGGTCAGAGACACCTTTCCCTTTCTAGCTAGCGGAAGCGCAGCCAGATCTGATACTCCTAGCACCAGAATTTTTTTGCCAATACCAGCTGAGCGCAGCTCCAAGGCCTCATCGATATTAGACACGCAAAATCCATCTACTAGGGGCTCAATGTGCTTAGAAACCTCAATAGCTCCGTGACCATAAGCATTGGCCTTGACGACAGCCCACTTCTCTGTCGTCTGAGGCAGATGGGCACTCAGTTGTCTAATATTAAAAGCAATAGCAGCTAAATCAATCACTGCCTTGCTGGGTCTATGCAGACTAGCTTTCATCATTTTCCTCCAAAATAACGCTGGCTGTAACTAGGCCAGCAGCATGGCTGAGCGAAATCCAAACCTTGCCAGTAAAAGGTGACCGGCTGAAATAAGGCGCTCCCTGGCGATCATTTAAAATCTCCAAGTCCTGAAACCTGAGCTTACCGATGCCGGTTCCCCAAGCTTTAGAAAAAGCCTCTTTAGCAGCCCAACGTCCAGCTAGAAATTCTATTTTCCGCTTGCCAGATAACTCCTCAAAACGAGAAAGCTCCGCCTCGGTCAGCACCTTCTTTGCAAAGCGGGCATTTTTCAGATAGGCTCGCTCAATGGTAGCCAACTCTTCTATGTCAATTCCGTGTCCTTTAATCATATCATTCTCTATAAAGGCGACAAAACTCAGCTGGACTGCCAGCTGAGTTCGTCTTCACCCGACAGTTAGTCCTCTTTACAGGTCAAGACTGTCCCTTTCAATTTTCCTTATTTATCTAAAGTGTTGTAAATTTCTTCAATCAGCTGAACAGTATTGGCCCAGCCCAGGCAAGGGTCGGTGATGGATTTACCAAAGACTTCCGGCTCATTTTGCCGACCGTCTTCCAGATAAGACTCAATCATAAAACCACGAACCGTTCTCTTAATCTTTTCGTTCCAATCCCGATTAAGCAAGGTCTGACGCACAATCCTAATCTGTTCCAGATACTGCTTGCCAGAGTTATCGTGATTGGTATCAATGACGATGAAAGGATTCTCCAAGCCCATCTTTTCATAGTAGGAAATGGCATCCAGCATATTTTCATAGTAGAAATTTGGAATGTTCTTACCATATTCATTGGTAGCCCCACGCAGAATAACGTGAGCCAAAGGATTCCCAGAGGTTTCTACTTCCTGACCATGAAAAAGGAAAGTTTGCTTATTTTGTGCCGCATAGACAGCATTAAACATAACACCCAGATTGCCAGAAGTTGGATTTTTCATGCCGACCGGAGCGTCAATACCTGACGCCACAAAACGATGCTCCTGGTCCTCTACCGAGCGAGCCCCAACCGCATGATAGCTAACCAAGTCATCTACCAGTACAAGATTGGACGGATAGAGCATCTCATCGGCCGTCGTCAGACCAGTCTCTGTAATGACACGGTAGTGCAACTGACGAACTGCCTGCAAACCATTGATAAGGCTAGGTGCTTTAGAAGTATCCGGCTGATGAACCAAGCCCTTATAGCCATCCCCATTGGTCCTCGGCTTAGCAGTATAGACGCGCATGACGATAAAAATCTTATCTGCGACCTTCTTCTGCAGCTCTGACAAACGGCGGGCATACTCCAGCACAGCCTCTTCATTGTCCGACGAACAAGGGCCAATCACCAAGAGAATGCGCTCGTCTTCGCCACTGAGAATCTCAGCTAGTTCTTGGTCTCGCTTGTTTTTATGAACCAAGTCCTGACCAGTCAGTCTGGTTCTGGACTTAATCTGCTCAATGTCAATCTTCTGACCTTTTTCGATAAATGCCATACTATTTTCCTAATGTATCATAAATTTCACGAACCAGCTGTTCCGTATTGGCCCAGCCCAGACAAGGATCAGTAATGGACTTGCCAAAGACTTCTGGTTCGTCCTGACGACCGTCTTCCAGATAAGACTCGATCATAAAGCCACGTACTGTAGCCTTAATCTTTTCATTCCAGTCCCGGTTAATCAGAGTCTGGCGAACGATACGAACCTGTTCCAGATACTGCTTACCAGAGTTATCATGATTGGTATCAATGATGATAAAGGGATTTTCTAAGCCCATTTTTTCATACTGGGCAATGGTGTCCAGCAGGTTATCATAATAGTAATTGGGAATATTCTTGCCGTATTCATTGAGGGCACCGCGCAAGATGGCATGCGCCAAAGGATTGCCAGATGTTTCGACTTCCTTACCGGAAAAGAGGAAACTCTGCTTGTTCTGAGCTGCATAGATGCCGTTAAACATGACATTGAGATTGCCAGAAGTCGGATTTTTCAAGCCAGTCGGTAGATCCGCTCCACTGGCAACAAAGCGGTGCTGCTGGTCTTCAACCGAGCGAGCTCCTACAGCCATGTAAGAAATCAAATCATCTACCAGAGGCAGATTTTCTGGATAGAGCATCTCATCAGCTGTGGTCATGCCTGTCTCAGAAATAACCCGATAGTGCAGATTGCGGACTGCCTTGATGCCGTTAATCAGACTAGGAGCGGCAGTCGCATTAGGCTGATGAATAAGCCCTTTGTAGCCATCTCCGTTCGTCCGAGGCTTGGCAGTATAAACCCGCATGACCATAAAGATGCGATCTTTTACTTCTTCTTGGAGAGCAGATAGACGCTTGGCATACTCTAGCACCGCTTCTTCGTTATCTGAAGAGCAGGGACCGATAACCAAGAGAATGCGGTCATCTTGACCACGCAGAATCGCTTCTAATTCTCGGTCACGCTTTTCCTTGCGAGCGAGCATGTCGCCTTCTAGCTTAGCAAGTTGGCGAACTTCTGCCACATCAATGGGTTGACTGGTTGCTTTAAAGGTCATCTATTCTCCTTCTTTTATGCTTACTTTTTACGGCCGTGACAGTTTTTGAACTTCTTGCCAGAGCCACATGGACAAGGGTCGTTTCTCTTTACGTTAGACAGGTCTGTATTCTCAGGCATATTTGGCGCCTTGGCAGAGATATTGCGGGTAGCTGTGGTACTGATAGCCCGCTCGGTCCGAGGGCGCTCTTGCTCATGAATCTGCGCTTTCATCATCAGACGAGTCACATCGAATTCAATGGAGCCAATCATGTCGTTGAACATACGGAAGCTCTCTGCTTGGTATTCGACAACTGGGTTATTTTGTGCATAGCCACGCAGTCCAACAGCATTGCGCAGCTGGTCAAGGGCGTCGATATGGTCAGTCCACTTGCTGTCCACCACGCGCAGAATCAAGACCTTCTGGAATTCACGCACAGCTTCTTCGTCTCGCAGCTTAGCAATCTGACTGTCGTAAACTTCCAGTGCACGTTCAAACAGATAATCTTTGATTTCTTGGTCAGACTTGCCTTCCAAATCGCTATCTGAAATAGAATCTTCTGAAACCAAGTTATACTTAGCAAAGTTTAAAATCGCTTCAATCTTATCATCCTGATCAGAGTGGCTGCTGCCATCAACGATACGGTTAATCGTCCGTTTAATCATAGCATGGATTTCAGGACTGAGGTCACGGTCAGCAGTAATGACATCGTGGCGCTCAGCATAGATAATTTCCCGCTGCTCACGCATCACATCATCATACTGCAAGACTTGTTTCCGTGTATCGTAGTTATTTCCTTCGACACGCTTCTGAGCTGCCTCTACCTGACGGGTCAGCATGCCAGACTTGATAACAGAATCTTCGTCACTAAGATTCATTCGATCCAAGAGGGCTTTAATGCGCTCTGAGCCAAAGCGACGCATCAGCTCATCTTCCAGTGACAGGTAGAATTGTGACTCACCTGGATCACCCTGACGGCCTGAACGTCCACGCAGCTGATTGTCAATCCGGCGGCTTTCATGGCGCTCTGTACCGATAACGCAGAGACCGCCCAATTCGCGAACACCTTCACCCAACTTGATATCGGTTCCCCGTCCGGCCATATTGGTCGCAATGGTAACCGCACCACGTTGGCCGGCGTTCATGATAATTTGTGCTTCTTTATAGTGGTTTTTCGCATTAAGAACTTCGTGAGGAACCCCAGCTTCTACCAATTTCTTAGAAATATAATCACTGGTTTCAACCGCAACGGTACCGACCAGAACAGGCTGCCCTTTTTCATGACGCTCTTTAACATCCTGAACAACTGCCTTAAACTTAGAATCAATACTTGGGTAGAGCAGGTCAGAATGGTCAATACGTGCTACCGGACGGTTGGTTGGAATCGGAATAACACGAATGTTGTATGTTTCGCGGAACTCTTCTTCCTCCGTCTTAGCTGTACCTGTCATGCCGGACAGCTTCTTATACATACGGAAGAGGTTCTGATAAGTAATAGAAGCAGAAGTCTTTGTTTCTTCCTGAATCGGCACACCTTCTTTAGCTTCAATCGCTTGGTGGAGACCATCAGAGTAACGACGGCCTTCCATTGTCCGACCAGTAAACTGATCGACAATCAGAATTTCCTGATCTTCACTGACCACATAGTCAATGTCAAGGAGCATGATGTAGTTAGCTCGCAGAGCATTGTCGATAAAGTGAGTCAGGGCAACATTTTCAATATCATAGAGATTGTCCAGCTTGAAGTAACTTTCTGCCTTGTCAATACCTGAGTCAGACAAACCAATCGTCTTAGACTGAACATCGATGATGTAGTCGTCCTTATCCAGAGATTTGACATAGTGGTCAGCCATATGATAAAGCTGGTTGGTATCTGAAGAAACCGGTCCGGATACGATTAACGGTGTCCGAGCTTCGTCAATCAGGATTGAGTCCACCTCATCGACCAAGGCATAGTTGAGCGGACGCTGTACCATGTTTTCAGCGCGGACTACCATGTTATCACGCAGGTAGTCAAAGCCGATTTCAGCATTGGTTGAATAGGTAATGTCGCAAGCGTACGCTTCTTTCTTCTCAGATGGAGACTTAGCTGCCAGATTGATACCGACAGAAAGGCCCAACCAAGAGTAGAGCTCACCCATTTCGGTCGCGTCACGCTCAGTAAGGTATTCATTGACTGTGACAACGTGCACACCTTTGCCTGCAAGGGCATTTAAGTAAACTGGCATCGTCGCTGTCAAGGTTTTTCCTTCACCGGTACGCATCTCTGGAACATCACCATGATGGAGAACAATTCCACCCATAACCTGAACCTTATAAGGGAAAAGGCCCAACACTCGCTTAGCTCCTTCACGGACAACCGCAAAAGCTTCAAATAAGAGCTGATCTAAACTTTCGCCATCAGCATAGCGTTTCTTGAATTCTTCTGTTTTTGCCTGAAGTTCTTCATCAGACAAAGCTGCCATTTCGTCTTCATAAGCCAAGACCTTATCAGCCATTTTTTCTAATTTTCTTAATTCACCTTTATCATTTTCAATGATAGTCTTTAAAATATTCGCCATTTTTTTCCTTACTATATAATAATCTTTCTGATTTTTAGAATGTTCTTTTCATTATAGCATGTTTTCCTATATCTTTCAAGAATGAAAAAAGCAAAAAAGCTCCAGCAGACTGTGCTTACAGAACTGGGAGATGGCAGGATATCTAAGCTAAAAAAGAAAAGACAGAGGTCTTGCTCTGTCTTTTCAAATATGAATAACTGATAGACGATTCATCTTCTTTTTGACCTAGTTAAAGTCTAGTAAGCGCATGGTGTCTTGGGCAATCATCAATTCTTCGTTGGTTGGAAGAATGAGAATTTTAGCCTGCGACTGGGAATTTTGAATAAAGAGCTGACCTTGCTCGTTAGCTGCCGGATTTAAAGAAAGTCCTAAGCAATTGAGTTTTTGAACGACCAAACTGCGGATCAAGGCTGAATTCTCCCCGATTCCAGCAGTGAAAACCAGGGCATCCAGACCATCTAAATCTGTGATGTATCCTGCAATGGTCTGAGCGATGCGGTTGACAAACATATTGACTGCTAGACTGGCTTTTTCATCGCCTCTGTCACAGGCTTCCAGAACATCTCTTAAATCATTGCTGAGCTGGGAGATTGCTAGCAGACCAGATTCTTTATTGAGGACATCACTTAATTGCTGGGCTGATAATTTTTCTTGTTCTAGCAAAAAAGGAAGAATCATAGGGTCAATATCACCTGAGCGGGAGCCCATCATCAGGCCAGCCAAGGGGGTGAATCCCATCGAAGTATTGACAGACTGACCATTTTTAATGGCGCAGATACTAGCACCATTGCCCAAATGGCAGCTGATAATCTTCAAATGCTCCGCAGCTTCTCCTTGCCCTTCCCAAATCTCCTGTACCTTTTGAGAAATATACTTATGGCTCGTTCCATGGAAACCATACTTTCTCAAACCGTATTTATGATAGTAATCCCAGGAAAGAGGATAGAGATAATAGACTTCTGAAAGGCTTTGATGGAAGGCTGTATCAAACACAACCACTTGTCCTGTCTCCGGCAGCGCCTTTTGGAAAGCTCGAATCCCTACCAAGTTGACAGGGTTATGGCTAGGAGCTAGGAAGGACAGTTTCTCAATGATGGATAGCACTTTCTCGTCTATCAAAGCAGAATCATCAAAAGATTCTCCGCCATGGGCTACGCGATGACCGACTCCATCTATCTCGTCCAGAGAAGCAATCAGCTTCCGCTCCAAAAGAAAGTTCAGTAGGTAATCCACCGCAAATTGATGAGAGGGAATGGCCAGCAGTTCCTTTTCTTTTTGACCTTCAAATTCAATCTTAAAAATGCCTTCCTTTAAGCCAATCTTTTCAAAAATTCCTTTCACCAAAAGGCTTTCATCGGGCATACTGAGCAGTTGAAATTTTAATGACGAACTGCCCGCATTAATCGCAAAAATTTTTTTAGACATATTTTTCTCCTGAGCAATGAAAACAGTGATTTTTTCAAATAACGTTTTTTGAAAACTGAAACTTTCCATTGCTGCTTGTTAGATAAATAAGCTAGCTTCAAATGGTCGGCTAGCTTATTTACTATTTTGTATATTACATAGCATTGACTGCCAAGACTGCCAAGACTGCGCCGATAGTCGGTCCGACAATTGGCACCCAAGCATAAGCCCAGTTTGCATCTCCTTTATTCGGAACTGGTAAGAAGGCATAAGCAAGGCGCGGACCGAAGTCCCGAGCTGGGTTGAGGGCAAAACCTGTCGTCGAACCCAAAGACAAGCCGACCGCCATAATTAGGAAGCCAACTAAGAGCGGAGTGAGTCCAGGCGTGATTTCGCCGTGCGTTATCATCAAAAGTGCAAAGATGAAGAAGAAAGTCGCAACGATTTCGCTGAGCAGATTAAATGCTGGATTCTGGATGGCTGGTCCAGTAGCAAATACGCCAACTGAATTTCCTTCTTCTGCCTTGGTTTCTTTGAAATGGGGATAATAGAAGAGCATTACAATAGCGGCTCCGACAAAGGCCCCTAGAATCTGAGCGATGATATAGCCCACCACTTGCTCCCAAGGGAAGATGCCACCCACCGCAAAGGCAATAGTGACAGCTGGGTTAAGGTGACCGCCAGTATTGTAAAATCCTGCCGTATAGACACCCAAGGTCACTGCTAAGCCCCAGCCAAATACAACGGTAAACCAATTGGGAGAGAAACCTTTTGCAAGACTCTTATTAAGACTGATAGACGCTCCGATTCCATTCCCAAAAACCATCAAAACCATGGTGCCCAAAAATTCACCTAGATATTTTTCCATACTCCATACTCCTTCATTTTGAAATACTTTATACTCTCTCATCTAAGTTGCTTATTCCGCACGCCATAGATTTCAAGAGATTACCAGAGAAATATGCTCGTAAAATAGGAGAAAATCCCTAGCTCCAGAGCATGGATTGCAAGTGGTATTCTCTCCTCTGATATTATTTAATTAGCTTGCTTCTCTACAGACCTACAGCATACTCAGCAATGGACTGGTCTTCTTCAGAACTTCCTCCGCTGACGCCGATACCGCCAATCATTTCTGACTGGCAATAAATAGGAATGCCACCTGCTAAACTAACGACCTTATTGTCAGTCATCGTTTCCAGCTGGTAGAGCCATTGGCCAGGCTGAGTTAAAGGTGCTAAATCCTTGGACTGCATTCTCATGCCGACAGCTGTATAAGCTTTCTTATAAGCCATATCGTTACTCACTAACAAGGCATTTTCCATACGATAGGTCATCACAACTTGTGCTGCTGAATCAACCACCGTTATTACGACGGCTAGTCCCAGCTCTTCAGCCTTGCGTCTGGCCCTTGTCACCAATTCCCAGGCATCCTGATAGATATTTGTGAAAAGAAGAGGCTCTTTATCCAGTAAGGTTTGGCATTTGGCAAGGACTTTTTGGATAATGCTGTCCTGCAATTCTGAGTTTCCTCCCCAGCTTGATAGTTCTGGACTGCTGAGCTCGTCTTTCTCTCTATCTCTAGCCATCTATTTCACCTCTTTTCAGTAGTTGATACGGACATCTTTTTGAATTGATCGGAACAAGTCAAAAAGATGCTTCTAACAGATCAGATTTTTTAAACGGGACTCCCTTGACCAAACGCGCTGCGTTTGAGCCAAATAGGCGCAAGACATGGTCTGGTATAGCGGAATAATCTTTGATGCGATAGATAAATTTTTCAAGCGGCAGGTTACGATAATGGAGGACTGCGTCTCGCCCGTCACAGGCAATCCCTACTAAAAGCTGGGATTGAGTTGCAGCCACATGCGCTAGTGATACAGGATCGCTAACTTCATCTGGGCTGACCAGACTAAAAGGAATGCCTTCCTCTTCAATACCGTAGCCGATTTGTGCCACCTTATCCGCAGGAGCATTGTCCGTAGCTATCAGCCTAATGGTGGGTTTTCTAGTATAAGCTAATTCCATAGCCGGCCCCCCATTTCTCTCTGACATAGGTCAAAATCAGTCCGGTCGCTACTGCATTTCGAGGCCCCACCAAGCCACGCACATTGCCTCGACCAGCTACAATGGCATGCTGAGAGAGGGCTTCTGTCACTAGCTGAGGTATCTCAAAGTCCAAAGCTGAGCCACCTACGATGACAACGAAAGGAATGTCTCGAATATTCTGAGTAGGACTGACACGCTTGAGAGCCCGAACTGCATTGGTAACAAAGACTCTTTCCTTGGCAGACTGCCGAACGAGTTTGATTTTCTCGATAGAGTAGTCTCCATCATCAATAGGAACAAACTCATCATCTTCCTTAACGATGACGACTCTGGCAAACAAATCTCCAGATAGCGGCTTATCAAAAAATTGAACAGTGCCGTCTTCATGCCGGATATGGAAGAGGCTTTCTACCTTGGCCAAAGGATATCGTTTGATGTCCTCTGCCAGATGATGATTTTCCAGTCCCAACTCCGAATTGATCAGCATGGTTACCATATCACCGGCACCGGCTAGATGGACAGCCATGATTTCCCCTCTGCTATCAATAATGGAAGCATCTGTCGAGCCTGCTCCCAAGTCCAAAATCGCTAAAGGACGATCTGTCCCTGGTGTAGTCAGGGCTCCGAGGATAGCTGCTTCAGCTTCTGCTCCACCGATTTCTACGGTAATTCCCAGCTCTCGTTCGACTTCTTGGGCAATGATGGACATTTGCAGCTTGTCAGAATTTACCATAGAGGCGATGCCGACAGCCTGCTCCATAGAAAATTCTCCAGCCACACCACCGCGCACAGAAATCGGAGCAAAAGTATTGACAGCCAGTAAGTCACGGATATAAATGTCGGAAGGCTCTTTCTCGGTCAGGTCAGCCATGGTTTGACGAACCTTCTCCAACATGCCTCCAACATTGGTTCCCGCTTCTCCGACAACATTGCTAATCTCGCCAGCATAGATGATTTTCTCCATAATCTCATCGGCGCCCTTGGAAATATCCACCTTTAAGGTATGCTCTTTGCCGATAATTTGGATACTGCCCGCTGGAATCGTCCGAGCCTGAACATCACCTGCCGGTGTCTTAATCACGACAGCCGAGCGGTTGCCAATGAGGGCACGGGCAATGGGAACAATACTTTTCGTCTCTTCTGCACTCAAGCCAAAGACCGTCGCAATGCCATAGGGATTGGATAATTGAGAAATCACCTTCCCCTGCTCTACCACTTCAACAGCAGCTTGCATTCCCAAAGGAACCTTGTCAATAAAGAGAATCTCATCCACGATTGGAATCTTCCGACTAATGCGGTTATTGACCAGAACCCCATCATCCGCCTGCAGAATTGCAGCGGTAATCTGATAGCCCTTGGCTAGATAGGCATTAATCAGCTGGGCAACCAAGTCAAAATCAATAATCTTCGGCACTACCACGATGTATTTCCCATCAATCGGATGATGAACCAAATCGAGAATATCTACCGTGAGTCCGATCCCTAGACCCAGACCGCCTGGGGTACGAGGATTATGACCAATCATAGTAGACTCAGTAATGACTGTCTCTGTGATGGTTTCCATGGCAACATCACCGATAACAGGCGTCGCTTCATTGATCCGAATCAAATCAACATGTCCTAGTTCAAGGGATGTTTGCTCCATCAATTTTCTCAGAGATTGATAAATCCCGTGGACATTTTCCTTGGTTCCTTTGATACCTGTTGTATCCGCAATGGCTGAGGCAAGAAAGTGAATGCTTCCATCATCTTGCACTTCAGCTAAGGCAGACTCGGTCGAAGAATTTCCTATGTCTACTCCAATGATTCGTTTCACATTTTCACCTCCACCAAGATTAGGCTATTTTGAGTAGCATTTATAAAAGCAGTGATAACAATCTTTTTTCAACCCAAAATAGCCTTGATAAAACCGGATTAGTTGTCGCCTTTCAACTTCTTGCGGCGCTCATAATTTTCAGCGGCTTCTCTGACAAAGCCCGCACAGATAACAGCTCCATATTGGTTTTCCAATTCATTGGCAATGTCCAATAATTCCTGTTTGGAAGACCGGTAAGGGCGCAGGGCATTGTAGATTTCCAGCAC